>JANQRV010000041.1 GCA_028284395.1 Saprospiraceae bacterium
CGCCGATGGTCTGGATTTTTTCCAATCCGACCTCTTCGATGATGTCGTCGTACTGTTGGAAGATCTCGTCGAGCTCTTCCACCAACACATCGCCGGGAATAGAGGCCACGATGTTGGTGAATCCTTTGAAATCTGCGAAGAGGATGCTGGTCCGCTCAAAACGCACCGGCGTGGTTTTGCCCGTTTCTTTCAGCTCGCGGGCCACTGCCGGGGGAAGGATATTGAGCAGCAGTTCATCGGATCGTTTTTGCTCGGCGCGGATTTCGCGGGTTTGTTCGTGGACGCGGGTGCGCAGGAGCTGTCGCTGCCGGCGCAGGGAGGTGGTGCGCCAACGGACGAAGAGATAGATCGCCCCCAGGGCCAGCAAGGCATACAAGGTATAGGCCCACCAGGTCAGCCACCAGGGCGGTAGTATGGTGAAGCGATAGAGAAATGCTGCGCTTTCGACTTGTCCGGCCCCGATCGCTTTCACCCGTAGGGTATATTTTCCGTGCGGCAGATTCCGGTAGTCGATCTTGGGTTCTGTTTGTGGCTCCCGCCAATCCGGGTCAAAGCCTTCCAGCCGGAATTGGAACTGAATTTTATGCGGGGCATACCAGTCGATGGCCGAAAAGTGGAAGGTCAGGTGATTGACGTCGTGGGGCAAGCGCAGGTTTAGAGGATAGTTTTGATAAGCGGCCACCGAGTCGAAGCTTCGGCTTAGGACTTCGCCAAAATCGAATTGTCGGTGGTAGGCGGTATCTTGGAGGCGGCGATAATCGATCTGCTGCTGGTCGATGATAAGGTGCGTGAGTTGTACATTTTGGGGCGCATGAGTGGGAAACTCAAAGGTATTGAGGTCGAGCGACACCAAACCTTGCAGCGTTCCCATCCAAAGGGTGTTGTGGCTATCCAGGAGTATGCTCCTTTGCATAAACGATAGGGTCTTCAAACCGTCATCATGTGTAAAAGCGTAAAAGTAAAAGTCGTTTTCCGGATTGTCGGAAGTGGTATCCCGCACCAGTACGGAAAGCCCTTTGTAGGTGCCGATCCAAATATTCCCATTGCGATCTTCCTGCAGCGATCTGATATCATGATAGCTGAGGCCGTCTGCTTCGCGAAAATGCTCAAATCTTCCCGGGCCGTTCGCTTCGGGAACATAGCGATGGAGGCCATCTTGGGTAGCCGCCCAAATAGCTCCGTAGCGATCTTCCAACAACATGTGAACGAAGGTGTTTTGCAGCCCCTCGCCCTCTGCATAATGCATGACCTTTCCATTGAAGGATTGGCCCGTCCCCGGCGCTGTTTCCGGTAATACCATTCTGCTAATCCCCGACCAGGAAGCAATCCAGAGCTGGCCTTGTCGGTCTTTCAGCACAAATCCTACATTGTCATCGATCATTCCATTCTCTATCGGAAAATGGACAAACGTCTTTTGTTTTTCGTCATTTAGGAAATACAAACCGTTTCCTGTACTGGCCATCCAAAGTCCTCCGCTATTATCTTCCACGAACGCTGTGATGAAGCCATTTGTAATGGCAAAGTCGCGATAAGACTCTGTTTGTGGATTAAGTTGAGCAATTTTACCAAAACTACTCGCCCAAATGCTTCCGTGCCGATCCTCCAATAAACAATGTATACTGCTAGTGTGTATATCGAAATAAGTGAATTTCTCAGCGACCAGATCGTATCGATGCAAGCTTCCTTCTTGTTCATTGCCAAACCAAAGCTTACCCTGCTTATCTTCGATGATAGCCCTTATCCGGTCCCCTCTCAGACCCTGGGCCAGGCTATAATGCCGAAACCCGTTGGGATTATATCGGTTGAGGCCCCCACCAAAGGTACCTACCCACAAATTGCCGTGTGTATCCTCCAGGCCCGCTTGAAGGTTATTCAGGGTCAGCCCTTCTTCTACAGTAAGGCGTGTATTCTTTTCCGATCCTGTCGAATAGTGATCCAGGCCATCTCTCCGGTGCAAAAACCATAATCCTTTATTACGTCCCCGGAAAATTTGCCAGGTGTAGTCCTCTGTTAAGGAGAAGTTACTTACCTGACCTAGTTCGATGTCTTTGTTACTCCCTGTGGATGAGGGATAGGCTTCATTCAACACCTCCAGGTTCAGGTGCAATAATTTTGTTTCCCCGACCGTGGTAAACCAGATGGCGTCGTTGTCATCCTGAAATATAGGGACTGCCCCGCTTTGCGTCAGCCCTTGTTCATTGGAGAAATGTAAAAAGCGGCCGTGTTCTCCGCCCATGCTTGCTTGATAAAAATAGACCCCTTTGTAGGTGCCGATCCAGATCCCCCCTCTTCGATCAAAAAGGAAAGACGGCACACCAGTACCAAACAATGCCCCATTCTTATTATAGGTAGTAACCATACCATCCCTGCCATTTGGCTGAAGAGAAAGGCAATGTAAGGCCCCATCCCTGGAAACCAACCAAATACGACCTGTTTCATCTTCAAATGAGGGTGCTTTCTGTGTATTTCGGGCCTGCAATGGGAACTGAACCCATGTCTCTCCGTCATATTTTGCCATCCCCTCAACAGTCCCGAACCACATATTGCTATCCGAATCCTTAAAAATTACGGGGGTTCGCGGTCCCGGAAGCCCATGTTTGGTGCCAAAATGCAAAAAACTGTTCCCGTCGTATCGGCTGACTCCCCCGTGGGTTCCCATCCATAAGTAACCATCATCATCCTGAAAGAGGGTTCGGACAATACTGTAACGCATACCGTGTTTCATGTCCAGGTACCGGATGTCGGCAACCGCTTTGTCTTTCATTTCCGGACTTCGGGCGGGAGTCGGTTCGGGGAATTCAGCTGGTACTACTCGTCCTTGTATTGCCCAGGTCTCGGGCAGCGGCACCCCTGCTTCTCCCGGCACGATCACCTTGGGTAATTTGGTGATAACGGTCACCTCAGGTTTTTCTGCGGTCCGGATGTGTGGTGTGAGAGCAATTGCTTTTGTTTCGGATTTCAGCGTCTTTGACCGGGGGCGCATCATACTGTCGGCATTGAGCTGTTGGCCCTCAATGGGGAGCCAGACACCGGTTGGAATGGTATCGCCGATTTCATTAATGACAAAGTTGCGAACGCCTTCCACCTCAGACGAGGTCTTTGGCTCTTCCGTGCAGGCTAGTAAGAACAATAAAGAGGTAAATGCGATCGGTAAAAAGCGAAAGGTCATGGTCTTGGAGTATCAAACTGCATATAACAAATTGAAGATAGCGAATTTTTGAGAGCAACTGCAAAATTGTTTGCTTTCTGAAAAAACCGCCGATTATAAAAATCGCTTTGTAGAAAGCGGAGGTCCCATGGCTAAAATCAGCTGCTGTTTTTCGTCCTCCCTATAAAAAGAAGCAGGCAGGATGTTAGTCCAGTTGATGCTGCATTGCAGTCATCTCACATTTATACGAGGAGGGTTGAATTTTACGGGTATGGAGAAGATAGGGTGGATAGAGATAGACAAAAACTTCTTTCATTCTGTCGAGTGAGCTTAAGAGGCCGACAGACAGGTTTAGGAATTTGCCGTGCATCAGTACCTAACCCGCATTTTTCTCTTTTCCAAAAAAGCCCCGCGCCATCATGAGGGGCTTTTTGAAAAAGAAAAAAATCAACCCCTTCCCTTCTCCAGCAGCTTGGTATTGTAGAGGGCAGCTAGGCAGAGTGCAGGGGGGGCTTCATTGATCTTGGGGGAAAACTTCATTTTTGAAGGGCTGCTGTTAAATTGCCTTACCTCTTCTTTCATAGGGTATAGCTATGGGGATTAAAAAATGACATTGATGCCCATATACGGTGGGATGAGTACGGTTCCTACAGAGTGGCATAAATACCCCTCCTATGGAGTGGCATAAATACGCCTCCAATGGAGTCGCATGAATCTCCGAATAATAAAATATCACAAAAGCAATCAAAGCCGAAAGCGTCAACTTGGTAAGGATTAAAGGCAACTCACAATAATAAAGGAAATTAACCCAAGCTTGCTGGATATATCAGTGTCCGGTTTTTCCAGACTAAGATTAAAAATCGGTTTTCAGAATTTCCTCTTAATTGATAAAAGGCGAAATTTGTTACATTCAAAGAAGTATTTTTTAATTCTCAGCTTTACGTAAGGTAGCCTGAATAGAACGGTAAATGCGACTACAAGAAAAATGCCGGCACTGATCTTAAATATCGCCGTTCCCCAAAATTCAAAAAAGAAGCCTCCCAAAATCAATCCCACCATACCCGCAATACTTCCCATCGAGGCACCATACCCCTGAATAGCACCGCGTTTGGAAGGCGACCCCATTTGAGAAAGCATGGCCAGAAAGCTTGGCCACATAATACCATTACCCAGAGCCATAAGGGTAACGGCTGCGTAAAGCAAAGTTACATTTTTGCCTAACAGTAGTACAAAACCGATGCTCAAGAAAACCGCACCGGCGATCATTAAAGTAGCGCTATCGGCATAGCGGGATACTTTTGTCAATACCGGACCTTGAGTTACCATCATCATTAGGCTGAAATAGGCTAAAAAAATTCCCAGTTCTGCTGCTGTCCAATTAAGTTCTGTCGAAGCATAGATCGGCAAAGCCACATAAAACAGGTTAAATGCTAAGTAGGTCAGAAAATAAATGAAATACATAACCGGGATACCTTTTATGCTCAATATTTCCCTCCAACCATTCTTCGCAACAGATCCGGACTCCATATTATTTTCATCATAGCAGTTTTTAGGTACCACTTGGAAAAATTGTCCGAATTCCTTAATGGAAGGTACAACCGTGTTTTCTATACACGGATTACTTTCGGTCAGTTTTTTATTGATAATGATCGCTGTCAATAGAGCGGCCGCGGTAGCAATCATTAGCGGCAATAATTCTTCTAGAAAGGTCGCTGCCAATAATGCTGAAATGGCTGGCCCGACTGCAAGACCTAAGCTGGTAGAAGTACCGATCAATCCAAAATTCTTGTTTCTATCCGCATCGGTTGAAATATCAGCCATGTACGCATTGGCTACCGAAATATTCCCACCTGTATAACCATCGATCATCCTGGCTATAAAGAGGAGGAGGAGGGGTAGGGTTACAACATAACCCCCAACTATGGAAACTTGCTGCGACCATATTGTGATTTTGGGCACAAAGAAAGCCAGCAAAAATAGAGACCAAGCCAAGAAGGAACCCAGTTGGGTAATGATGAGGACTTTCTTTCTACCGATCCGGTCGGAGAGCTTACCCAGTTTAGGGGCGCCAATAAACTGAAAAAGAGGATAGGTAGCTCCGATCAGCCCGTAGATAAACCCATTTCCGCCAAAATCCGATACGATGAAAATCAAAATCGGTAGTACTAAACTGTAACCTAATATTCCCAAAAAATTGACCAGTAGAATGGGAAAAGTTCTGGATCTAACAAATGAAGCAATAGGCATAATAGGGAAGTTTATAGATTATTTTAAAGGAATTGCCAACGGTCTCATCGGTGCCCCGCTGGCCCCTTTCAGCTTCAGAGACGCACCGATGAATGCGAACTCGTAAACCCCATCTTCGGCAATACTTTCCAGGTTCATTTGTTCGAGAAACATCACCCCTTTTTCTGCCAGGAGATAGGTGTGTACGGGCACCCAATTGTCGGTTCTTTCGGGAGGAAAAGCTTCGAAACTGAGATTGTCGGCGCCGAGCAGCATGATTTGTCGGTCTTCTACCAACCACTTGACGGCTTCGAGATTGATACCTGGATATTGATGAAGGTATTCTTTGGCATTGTGATAATGAATGGCCTGTCCGGTCCGGATGAGCACTACATCCCCGTGCTGAAGCACTGTATTCTGCTTTTTCAATGCTCCTCTCAAGTCGTCAGCATTTACCCGGTAATTTTGTGGCAAACTTCTCACACCTTTATATGCAGGGATGTCTATCAATACACCTCTGGCTATAATTGGGGGAATTGTTTCCGCTCCGGTTTTGAGCCACCCCTTATCCCCCAGATGTTTTTCCGGAGTGTAGCCGTTCCAGATTTTTCCATTTAGGCCGAAATGGTTCAGGGCATCGATGTGCGTTCCCATATGGGTGTACATGGAGATGGCATCGCCCGTATAGCTTACTTTGTGGTTCATTTTTTCTCCCAGCCCATTGGGATTGTCTACAATCGTCCCATGCGGGGTATGAGTCAACCAATACTGGTAGGGAGGGTCACCCAGGGAATGAAAGCTAGGCATACCTACAAAATAATCTACGCTGAGATCGTATACCCGGCCACTTCTAATGGAGGAGAGCACGGACAAGCGAGATTCGTTATTCATCATGTTGAGAGTACCGATCTCATCTTCGGATCCCCAAGGGCTTTTTCCGACGGTCTCTACACTTTGCGCAAAGGAGAAAACGCCTAATAGAAAACTTAAGCTTAAAAGCATGATTCTTTTTTCCATTGTTCTGTTTTTTAAATTCAGAACAAAGGAAAGGGTAATGGAGAGGGAAAAAATTAACCTAGATTAAGGTTTCAATCTGTTTTTCATCTTAGAAAGGAATTCAGGCGTGATGCCCAGGTAGGAAGCAATGTGTTTCTGCGGAATTCTGAGCTCAGCGTTTGGATATTTCTCTATAAAATCAAGATATCTTTGTTCAGCAGATTTCGAGATCATATGCATTACCCTTTCTTGCTGAGCAATAAAAGCATTGAGATGTAAAATTCGCCAGAATCGCTCCAGCTTAGGGATCTTTAACAACAGACTTTCCATGTGGTGCTTTGAAAGCTGAAGCACTTCGGTGTCTTCCAGTGCCTGTAAAAAATAGGTGCCGGGTCTTTGACTGTGAAAACTGTACAAATCGGACACCCACCATTCTTCTTTGGCGAAAAGGGTATTTTTCTCGTCTCCTTTTTCATCGATGTCGTATAGCCTCAATAGGCCTTTGTTGACAAAGAAGGTGTATTTACAGATCTGGCCCAATTGGTGGAGAAAGCTATTCTTTCTGTAATGTTTGACTACTAACTTTTTCCGAAATAAATCAAACTCGTCTTGCTCTAATTTAATGTGCCGATTCAGGTTTTTTTGCATCAATTCGTACATACACTTTACGAAGATTTTACGGTCTCTAAAAGTACGGAATCTCACCGATAAGTTCGCCATTTCATTTTGGTACGACCAATGTGACAGTTCATCCCATCTTTGTATGGTCAATATCAAAAAACAATCACTGAATTTTCAATCAATCGTATTCATCCATGAGTCCATTTTTCAATGACAGGAAGGCAGGCCGCCGGAGGTCCTAATACTAGAAGACCAAAACATGTTCCGGGAAAAAGGTAATGAACGTATTGTCGAATTCTGTAGGAAACATTCGAAATGGTTTATCCCCAAGGAGTTGATGAACCCCGAACTTAAGTCAAATAAATCTGAAAATGTTGTCACCAAAAAATAAAAGATTTGCATACAGAATCATTCCCTTTGGGTTGATCTGGTTACTTTCCGGATGGGTGTTTTTGCTGGTGGAATTAGCTGCTACCGGTAGTTTTAGTGAGCTTCCCGCGACCGCCATTCAAATGGACTTCCAAATCTTTCTACTATCAAGTTTAGCCATAACAGCCGTCGGCCTGTTGATCGGCTTCATTGAGTTAAAGTATCTGGATCATGTTTTCTCGAATAAAAAATTTGCGTTAAGACTTTTCTATAAGTTGTTGATCTATTCATTGATTTTTTTCCTGGTTATTTTCGTGACTTTCCCGGTCGCAGCAAGCCTGGAGTTGAACACACATTTATTGGACACCAGAGTGTGGCACAAGTATTTTAATTATCTTGTTAGTGTTACCCATTTGAGTACTGCCATACAATTAGCGACTGCACTATTACTTTCTCTTTTTTATTCGGAAATCAGTGAATTTGCCGGACAAAATGTACTGCTCAACTTTTTTATTGGAAAATACCATGTCCCGCGGGAAGAAGAAAGGATATTCATGTTTTTAGATATGAAATCCTCCACCACGATTGCGGAGAAGCTTGGTCATTTGGAATATTTTAAACTACTGCGGGAATACTATAATTGCTTCTCCGATGCCATCATTCAATATGAGGGTGAAATATACCAGTATGTAGGGGATGAAATAATTCTGTCTTGGAAAATTCGGTCGGCTAGGTCTGACAATCGTTGCCTAAACTGTTTTTTCGCTATGAAAGAAAACCTTAGACGTCGTGAAGACTGGTTCAGGGAGCAGTTTGGACTGGTTCCTACCTTTAAAGCGGGGATTCACCTGGGAAAGGTGACAACTGGAGAGATCGGTATCATTAAGAAGGATATTCTGTTCACAGGAGATGTGTTAAACGCCACCGCCAGGATTCAGGGCTTGTGCAATACTTATGATGTTGATCTAATCATTTCCGCCGATCTGGTCAAACAACTAGGTTCAAATCTCCATCATGACGTAAAGTTTTTGGGAAAAGTCGAACTAAGGGGAAAGCAGGAGAAAAAAGAACTATTTACCTTACTTTCGAATTAATTTATCAAGGAAACTTTAGACATCTTCAATCAAGTAGGCCTAATTTTCTAACGCAATTTCTCCGGTCCTTCAGAAGTGCTGTGAATCCGCCAGCGCTCATTCTGGATGGATTTGTAAACGATCTCATAATCAAGACCATCTTCCAAGAGTTTATTGACCACACGGACGACCAACTGATAGTCTTCCGCAAGGCCGCTTACCCTGATGACATTGTATTCCCCATTGGCAGGAATGGCCGTACCTCTTTCCAGTGTGGAAGAAGAGAAGTTCTTAATGCTATCCAATTCGGGAGCTCTTGCCTTCAGGAATAGGAAAAAGTCATCGTCGTATTTTGTCAGGTCGTATGATTTATTTTGATATTTAAATGTTACTGATTCGATAATGGCAGGCCCCACACCATGATTTTTCAGGGTTAATTCAAATATTTGCCCGCCTCGGTTTTGGGTGCTCGATAAGTCCAGATATGGCAGAATTGAAATGTAGTTCTGGCGGCTCAAAAGATTTGTCTGATAAACGAAGATGATCAAGGTGAGAAAACTAATGATCATCGCCGAAATGCTCAATAGCTTTTCGGAATTCCAATGGATTTTTACTTTGGTCATCGAAAGACATAGTTGTGACGTGAATGTCGGATCAAACAAAACAAAAATAGGGGAATTGTCGTATTTTTCCCGCATGAAAAAGTCCCCGTCTGACCGAATTAATCGAGCCAGCATTGCCGTACTGCCGTTTGTAAATATGAGTGCCGATCCAGAGAACGAGTACTTTAGTGATGGCATGACCGAAGAGATCATTAATGCTCTGACTAGGATCAAAGGCCTGAAAGTCATTGCCCGCACATCCTCTTTTGCATTTAAAAATCAAAATGCAGATGTACGTATCATTGCAGAAAAATTGGGAGTTGCGAACATCCTGGAGGGCAGTATTCGGAAAGCTAAAAGCAGAATACGAATCACAGCCCAATTGATCAATGCCAGCGACGGGACCCATTTTTGGTCAAAAAATTACGATCGGGAGCTGGAAGATATCTTTGCCTTGCAGGATGAAATCAGCGAGCTCATCGCTGACCAGATCCGGGAAAATTTCGGCCATTTTGATATTCCGTCCTTTTCAGAACTTCTACCTACCAAAAATGTCGAAGCCTATGATCTATTACTGCGGGGAAATTATCATTTGAAACGAAAGGACTTTGACGACATCAAAAAAGCATTGACTTATTTCGAGCAGGCTATACAGGCTGACCCTAATTATGCCGATGCTTATTCCTCCTTGGGGGAAGCCTATATTCATGCCGCAGGCTTCGGCCTGCTTGCCACTAAGGAAGCGCATGAGCGGGCCAGAACGGCCGCTCTCAAAGCACTTGAACTAAACGAGCAATGCGCACAAGGTCATAAAGTGCTGGCTTATATTAAGTTGTTTTTTGACTGGAACTGGGAAGCCGCTTTGGTTGCCTATAATAAGGCCGTAAAACACGGACTACCTGATCAAAATGAATTCATCAGCTATTATTACATCTTTATTGAAGAGGATTTTGAACGGTCAATCCAGGTAGCTAAAAAAATCACCGAAACCGATCCGCTGCACGTCATCAGCCATTGGCAATTAGGCCTGACCTATTACTTTGCCCGACGGTTTGAAGCCGCTATTTCTGCTTTCGATACAGCCCTAGAAATCGACCCTAGTTTTGGCGAAGCACTCCGGTTCCGGGGGTTGGTGCTGGGCTACCTGGGAAAATACAAAGAAGCGATGATCGACATCCATCGCGCACTAGAATTGGCTGGTGGCCAGGGGCTTGCCAATATGGATCTGTTGGTGGTCAAGATCTTAATGGGTAAGAGCGAGGAGGTATTGTCGGTGATAAAAAACTCAACATACATCGACTCCGCTGATCCGGCCTCTTTGTTCTCGCTGTTGAATAGACCGGACGAAGCAATGGACTGGCTCGAAAAAGCCTATGAAGAACGCTCGGTCATGCTGGTCACCCTGAAAAACTTTTGGGTTTGGGATAATTTGCGAAAAAATACTCGATTTCAGCAATTATTCAACCAAATGAATTTTCCCCATTCCATTGAAAACAAATATACCCTGGACTCCATCAGGGTCGGCCAGCCCAAATCGATCAATAGTTCTTTATTGGATAAAAAGGAAACAAAGGGATATACGGAGCATTTAGAGCTGCTAATCCAGAAAGAGGAGATATTTGCTGATCCATCGCTTTCCCTGCGGCAGTTGGCAGATAAAATATCGTTGCACCCCAATAAATTGTCCTGGTTACTCAATGAACACTTCGGCAAAAATTTCAATGAATTCCTGAATTTGCATCGTTTAGAAGCTTTTAAAAAGAAAGCATTAGATCCTACTAACAGCCACCTCACGCTTTTGGGCCTGGCTTATGAGAGCGGCTTTAATTCAAAAACGGTATTCAATGCGTTTTTCAAAAAGACGGAAGGGATGACGCCGAGAGCCTGGATAAAAGCAAACAAGGCAATATGAAAACAAACCACAAGCCCCGCTTTTCCAACTATCAGAAACTATTGCTATTTGTACTTTCCTGCTTGCTTTTTACGATTGTCCTGGATTTTATGCTACTTCCCGCTCTAAGCGCTGTACTACTACCTGAGCTTGAGTTGACAACCAAAGAATTTGGCTGGGTGGTATCCGCCTATACTTTTAGCGCAGGTACCTCGGCTTTCGTAGCCTCCGGCTATGCGGACCAATTCGATCGAAAGCGGTTTTTAATGTTTTTCTATTCTGGGTTCTTGGTCGGTCTGCTACTCTGCACACAGGCTCATAGTTACGCCGCACTATTTGCGGCTCGAATCATTACAGGTATTTTCGGTGGTGTTGTAGGCACCATTTTGGGGCATACTGGCTTTCGGGACGTTAGTCATCGCATTAGCCCTTTGAACATTTACACCCATTGATCGGCATCTACAAACACCGGTACAAAATCAAGCCTGGCGGCATGTATGGATCAATATCCGAAAAGCCGAATATTGGACGGTCTTTGGAAACAACTCCTTCATTGTGGGTGCCGATGTGCTGTTCATGACTTTTGGTTCTGCTTTTATCACCAATAATTTGGGTATCAGCCTCGAGGATCTACCCCTGGTATACGGAGCTACGGGCCTTACTATCTTGGTTTTTAGTCCTCTGCTTGGATACCTCGCTGATCGCTTCGGAACACTCCGGGTCTTTATCGGCGGCACCCTATTGGCCATCCTGGTCGTCGGTATTTATTGTCACCTGGAAACAACGCCTCTTTGGTTGGTCGTCTTGTTTCATATCCTTCTATTTATCGGTGTTAGTGCCCGAATGGTTTCCTCTACTGCCTTGGGCACTGCTGTTCCAAAGGAGCAAGACCGGGGCTCCTTTATGGCCATTGATGCGGCTGTGCAACAACTGGCAGCCGGTTTGGCCGCCGTCGCTGCAGGGTGGATCGTTTATCAATCCGGGAAAGGACTGATGCTGAACTATCCGCTCTTAGGCTGGGTTGTAATCGGGTTAATGTTTATCACAGCAGGCTTGATGTATCGGATATCTCGTACCGTGCGGAAGAAAAATACGGAATAACACTTCCTGCCAGTCCCCAAAAGTCCGGAATCTCATCAAAAGGTTCGCAATCGTAATTGCGGACGATTGATCGGCCCTTTCTCTCCATCTTTGTATCGTAACGAAAAATTATTCAAGGGTACAGAATCTATTCAGCCACCTTCCGGCAAAGCGCCGAAGGTAGCCTAGAACCTTCGTGCCTATACTAAATCATTCAATTATAAAATTATGAAAGACTTTTTTTTAATTTTTGTGGTCAAGCTTTTTGTAGCTGCCGCTTTGTTCTCTTGCGATGATGAAGACACCGCTCTGCAACCTGACCCCCGCCCGATCACCTCCGCTGCTGAACTTACCGTTTCAATGGAGGAGCTGGTAAACAAAAACGACGTTCCCGGATTTGCGATTACCATTGTGAAAGATAATACCATCGTCTATCAGGAGGCATTTGGTTACGCGGATGTGCAGGCGCAGAAACCCTACACCAATCAAACAGTACAGCACATTGCCTCGACCAGTAAAACTTTCGTAGCCGCAGCAGTGGTGAAAGCCATCGAACAAGGCTATTTTACCCTGGAAACGGAAATCAACGACATTTTGCCAGTACCGGTGGTGAATCCAAAGCACGCCAATGTCGCTATTCAGGTAAAACATCTGGTTACGCACACTTCCGGGTTGCTGGATAATCCGGCGTTTTACCTGGCAGAGAATTACTACATCCTGCCCGGAGAAAATATCTCGACACCGGGAGCAGCCACCCTCATGAACGATCTGGGTATTGATCAGAGAGAAGGCCGTTCGCTGGAAGAATTCCTCGGCGAATATTACCTCGAAAATGGCGATATGCACAGTCCGGACAACTTTGCCGATACCGCGCCCGGCACCAGCTGGTCTTACTCCAATGTGGCCACCGGATTGACCGGTTACCTGATTGAAGCCGCTACGGGCCAGAACTTCGCAGATTATGTCAAGGTAAATGTGCTGGAACCGTTGGGAATGAGTAATTCCACTTACGACATTAGCCAGGTCAATCGGAGCAATATGGCAAAATGGTACCTGGATAAAAGCACGCCTTTTCCTCTCTACGCCAATGATTCTTACCCGGAAGGCAGTCTTTTTACCTCCAATATTGATTTGGGGAAGTATTTACAGGATATGATCGATGGATCGCAGGGGCTGTCCAACACTTTGTTTCCGGAGTCTGGCTACGACCTTCTCTTCGACGACCAATTGGCGGCTGGTACCATACCAACCGATTTTGCGGACAATCACGGCATTTTCTGGATTAAGAAGGACGGCAAACTTCAACACGGCGGCAATAGCTTCGGTGTGTCCACCTATCTGGAAGTGGATCCGGTGGATGGCTCGGGCTATAGCCTGATCACGAATATGGACGCTATTTTTGATACGGCGAAGTATAACCAAGTCGCCAGCCGGGTGGATCAGATTGTCCGGCGATTTTTGGAGGCCCATTAATTTTTTAAAGACCGAAATCTATGAATCTTCTTAAAAGCATTGTCAATTACCGTTGTCCTCGTTGCCGTTCCTCTAAATTGTTTCAAGAGCCTTTTGATTTTCAAAATCCTTTGGCGATGCACGACAAATGCCCGGTTTGCGATCAGCATTTTACGCCGGAACCGGGCTTCTACTACGGCGCTATGTTTATTTCTTATGGCTTGGGTGTATTTTACATGTTCCTACCGGCCCTGATACTGACTTTTGGCTTCGATTGGCCTGTGGAGAGAACGATGACTTTCGTGTTGCTTTTGGCAGCGGCCACCTTTTTCCGGTTGATGCGCCTGGCCCGGTCTCTTTGGATTCATATTGTGGTCAGGTATGATGGCCGGTATCACGAGAAAACATCCTAAAAGAACGGAATTCTATCAAAAAGTGCGCAATTATAATCACGGACGAATCGAGGGCGATTTCTTTTCAACTTTGAATCGTCAATCAAAGTAAATCAATCCTTAGCTAAGTATTAATTCACCACTTCTTTGTTGTCTATCATACACTTAGACGGCATAGGAATCCAACACTCATTGTTAAACTAAAATTTTGAAATCGTGAAAAGAATCTTTTTATTTTTAATCGTCCATCTTACTGTTGCTACGCTCTTTTTCGCTTGTGATAGTGATGACGATAATGTAATACCTCTGCCCAACCCCGATCCTATTAATTCTTCAACAGCTTTATCAACGAGGCTTAATGGAATACTAAATAATTCCGAAGTACCGGGTTTTGCGGTTTCAGTTGTAAAAGAGAACGAGATTATCTTTCAGGAAGCATTTGGCTACGCAGATGTTGAAAACAAGCAGCTGTACACCAATAAGACCACTCAGCCAATTGGATCGATTAGTAAAACCTTTATAGCGGCAGCAATTGTCAAGGCCATCGAACAAGGGCATTTTAGCCTGGAATCAGATATCAATGAAATCCTACCGGTCGAAGTCAAAAACCCCCGATTTCCGGATGCTCCTATCAAGGTCAGGCATCTGGTTACGCATACCTCAGGACTACTTGACGACATCGAAGCATATTTTCAAGCTTATCATATTTTGCCGGGGGAAGATTTGTCAACGGACGGAGCCCAACTCCTACAAAATGGGTTCGGAGTGCAACAGCGATCGTCCATCCCATTAGAAGATTTTTTGGCGGAATACTATCTGGAAAACGGCGACCTCTACAGTATGAATAATTTTGGAGTGACAGCGCCCGGCGACGCCTGGAATTATTCGAACATAGCTAGCTCTCTAGCTGCTTATCTGGTCGAAGCGGCTACGGGAATGTCTTTCAAAGAGTATGTCCAAATCAATATTTTGAAACCTTTGAACATGGAACATTCGGCCTACGGTTTGGCCGATCTCGACCCTGCTCAGGCGGCAAAGTTATACTGGGATCGGAACACGCCCCTTCCAGTGTATAATAATGATTCTTATCCCGATGCCAGCGTGAATACCAGTAACGAAGATTTAGCTAAGTATCTGCTGGATATGATGAAAGGAGCCCAAAGACGTTCTGCCGACCTGTTTTCGCAAGCGGGATACGACCTGCTTTTCGAGGCCTTGCTACCCGCCAACACCACCCCGGCCGGCATTGGAGAGAATCAAGGGGTATTCTGGTTTCTGAATGGCGATAACATTAAACACGATGGAGCCGATCCCGGAACAACTTGCAATTTGCAATTCGATCAAAACGGGAATGCCGGTTACCTCTTGCTTACCAACATGGATGCCTCCACGGATGAACACGAAGCAGCCTGGTTCGAATTAGCTGCCGCCATCGACAACGCTATCGCAGAATTTATTCAGGCCAATTAGTACGCCCGTATCATTATTTCATTCACTTTCAAAATTTTTAGATCATGAAAAATGTATTAATTCTTGTATTCGCTATTTGCACCATTACTGCTTTCGGACAAGATGCCGGCAGCACCATTGAAAGAAAAGGATTTGTATTTGGCTTTGGGATCGGGGGAGGGGTAGTCAGTATTTCCGATAGCAATCAGGAAGTGCCTTTCGACGAGGCCCAGGGCGGCATTAGTTTTCCCAGCATCAAATTTGGTTGGATGCTCAACGACCGATTGGCCATCATGGCCACCACTGCCGGGTTGATTTACGAGAACGAAGGAAAAGACCGCAGTTTCGATGCCTTTATTCCTTCCGTTCAGTATTGGGTAGGCGACCGGTGGTGGATCAACGGCGGTGTCGGCCTGGCTATGGATGCTCCGGCCTTTTATGAAAAGCTCAAAGATGAGGATTGGAATTATGGCGTTGCAGTAGCCCTTAGTAGCGGCTACGAACTGGTACAAAAGCAAAAGTATGCCCTTGACCTGCAGACCAGGCTACATCTCGGCAGTGTTTCTCTGGAGAATGATGGACGCAGGGATGGTGTAACCTTCACTATCGGCTTAGGCTTTAACTGGTACTAAAAAGCGGAAAAGCAACTTGCTACTATCTGGAAACACGATATACGATAAAAGCCCAGTTTGTGATTTGTGCTCAAGCTGGGCTCCAATGACTCAAGGCGTTACCTGGCCTTGAGGGATACTTACCTGTTTTAGGTCTCTTCTTAATTCCTCCCTCAGTTGCCGAATTTGATCCATCTTGCTTTCCAAGGCCTGGCGCTCCGCTTTTGAAGTGGTAGGGACCGGGCATTGGGTTTTGGATCGGACGTGGAATTTGAGATGAGATAATTTGTCCATTTTTCCTTTTACTTTTGCAAGATGCGGTATGCTTACTAGTGCCTCCTGTTCTGAAGAAAACCCTTCCGACACCATTAGCCGGTTAATCGTTTCATCATATAACTTTACCTCCGGGTTCTTGGTGAAAACAGCCAGGATGATTAGGGTACCGCAGATAATGCCGGCAAAAAGACCTATTACTTTAATCGCTTTCATAATTCAATTTTTTTGTACAAAAGAAACGCCTTTTGCCAAGGCAAAGAAGCGGTGAATGGCGAGTTGCCAAATAGCCGGTTGAAACGGCTAAAATGAATTCGCCCGCTTATATTGCAGCTCGTCAATTGCTGCTTGGCAGTACCCGTCAATTTTTAGATCTTTATTCAATGAATATGGATCGGACCTTTTCAGAATCCTCGTACAGGGAATTGGCCCTGGTCATATTTTTTTATTTGTTTATGGCCATGGGGTACTACCTGGCATTGGTAATTGATGTGGGGTGGTTAAATTTCTTTTGGCCGGTGACACTGAATCATGCTACGAAAGCAGTAATCAGCCTTCCAGTGTGGTGGTTGTTTTTTCGTCGCCTTGCTTCGTGGCCGATCTGGAAGAAGGTTTTACTACACGTCTTGATCTTGCCCGTTTTTACCTACATCTGGATGGTCACTTATTATCAATTGTGCGACCAATTTGGCTTTCGCCGCATGCAAGGGTCGCGGAGAGTTTGGGATTTTTACATTACTGCACTTTTTTATCTGATCCAGTTTGGCAATTTTCATCTTTATACTTATTACAAAAAACTACGTCAACAGCAACTGCTGGCGGCTCAGTTGGGTAAACTGACCGTGCAAAGCGAATTGTCTGCCCTAAAGGCTCAGCTGAATCCCCATTTCCTCTACAATGTTTTTAATACGATCAATGCTGCCATTCCATCTTCAGCAAAGCACGCCCGGCAGATGATTAATAAACTGTCGGATTTGTTTCGACATCAGTTGAAAGCATCAAGAGAAGAGTTGGTCACCGTGCGGGAAGAACTGGAATTTGTCAGAAAATACCTCGAATTGGAAAAAGAGCGTTTCCAGGAACGGCTCGATTTTGAGATCCATGCAACCAATAATGTATTGGAAGATAAAATCCCCCCGATGATTTTTCAACCACTGGTCGAGAATGCGGTTAAACATGGCCTGTCTCCATTAATTGAGGGTGGGAAGATCGAATTACACGTTACTAAAGAAAAGGGGCGTCTTAGGGTTATCGTTCGAGATACTGGAGTGGGGATTGACAACCAGCAGAGAAGTCATTTGTTGAAGCAAGGTATCGGCCTGGCCAATACCAATGAAAGATTGGAGAAAATGTACGGCCGTGGACTGGAGATAGTGGACAATCAACCACGGGGATTAGCCGTCAGGTTTTCTATTCCAATGCAAGAAGAAACCATCTCTGTATGAAAAAAGTAATTATTGTTGATGACGAAGCCCCAGCTCGTTTGCTCATCAAGGAATTTTTAGAGGATTACGAGGATTTGGTCTTATTGGCGGAATGCAATAACGGGGTAGATGCCGTCAAGACCATCAACTCCTTTAAGCCCGATCTGATCTTTCTGGATATTCAAATGCCCGGTTTGTCCGGATTCGAAGTACTACGGCACCTGGAAGAAATGCCGCAGATCATCTTTTCTACCGCATACGACCAATACGCCTTCAAAGCATTCGAAGTACATGCCGTCGATTATTTATTGAAACCCTTCAAGCGCGAACGATTTGATGAAGCCATCCAACAGGTGATGAATAAATCCGCGGGTTACCTGTCGCAAATTCAGACCCTGGTTGATAATTTGCATGAACAAGAAACTTACCTGACCAATATTCTGGTCTCCTTTAGGAACAAGCTGATCAATATTCCCACTGACCAGATCATCTGGGTCCAGGCCGAGGGCAATTATGCCAAGTTAATCACCGTCGATGGTGCTCACCTCAGTAGCTATGGTATTACCAAACTGGCGCAAAAAATGAATCCCCAACAATTCATCCGGGTGCATCGTTCAGCGATGATCAATATCCACTGTGTCAAAGAGGTGTACACCTATCCCTCCAGCTATGAAGTGGTCATGAATAATCAGGATGTGGTGAAGGTGAGCAGATCTTATCTGGACAATATTCGAAAATTGATCGTATAAAGCCACTGGCAAAATTTTGTGGTACCCCTCTTCCTGAAAATGCGTATTTTCGGTTGAAAAACTGTCAAAGCTTATGAATGCCAGTGAATCGCTTCCTGTAGCCACCAAATCCCCATTTAACCAGATCCATCGGGCAAGCATTGCTGTGCTACCCTTTGTAAATATGAGCAGCGATCGGGAGAATGAATATTTTAGCGATGGCATTACCGAAGAGATCATTAATGCACTCACCAAGATCAAGGGCTTGAAGGTGACCTCCCGTTCTTCTTCTTTCTTTTTCAAAAACAAAAATGTACCTATTAGTCAAATTGGCCAGGAATTAAATGTTACCATTATTTTGGAAGGTAGTGTCCGTTTGTCAGGCAATAAGATGCGCATCACTGCACAGTTGATCGATGCTGCGGATGACTTTCACTTTTGGTCAGAAACCTTCAACCGGTCGGTCGAAGACATTTTTGCCATACAAGATGAAGTTAGTTTGTTGATTGCCGATAAATTAAGGGAGCATGTTGGACATTTTGACATTGAAGACCATTTGGTAGACCTCCATGAGGTACCCGTGGAGACCTACAAACAGTACCTCAAAAGCAGGTATCACATCTTGAAAATGACCAAGCCCGATCTGGAGAAGGGAATGTCAATTTTAAAGGAAGTCATTGAAGAACATCCCAATTTTGCTTTAGCCTACCTCGGAATGCATCTTGGATATTCCTTGCTGGGCGTGATCGGGTTAATGCCGGCCGTCGATGCTTTCACCAAAGGAAAACCTTTCCTGGATAAGGCAATCGAATTGGACAGCGATCTGCCTGAATGTCAATTGCAGCTATCTCATATGGCCATCTATCAGAAATGGGATATTCAACAAGGCTATATCCACTTAAACAAATCCTTTGCAGCAAGGCCAACAGTGGAATACTATCAATCTATGGCATCGGCCTTAGTAATAGAAAGAAAATTCGATGCTGCGCAAAATTACATTGAAACAGCAATTCAACTCGACCCATTTTCTGCTGTCAATCATCATATGAAAGGATTCATTTTTTATGTACAGGAAAAGTATGAAAAAGCGATCGAGTTGTTCAATAAATCTCTGCAACTTAACCCTGATTTTACAGCATCGACCTTATACAAAGGGCAGGCATTATTGTTGGCAGGGCAGCTAAGCGAGGGTTTGAATTACTTTGAAAACCTTTCTTCGGACGAAGATCAGGATGTAGTGAAACTTGGAGGCACTACGCTTGCCTATGCCGCATTGGGAAAGAAGGCCAAGGCCAAGGAAGGAATCGGCAAACTGGAAAAAAAGCAGCAGACAGATTTGATGGAACGCGTGATCAATTTCCTCATTTTGTGCCAAATCACCTTGGGCAAAGAAGAGTTAGCACTCCGATTAATTGAACAAGGGATTAGTTACCGATTGCCCATGTTGATTTTTCTTAATATCGATCCTTTTCTTAAACCGCTCCGCGGCAATCCCCGATTTCAAGTGTTGATGCAGCAATTTTCCGGTAAAGAAATTGACTTTCATCTGAACAAGAAGAACTATAAGAAGCCGTGGCTCGATTTAGAATTGATTAAAAAATATAAGCATGAGTTGGAGTCTATCATGTCAAAAGAAGCGCCTTATCTCAATCCTGATTTGACACTTCGCCATCTTGCGAAAATAATGGATATCCATCCCAATCATTTATCGAGATTACTAAATGAAGGATTCGGCAAAAATTTTTCAGAGTTTGTAAACACTTACCGGTTGGAGGTCTTTAAAGCCAAAATTGCCGACCCGTCACTCCAACATTTGACCATTCTCGGTCTTGCCTATGAAAGTGGCTTTAATTCCAAAACGGCTTTCAATGGATTTTTTAAAAAAGTGATGGGGCAAACCCCTAGGGCCTACCAAAAAAAACTCAGAGCTAAATAAGTGCTGATTTTAATTACTGCAGGTGTAGCCTTCCGCAAAGGAATTTTGCTGATGCTACCGATTTGAATGTTCATTTTTTGGTGACTACAGATAGCTATGACAATGAAAATTCAGAAAATGCCATTTCCTTCCGGGAAACGTCCTGAATCTCATCAAAAAAACGGATCGACAGGAAAAAGTGCGCTTTTATAATCACGAACGATTCCCGGTTGGTTCCTTACCATCTTTGTATTGTCAATTCAAATTTGATCAATTAAGGAATAATAAAATAATAACTTATCACTTTTGACTGCTTCTTTTGCCCCCGTTCTTCACTTTGCAATGGGTTATTATATCAACATAACGCCCCTTTCCAAAGCCAAGAACAGAAACAAAATAAACTACCCAAAAGCAACAACTTATTATTTTATCATTCCTAAACAATTCAAAAGATGGAAAACACAGTAAGCATTCCAAAGTTCCTGCATGAGATCCATGGAGAAAAATCCAACTGGTTAGATATTATTACCACCCATGGAGTAGCTCTATTAACCGTCTTAGCCAGCTTGTATTTAGCCAATGCCCTTAACCCACCACTTAAACTTTTTCTAACATTATTCTTACTTAAGTTACCGTTGTCTTTTTCGGTGAGATGGTATCGTCTGAAAAAGTTTGAAAGTTGAAATAAATCATCATCGACAGCATAAAATATATCGCCATGGTAGCTATTAAGAACACCATTCTATTAGTGGAAGATGATTTAGATAATCTTGAGCTTTTCGTTGAAATATTTCAATTAAAGGGATACGAGGTGCTGCCCTCTTCTAATGCAGAAGCTTGTATTACCATTACCAAATCTAAAATTCCGAATCTGTTTATTTCTGATGTAAGGCTTCCGGGGTTAGATGGCTTTGGTCTGTTGAAATACTTTAGGTCTCATCCGGTTTTGAAGCAAGTTCCATTCATTTTTTTGAGTGCATGTTCCGAAAATAGTATGATTCGAAAAGGCTTGCAATTGGGGGCCGCCGATTACTTGGTAAAACCTTGCGGCATTGAAGTAATCACTTCAAGTGTTCAAAAAACACTTTGTCCTAAAAGCTTAAAGCATAACAGTTGAGGACCCTAACCTAAAACGGGTTTTAAAACGATCAATCCATGAAGAGAATATTAATCATCAATGGTCATCATGATCCGAAGAGTTTAGGAAAAAATGGCTAAGGAAAATTCACCAGCTGGGAACAAAGTTGAAATAAGAAATAGATCAACCGGGACGGCACCAAATTTAATTGGTTTTAAAAACTTTGTATTATGAAAAAAATATTGCTTGCAGGTTCAACGGGCTATTTGGGAAAATACATCGTTGAAGAATTATTGGTTCGTAAAATGGATTTTAAAGCCATTGTCAGAAACCCTCAAAAATTAAAAGGTTTAGGTTTGACTTCATCACAAATTATTGAAGCGCAAGTTACGGACCGAACCTCTCTATCAGGATGTTGCGACGGAATCGATACCATAATTTCTACCGTAGGAATTACCCGCCAAAAAGATGGGCTGACCTATATGGATGTCGATTATCAAGCCAATAAAAACTTGCTCGATGAAGCCATCAAAAGTGGTGTGAGAAAATTTGTTTATATCTCTGTTTTACACAGTGAGCGTTTAACCCACCTAAAAATATGCCAGGCCAAGGAACGCTTCGTTCGTGAATTGCAAGATGCAGGATTGGAATATTGCATCATTCGACCAAGCGGTTTCTTTTCGGACATAAAAGAATTCTATGAAATGGCTAAAAAAGGACGGGCTTATCTTTTTGGAGATGGGAATAAAAAGGTCAACCCAATCCATGGCGCCGATCTTGCAAAGATTTGTGTGGATGCCATTTTTCAAGAAGAGAAGGACGTGGAAGTTGGTGGGCCCGACGTTTTTTCTCATCGGGAAATTACAGAAATCGCGTTTGAAGCTTTTCAAAAAAAGATAAAGATCACTTATATCCCCAATTGGATACGGTTACTGATGCTTCGAATTGCCCCTGTTTTTCTCAGCAATGCATCTTTTGGTCCTGTCGAGTTTTTTCTCAATGTAATGGCCATGGATATGGATGCAGAAAAATATGGGAATCGCACCTTAGAGGCATATTTTCAAAAGCTGCGGAAAAAAGAAACCTTTTCCTGAAAACCATCGGGGAGTGGAGGTAGTTATGCCATTCAAGTTGCCAAACATCTTGGATCGATCATGACGGAGACATATAGCACTTCAAACATGGATATGGTAAAATCACTTGGAGCAGATTCTGTGATAGATTATACCTCCTTAGAAACCCGTTTTGACATTATTTTTGGCGCCGTCGGAAAAACCGAAAATGGTCGAGGTTCCTTGTTGCGTCTCAATGATGAAGGTCAGGTCGACACCCTCTTTTTTTCCGAGTTTACTCGCCGTAATGCATTTAATACCGTCTATTGGTTCAAAGTGATGGCAAGGTGATCTTTTCCGGCCGAAATTTGGCCTACAAGGGAATCGGCACCAGTGGGCTCTTACGCATTGATCGCACTGACGATCCGGGCTGGTGAGCTATTCCCCAATCCGGCAACCAATCGGCTGACCGTACATTTTGCGGAAGATCAACTTACCTTTCCCCTTCCTTATCGCATTTACGATTCCGGTGGGCGCCTGCTGATTTCGGAGCGATTACTGATCGGCATCAGGAGATTATGGTCGGGGGATTGCCCGGAGGTAGTTATCAGGTGATCATCGTTGGTGGAGAGCGTCGATGTGATGTGCGGGGTATGAAAATTACAAAAAGTTTTAATTTTTATAAAATTATTTTTTTTGTATTTTTATTGCAGGTAAGTGATCGCATTTTGTCTAGGGTACTGAGTTCTGAAGTACAAATCTTTATTGAATTACTAAAGAATATTTTGTAAATTTATCAATAATGGAGGTCTTTCTTCGGTACGTAAAGTCGGGGAAATCCGTTGTGGGGATGATTGAATTGGCAACGAAGGAACAATTGTTAGCGTGTAGTGACGAATTTCGATTTGATTGGAAAAAGGAGAAAGCTGATGTGTTTAGAGTGGTAGTTGCAGATGCTACTGTAGGTTTGATGTCAGTTGAAGATATTCAGAGCGAAGAGCGATTTCATATAAATCTGCTCGAAAGTTCGAAAAGGAATGTTGGCCGTGAGAAAATACTGGAAGGGATAGCTGGTTGTTTGATTGCAAAAGCTTGTAAAGATGCTCTCAGGAAAGGATATGGAGGCTTCGTTTCTTTGCAGCCAAAGACAGAATTGGAAAACTATTATCAAAGTAAATATGGCTTCGTAAAAGTTGGCCGCTATCAGGCTGTTTTTGGTCGGGCTTCGATTGAACTGGTAAAGAAATACTTTGACGATGAATTTTAAATCGTGAATTGATGAAAGAAAACTTTAATGAACGGCAGTTTGAGGAGATGGTGCAAAAGCATGGTGCGGAAGCAGCTATGGAAGGGGCTTATGTGCCGGCCGACGTGACAGCGGAGGAAAGGGCAGAATCTTTACGTGCTTTAAAAGATTTAAGAGCACGCCTTTCGGAAGAAGACATGATCATTGCTGATTTTGGTCAGTTGTTGGTATGGGTACTAGATCATATTAAGTCGCCGGTGAAAGGCCGGAATTTTGCCTATTTTTTGAAGGAATTTGTTCGGGCTTCCCGACAGACGCAGGTGGCTTTTGCCGAAGGTATTGGGATGCACCAGACCGAACTTAGTAACCTGCTTCATGGCCGGCAGAAACCTAGTAGACCATTATTTTATCGGTTGGAGCATTACTGTGGAGGGATTATTGAAGCGAAGCACTGGTTGCGACTTTATCATTTGGATCGTGAGCGGGTATTTGTGGAAGATCAGGAGGCTAAAGCTCATTCGGTTGCGAAGGTATTGAAGCCATTGGTACGGTGGCAGTCACTCAACTCGTGATTTTCTTTGCCGGGACTTTTTCGATTCTTTGAGCGAGATCAACATTCGCTTTTCTATTACCTCGTGTTCATTTCTGAATGAAGCAATATAATTTAGCAGTACACTTTTTAAACAGTCCTGTCCTTTCACCGAAGCATATAGGTGCACCAATGCATCCATGCAAGGTGTGAAATTTAATCACCCGCTTAGCTTGACTTTAGCATTTTGAAATAAAAAGAGAACTCACGAAGTAGAGTGTTAAATTTGAAATAACCACAAATCAAATTTAGTATGACTCTGCCAGTTGAGTTCTCGAAACAAATATCGGTATTTGCTCCGTTATTCAGCAAAAAGGTCTTTGAACATGCGAAGATTTTGATCCTTGGTTGTGTCTTAAGTGTGGGCAAACGGACAGTGTGTGGTTGTTTAAAGACAGTAGGTTTGGGATCGATCAAAGGTTTTCACAAGTATCACCGGGTCTTGAGTCTGGCTAAGTGGTCAGCCTATAAAGCTTCGTCCCTTTTACTCAAAGTGTTAATCAATACCTTTTGTGGGGATGAAAAGACCTTGGTCTTTGGTATTGATGAGACACTAGAAAGAAGATGGGGTCGTAAGATTGCGGCCAGAGGCATTTACCGCGATAGCGTACGATCCAGCAGGAGCCATTTCGTCAAATGCAGTGGACTGCGTTGGATGTGCCTGATGCTTCTGAGTCCCATTCCTTGGGCTGGGCGCATATGGGCATTGCCATTTTTAACAGTGCTGGCTCCTTCTGAACGCTATTATGAAAACCTAGTTCGTTCACATAAGAAGCTCACTGATTGGGCCAGACAAATGATCTTGCAGTTGCATCGGTGGTTACCTAAACATCAGATCATCATCGTGGCTGATTCGTCCTACTGTTGCTATGAACTGCTGGATGCAGTGCGTACAAAAGTATGCATGATCACTCGCTTGCGGTTGGACGCCCGGTTGTTTGACTTTCCACCACCCAGGCCAAAAGGTAAACCCGGTCGAAAACCAATTGTAGGGCTTCGTCAACCTACTCTTTTACAAAGATTGGAGGATCCAAAGTCCAAATGGAAAACCATTACCATCTCTGAGTGGTACGGTCAAAAGGATAAAAAACTCCAAATATTAAGTGGAACCTCCATCTGGTACAAAAGTGGTATGCCTCTGGTACCCAATCGGTGGGTGCTCATCAAAGATCCTGAAGCTCAATTCGATCCCATCGCTTTGCTTTGCACCGATTTAGAAATCAAAGCAGTTGACATTATCCGCTTTTTTGTTCAAAGATGGGCCGTCGAAGTCACTTTTGAAGAACTCAGAAGACATCTTGGAGTCGAATCGCAAAGACAATGGTCGGATCTGGCCATCGCCAGAACAACTCCAGCACTCATGGCCTTTTTCAGCATCATTACCTTGTGGGCAGATCAGCTAAACGCTCACAACTTAATCCAAATCAAAACTTTCGCATGGTATCAAAAATCACATCCGACTTTCTCGGATGCTATTGCCTCGGTTAGAAGGCAAATTTGGTTAAAAATGAATTTTCAAACATCCGGCCTACCACCGGATGTTCATAAATTAAATCACGACTTTACACAACACTTGATAATGCTCATTTCTAGAGCTGCTTAAAGTGCTAAAGTCAAGCTTAGAAGCTGTTTAATTCAGTATTTCAGTTTTTTTATGGCCCTTTTTCCGCCACTTTTTGGCTTTTTTTGACCTTGTACCTAAGGGTACGACGCCAAAAAAGAGCCTCAATT
>JANQRV010000043.1 GCA_028284395.1 Saprospiraceae bacterium
TCATAGGTATACATTTGGGAACAAGGTTCTCCCAGATCCGCTTCGTGAAAAACCCAGGGCACTTGTTCACGATTGGCGGGCGCTTCCCACCATCCTTGCCGGATGAGGATGTCATTCCGGCCGTCACCGTTTATATCACCGAAACCCAGACCATGGTCAAATTTTTTGGTGCCCGGTGAATTCGGCGTGCTGATGGCAGTCTTTTTCCAATGCAGCGCCTCCCCCTTTTCCGGCGGCTTGAACCAAAACATTTGGCCGGTTTTTTCATTGCCGAACACCAGGTCTTTGCGGTGGTCTCCATCTACATCGACAAATAGCGGCGATTCATTACAGGCGGAGGAATCGATCAGGTATTCTTGCCAATGCTGTTCCGCTGCCTGCGGATTTTTATACCAATATACGCCTTGTCCAGGAAAACCGATCCGGATCATATCCATCCAACCATCCTGGTCGACATCCATCGAAAAGCAAAAAAAGGCGTCGCTCCATTCTTTGGTGTGGTCGAAATCTCTGGGAGGCCTTACCTCGTGGAGCTTCCAATCCGGTGCTTCAAACCAAAACGGCCCTGCCAACAGGTCTTTTTTTCCGTCCTTATTGACATCTGCCACTGCCACGCCCTCGCCAATGAACGCATTGTAAACGACGGCCTTGTTAAAATTCACCGGATCGGAAATTGGCGACCGGCAGGCAACTAATAACATACCGGCGAGAAAGCCGATCATCAAACTAATGCAACTATTTTTCATATCTGCCGTGATTTTACAAAAAGCCCATTGTCTTGTTTGACCCTACAGTCTATTTTTCATTTAAAAGATAAGCCATCAGATCGTAGTATTCCTGTTCGGGGATCACTTTTCCGAAGTGGGCCGGCATTAGCGTATAGGGCGACAATTTTTGCTCGACAATTTGATCTTTCTCCACCGAAAATTCCTGACCCGACACATCCGAAAATACCAGCAATTGCCCCTCCTCCCGATGAAACAAACCGGCCTTCGTTTGTCCGTCTTTTAATCGTATGTCGTAATTTTTAAAGGCCTTGGAAATATTTCGATTGGGATCGAGTATTTTTTCGGTTAAAGCCTGCGGCCCCCAATTGCCGATACCGTTTAATTGCGGCCCGATCTCCGCTCCCTCTCCATTCAGTTGATGACAAGGCGCGCAGAACTGACCATAAACCATACGCCCACCGGCTACCGAATGGCGCTGCATTCGGAACCCCTGTAGTCGGGCGTTAATAAGGGACTGCACGTCTTCACTCACCGGAGGCATATTGGCAGTAAGGGCGGTAATTTGCTGTTGTTGAACAAGAGACCCAACGGATTGTAAATGCTGCAAAATTGGTGGTTCCTGTAGCAAGCGGGCAGAAAATTCCCCCTGCTTTGCCGCGGCTATTACCAGGGCAACGCTCTCTTCATCAGTAGCTAAGTTACGGATGACCTCCTTTTGAACCCGGTGGGGCAGGTCGCTCAATGCCGGTGTCAGCATCCCTCTATTACTAAGCAAAACAGATAGGCGTTCCTTGAGTAAAAGCGGTTCATCCGGCCGTTCCAATATCTCCATGGTCATTGACAAGGCCCGTTCTTCGTCGAACTGAAATAGCACAGCTCCGGCTTCCGCCCGTACATTGACATCCACCGTTTTATTTTCGTGCATCTCCTTCATGGCAGGCTGCATTTCTTTCATTTGGAATGATCCGGCCAACTCACTGGCAAATCGCAATTTCTCCGCCTGCAAATGGGGGCTCCGTTCCGGAAGCCGGATCACTTCGGGTTTAAATCCTCCGACGGCCACATATTCTCCCCGAGCGCTGGAACCGTCTACGACATGAATGTATCCTTGTTTGCCGGCAAGCTCCGCTAGATCAAAAGCAACTGTTTGATTCATTTGTTCATCGTCAACAAGTGCCTTGGCGATCAGGCTATCTGTTGCCGACACTCGCAGTTCTACCCAACAGGCCGGAGCGGTCGGCGTTTCATTAACACCCAGTTCATTTTTGTGGCCGGTCAGGAAAAAAGTCAACGCAGCGGGCAGAGAGAAATCCGGAGACCGGAGGCTACTGGCAGAATGGCCAGTCCCGTCGACGGGGCCGCTGGCGATCAGTTCCATTACAGAAGAGGTCTCACCCATCGATCGTTCCACCAATCGCCAGGGATTGCTCTGATAAGGGTAGTGATCGTGCGGTATGACACGCCATCCTCCGGTCACCCGGTTGTCTTCCCGGAGAAATTCCGATGTTAAGGCCATTCCCCAATCCTTGCCATTACCGGACATTGGCATTCCACGTTCGGCCAGGCCTTCTTGGAGTTGCCGGTAGATCGTGTGTGCACCACTCTTTGCGTCCGCAGTTTGGTTTTGCAAAGTCGCAACCAGTAGATCGAGCGTTTGGGAGTCTCCGTATCTTCCAACGTGTTTGGCGAATGGCCCGATGGTTTGCAAGGGTTCTTCAAATCGTTCCAGGTGGCCGGTCAAAAAGTGGCCTGCTTGCTTTGAATTCACGCCTAACATTAACTCGGCCAGCGCCCGCGAATCCCGTTCGTTCCACGTCTGATCTACTACCCAGTCCAGCAACCGATCATTTCTCAATTGGTCGCGAATCGCCTGACGAATGGAGTAGAAAAAATGGGAGTCCTCTTCGGAAACTCGCTGCCGCAAGGCTAACAAAGCAGAAAGGTGTTCCCGGTCCGGGTGTTTCGACAACACCATCGCCGCCTGCCTTTGCACATGCGGACTTTCATCCTGAAGAGCATTGGCCGCCAAATCCAATAGGCCTTCCTCCGGTGCCTCCATTTCAAAAAGAATTCGCAAGGCATGCACTTTTTTCAGTAGATCCCGGCTCGACAATGCCCCAGACAATTGTGCTGTCGACAATTTTTGTAGCCGAAAAAGAATCCACAAGCCCTGCACGTATCGGTCGGTGGTAGTTTCGGCATTCGCCAATATTTCCGATACCGGATCGGCAGCAGAGATGCCAAACCGGTCTACGATCTGATCGGCCACCGTCATCCGTACGGGCAGGTTTTGATGATCCAATCCTCGCAGCAACGTAGTTAATTCAGCTTCTGTCCAATTGATCACTGGTGTATCTTCTCGCCCCCCGTCTCCTCGATATACGATTCGCCAGATCCGCCCCCGTTGCCGGTCTCTGCCCGGGTGGTCCAATGGTACTTCGTAGTGTCCGATGATGCGGTTGTAGAAATCCGCGACGTATAGGGCGCCGTCAGGACCTAATTTGACATCTACCGGTCGGAACCATGGATCTTCACTGACGATGAAATCGTTTTCCCAGGTGATCTGCGGTGTCGTACCCTGCATGGTCATTGTACTACGGTATACGCGACTCTTAACGACATCCCCCAGGTAAAAGCTATTTCGATAGGCTTCCGGAAACTGGGTATCGATGTAATATTCCAGACCCGCCAACGCGGTCGAACCGTAATTGTGGTCCATCAAGGCCGGACCAAAGCCGATGCCGGTCGGCTTTTTGGCAAAGTGCGGGTAGTCCGCTCCACGAACCAACTGATAGATGGGGCTGGTATGACAGTCGGAAGAATAGGTGTATCCCAGTTCATCGTAAGCATATCCGTATGGATTGACGCGGCCCGTTGTCGTGAATTCGACCCGACTGCCATCGGCGCGAAAACGGAAAGTATTGCCCGAGTTCATTACAATGGTATCCCCGTCCGCACCGGTTACGGTGGAGGTATTGGCAAACCCATGATCCGCGTGTATCCAGCCGTCCCATGAGCGTACCAGGTTGTTGATCATGCCATGGGTATCTTTGTACTGAAATCCGCTATAGAGTACCTTTCGTTCATCCACTTTATCGTCGCCGTCGAGGTCAATAAAATGGTCGATACTGGGAATGCTGTAGGCAATGGCCCCATCCTGAACTGGAACGATGCCGATGGGAATGTTCAGTCCCTCGGCAAAAACGGTGATTTTGTCGGCTCGACCGTCCTGATCGGTATCCTCCAGGATAGAGATCCTGTCTTTTGCTTTGCCGGTCGTATCGGCAAACGGATAAGCGTAAGATTGTGTTAGCCACATCCTGCCCCTGGCATCGAAGGCCATGTTAAGCGGTTTTCCGATATCGGGCTCGGACGCATACAATTGAATTTCAAAACCGGGCGGCAACTGAAATCCGGCCTGTTCATCGGCGGGACTGCGCGCTTCCGTGGTACGGATGTTTCTACTGAACTCATCTGCGGACAGTTCCGGACGCGATTCAGTGCAGTAACACAACAAACAGGCCACTATGACACTACCGATAGTCAGTAGCTTGTTTAAAGTTTTGTTTTTCGTGGCCATAGGTTGGCAAAGATTTGCATTCAGCATAAAATAGTGAGGAAGAACTCACTGTACTCTAAAAATATAAAAAAAGCTGCGAATATCTGCGTTAGAAACTGCCGAAAGGGATATCCTTAAGCACGATCAGAAAATAAACTACTGCTAAAAATGTGTACAGCTCATTAAAACGCGCCATACACGTAACGTTCCTCGCTGCTTTCGAAAACTCTAAGCGTAATCAATAATCAAGTGCTTCGGTTAAAATTGCAGGTAATCGGTCAAAGCTTCATTTCTGGTAGAGTCCTTCGAACACCGACAAAACTTCAAAATCGCACCGAAAGAACTTCAAAAACTGATTGTGGAAGGAGGTTAAATTTTGATCTTTTAAATGGATTTGCAGGTGAGCAAGTACGATTGGTGAGACAATTGTAACTAGTCCCTATATTTGATTTGCAAATAGGAAATAAATTGAATACATTTGATCTGCAAACAGGAATCTAATACACTTATGCCAGGTTTTGTCGAAGAGCGGTGACGGACGGAAGGTGGCTAAAGCAAAAAATATTGAAGGACTAAATTTAGTACGATATGGATAAGCGTCCGCCGAGACCACCAGCCCTAGCGGAGCGGTTCTTACAATGGTTTTGTTCGGAGGAAGTGATAGAGACCCTTTACGGTGATCTATATGAACTTTATCAACGTCGAGTTCGGCAACTAGGCAAACGGAAGGCCGATCTCTATTTTTTCCTTGAAGTGCTGGATGTTTGTCGCCCCTTTGCCTGGAAAAGCAAATCTGATTTTCAAAAAAATCACATCGATATGTTGAGGTATAATTTTAAGATTGCCTGGAGGATTCTCCTTAAAGAAAAAATGCATTCCCTCATTAAGATTGGAGGCTTTGCGCTGGGAATAGCAGCTTGTCTTCTCATTTGCCTCTACATTGGAGATGAGTTTAGTTACGACCTGCACTACGAAAATGCAGATCGGACTTATCGGGTCATTTGGGTGTCTAACGAAGATGGGAAGATCGAAAAAGATGTGTTTTTCTCTGCTCCTTTTGCCCGGACGCTTAAGCAAGAATTTGCCGAGGTGCAATTAGCCGGCCGATTCCTGGAAAGTGAATTGTTTGGTGCGGGCAATAAAGAGATACGCCGCGCCGATCAAAAGCAAAGTCATTTTGAAACGGGATTTATCTATGCAGACCAGGAACTGCTGGAAATTCTGGATATACCGATTGTCAAAGGCGATCCGCGAAGTGCCTTAAGCGAACCCAGGACTGTTGTGATTTCA
>JANQRV010000057.1 GCA_028284395.1 Saprospiraceae bacterium
AATTGAGCAGGACTTCTAGAAATTTGGGCTGCCGCTTCCACACCAGGAATTTGCAACAGCTGCTCTTTTTGCTGTCGAAAAGCCCCAATTGATTCTTCGCGGTTAATGCGGAAGATGGCAATCTGATCTTCATTGAATCCCAATTCTTTATCCATTAAGTAGTCGATCTGCAACCATATCAAGCTGACAAAGAATATCAAGCCAATCGACAATGTGAATTGGAAAATAATCAGTACGTTTCGATATCCGGCTGTTTTCCTGCCTTTATGAACCTGGTCTTTAATCGTCGAAGTGGGGGGGAGTCCGGAAAAATAGTGTGCCGGTATGATGCCAGCCAAAAGCCCTACCAATGTGGTAAGTCCAAAAATCAGGAGAATTCCACCATTGTTTTGCATGGCTTCTACCCCTAATGGTCGATTGGTCATGTCGTTAAAAAACGGCAATAAAAAAGAGGTTAAGGAAATGGCTAAACCTAATGCCAGTCCAACCGTAATCAGGGCTTCGGAAATGAATTGACGAATCAGTTGCCTACGGGATGCTCCGACTACTTTTCGAATGCTCACTTCAGCTGCTCTTTTGGTCAGTTGAGCAGTGGCCAAATTAACGTAATTAATAATAGCCAGAATGAGTATCATTATCCCCATCAGCGAGAGGACCGAAATTTGCCAAAAACTGCCTCTTGCACTACTTTCTTCTCCTAATGCACGAGAATTTAGATGAATATCGGTCAATTGCTGGAGCCGCCAAATCGGTGCGGCCCCCTTGGGCATTTCCTCTCCTTCTTCCCGATATTCCTGTGCTATTCTTTGGTGTGCAATCTGGTATAAGGAGGTTTGTACCGAACCGGGTTGGGTCCCATTTGTCAACCGGACGTATGCTTGACCACGACTACCGGTCCAACCGGTCATGCCCAGGTTTTCAAACAAATACATATCAGCTTCCAAGTGAGTCGGTCGATCTGGACCTTGAAGTACGCCTGTGACTTCGATTAAGTGAGTAGTCTCCATCAATAGAGATTGGCCCACCGGGTTTTTTTCGCCGAATATCCTTTTGGCAAGCTTCTCGGTTAAAACGACGCTGTTTAATTTTTGAAAGGCAGCTTTTGCATCACCAAATTTGAATTCCAGCGGAATAGTTTGGAAGAAAGTACTATCTACGCTGAAAAGCGTCGGCACGCGATGGTACTGCTTGTTCCATTCCACCAACATATCTTCATTTCTCATGACGCGACTGGCAGATTCTACACCGGCAATTTCCGTACGTAAGGTCCTGACAGCAGGCCCTGGGATCGTGAGGCTGCTTTTTCCACTGCTACTCCAATGTCGATGCAATCGATAGATATTATCTCGATCCTCGATCCATTGGTCATAAGAAAGCTCGTGGCGAATGTACAGTAATACGAGGATGGAAGCGGTAAGTCCTAACCCCAAACCAAATATATTGATGAAAGAAGTCAGTTTTTGCTTCCAGAGTGAGCGCCAAGCTACCTTTATATGGTTTTTCCACATTATTGACGGAGAGTTTGTCTTATTGGAACGATTGTCACTGCGGTAGAAGCAAGGGATATGCCATAAGAATTAAGTGTCTATTTATCAGATATTTAAATAGTTTAAAAATTAAATTTCGTCTAGGATTTTGTGCGAGAACGAACGTTGAGTGTTCGAAAATGGACAGTTTGAAAGACGCTCCTATTGACGGGGAATCATCTCTTATCGGATTGTTGCCGTCTCTTCATAGTTATAGCACAAACTTCATACCGGCCATAAACCACCGACTCGGCATTTGGGCCCCCAGAATATCTTGGTAGTCTTCATCGAAAAGGTTATGGATTTGAACATTTAGGCTAAATTGTGGCGTAAGCCTGTAGCTTAATCTGGTATTCCATACGTGATACTGAGGGCGTAACCTCGCGTTAATTGCCGCCGCCTGACGTTCATCGCGTTCCTTAAATCTTCCATTTATTGCCAATTCCAAATTTCCCGTTTCCAGGATAAAATTTGTGGACAGTAAATGTCGGGCATGGCTGGAAATATAAACCGAAATTACGTCTTCCTCATTGGTGGTTTTGAGATAGGTATAGCCGAGTGACCAATGGATCTTAGTTTTGTTATCAAGAGAATGGTGTAACCAGGACTCAAACTCCAACCCGCGGGTTTGCACATCCGTAATATTGCTGGCATAGAAATAGGAGGCTCCCGACTGGAGGTTCTGATTATTGGGTATATCGCTTTCGTTGGTCGGTACGTAATCGATCAAGTTGGAAGATTGGCGGAAGAATGCCGTTGTTCGCAATTGCCAGTTTTTTGTCAATTGATAATCAACACCGACTTCTTCCGACCATGCCTGTTCAGCAGAAAGCTCCGGGTTACCAAGGCTACGCCCGGGGGTCAGGTCTTGTAGGTTGAAGGAAACATATCGCTCTGTATAATCGGCTGCTCTAATGCTTCGGCCAACGGAAGCCCGAACGGTCAGCCCCTGAAGCAGATAGGAAACATTAAGCTGGGGAGTTACCTCAAAATTGTAATTCTGATCGTAGTCCAGGCGAAGGCTGCCCGTAAGACTCAAATTTGATATCGGCCTAAGCGCTCCCATGGCATAGATGCCGAAGTGATTGTCTTGGTGGTCACCGCGATCGGTACTTTCTATGGTTCGACGATCCAACTGACCTCCAAATTGCAAGGAAAGCCTTTCACTTAAAAGGAGTAAATGATTGAAATTAAAATTCCAAAACTGAGTAGTGTGGAGGTTGGTTGAAGGGAAATCCGGACTAAAAACGAATTGGTCGGTACCATTTCTATAAGCAAAGTTGAAATCAGTCGTGCTGCGGGAGGCAGTTTTGGCAAGCGACAATTGGTTCCACCAATTGCGGGTCGTCTCGACCGATTTGTCAAAAGTACTGGAAGTATAAAAGTAACGGGCACTGAAGTCACGGTCGTCGTAAGCGGACCGGGCGTGGATTCGCCAGCCATTTTCGAAGCGATGTGCAAATGCCAGACCAAAAGTTTTCAGGTTGAAGAAGTTGTTGTATCCCTCTAAGGTGACATCGTCAATGGTTTGCTCAGGAATGAACTGACCATCTGACTGATTCATACTGAACCCTCCTCCCAGGTAGGAGCGGTCCTTGTTCACTGCAAAACCTTGTTGGGCACTGACCAGGCGATGTTCTCCGTAGTTGATTTGTCCAATGACCTCAGTACTTTCTCTTCTTTGGTCAACCGAGCCTTTCGTGATGATATTGATTACACCGCCAACTGCATCCGCTCCATACATAGCAGATGCGGCTCCCCGCAATACTTCTATGCGATCGATTTCGGCCGGAGTGACCGGAATGTAACCATTAAAATGACCAGTCAGTGGATCGTTTAGCTTCATCCCATCGATCAGTATGAGGACCTGAGTATAGGTAGATCCCCTCATAGTGATATCTCCTTGTGCGCCAAATGCATTTCGCGATTGCACTTCAATTCCCGGGAAATACTGAAACAGGTCATCTAATGAGGTGAAAACCATTTTCTGGATATCTCGTCCCTGGACGATGGAGATATTTCTCCCCGTTTCATTGGCTTTTAGAGGGATTCGAGTCGTCTTGACAAAAACGGTGTCGAGATCTCCGGAAACCTGACCTTGGCTGGTTCTTGAGAGGAGTATCAAAAGGGGGAAACAAAACCAAAATCGAATCATCTTTTCCTGCATTTTGCTGTGATTAAAAATTAAGCGGGCAAAGATAAAGTTTCGATTGAGAATGGGGGTGACCCCTATAATCTTTTTCCTTTTTGGAGCATATTTCGACGATTTTAACAAAAAGAATGAGTGTCGAAGACACTTCTTTAAAGTGGGAAAGGAACGGCCCCTCTTTAAGACATTATGGTGTTAATCGAAATCCATATATGATCTCCAATTTTAAACGTATGACACCTACCGGTTAACAATTTGTAAATCTCTTATTAATGGTTGATTAATTATTGATCACGGGGTTAACAAATGGTTTAAATTCTATTTTTATTTATGTCTTTTGTCTTGTAAGTAAGGTTCTTAATATGCTGTTAATTAATTGTAAATGTATGGTGCATTAATTTAATGTCTGGGTAAGATAGAATTTCCATTGTCATAACCTTGCATAGCTATCTTCCGACCCATTAAAACATTTTCATTAATCACTATTTCAAACTATTATTTCATCATGAAGAAAGCTTTGCTTACTTTTTCTCTTCTAGCTTTTTTTGCTGCAAATGCAATGGCTCAAACCATCTTCGCAGAAGAAATCGATGCTCCTGCGGGATACACACCAGAACGTGTTGTGATGCCCCCCTCGCCTCTGACCCTCCAGGTCCTTTTTGTTGGCGGTCACGATTTGGTTCAAACTACTAGGACTTATAACAACCCGGCCGGGCGGAACATTGCCAAGGAATGGCACGATTTCATTGGTTTTACTCCTGACCTTACGGGTGAATCTATGGGATGGGTTTCTGTAAACCACGAACAAATCTACCGTGACGACAAGATCGGTGACGGTGGTGGTATGACTGTATTTCGTGTCGAGAGAGACCCAATTACCGGATTGTTAAATGTAATGGACCAACGTTTGGACGATGGACGTCGTGGGCAATTTTTTAATGTTGATTTTGTGAATACAGTGGGAGAGACCGGTATGAACTGCGGAGGCATCAATTCTTCATTCGACGGTCGGATTTGGACGGCTGAAGAGTGGTTCCGTACCAGCAATAGCTCCATCTATGCTAACAATGCTGGTGTACGGGATACTTCTGCTTTCACAGTTGTTTCCGATCTGGAAGGTTGGGAAGGCGTAGAATTGGAGAAATATCAGAACTTCAACTACATGGTCGAAATCGATCCCAAGCAGGCGGTAGCTGTCCGCAAGCAATACAACTGGGGCCGTATGGGCTGGGAAGGTGGCGCAATCGCCAACGATAATCGCACGGTTTATTTGGGTCCAGATGCTACTCCAGGTTTCTTCATGCGCTTTGTTGCAGATCGTCCCGGCGACTTCACCGAAGGTACAATGTATGTCTATAAGCATGATGCACCAGAAAAATGGGTGGTCATTCCTCAGACTGTTGACAATATGTTACACTTGCAAAGAGAGGCCATCGCTGCTGGCGGTACGATGTATAACCGTCCTGAATGGGTAGCACATGATCCTACTACTGATTTGATCTATTGGACCGAGACTGGTCGTGATCGTCCCGGTGGAAGATGGGCTGACGAGGCGGAAGACGGTGCTGTACACGACCCGTATCACGTTGCTCGTGCAGCGACTCAAGGTGTTTCTTCTCCCAATGACTCCGAGTACCAAGATTTCTATGGTCGCATCTGGTGTTACAACCGTTTTACGGGCGAAAACACGGTCATTCTTGAAGGTGGCCCGGACTGGGACGCAGAAGAATCTCCATCCGAAGCAGCTTATTTTGACAAACACTTGTCAAATCCTGATGGCTTAAGTGTTATGCAAATCGATGGACAGAGTTTCTTGGTAATCCAGGAAGACCTAAATGGTACTTCTCACGGTCGTACGCCTGCTGGTATTAGCAACCGTTTGTGCGAATTATACCTGTTGAATCTTGCTGTCGAAAATCCTACCGTCGAAGATTTGATTCGACTCACTGCAGTACCTGCTGGTGCAGAAGTTACCGGTGCAAGAGTAACTCCTGACGGAAAGACTCTCCTGGTTAACTCTCAACACCCAAGAACGGATAATCCATTCCCTTGGAACCACTCTTTGACTTTCGCCATTCACGGTTTCGATCGTGTTAAACTGGAAGACTTAGAAGACAGCAATCCGTTTGCTGTAAATCTTCCTACCGATCAATCTACTACTGAAGAAGGGTTCTCCATTTTTCCAAATCCTACGACTCGTAAATTGTACATGAACCAAGCTACTGACGTGGCTATTTACGACGTTAGGGGAATCCGGGTTAAAGTCCTTCAAAATACCAATGAAATAGATGTTTCTGACCTTCCCGCTGGTTTGTACTTCGTACAAAATGCCGAAGGTGACATGAAGCAGTTGTCTATTCAATAAGTAATCAAGATGTTTGCACGCTCATAATACTACGTACGATCGGCGGTACCTCATCTCCATGGGGTACCGCTTTTTGTATACATCGGTTACCCTCCAATTCAATCACTAAATCCATAGTTGTTTAATTCAAGTAAAGCGACTAATATGAAAATTAGATTATCCGTTATCTATCTGTCGATCTTGATTTTTGGACTGAGCAGTCTGAATTTTTCGCAACCTTCCCAGCAGGCGCCATTGGAATTGATAGCCACTCAATTTCATGAGGGACTGGAAGCATTTCGAGTTGCGGTCGACGAATACCACAGTTCTGCCAAAAAACTGGAAGAGACTGGAGCCTCCGTCGAAAATCTGCGAGAAGTGCATTTGGCAGCTCGTCACGCTTTTAAGCGAATCGAGTTTCTGTTGGAATACTTTGATCACAGTAGCATTAAACGATACGTCAATGGTGCACCACTTCCCTCTGTCGAGCAGGGGGTACCGGAAATCCGGGTCCTTGAACCAGTTGGATTACAAATCCTGGATGAGGTCGTATTTGGGGATACACCCTTTGAAGAAAAAGAAGAGATCATTCAGTTTACCGCCGGTTTACAGCATGCCTATGAAGGGATCTACCATTACCAACGGAAGATTAATATCAACCATCGACATGTTTTTGAAAGTATCCGACAAGAGTTAAACCGGGTTTTTACACTGGGACTTACTGGTTTCGATACGCCGGGTTCGGTAAATGCCATCCCGGAGGCCATCGAGGCCATGTCTAGCATCCGAAAAGCCATCAAGCCCTATCGGGCACTGATCGCGGAGCGCGATGAGGTACTGTCCAAGAATATTGACCAGTTATTTGAGGGAGCCATCAACTACCTAAAAGGTCATAGGAACTTCGATACTTTCGATCGGCTTCACTATCTAAAAGCATTCATCAACCCTTTGTACGAGCTGGTTTACAAGGCACACCGTAAACTTGGTGTAGAAACGATCGATGAAACAAGTTCCTTAATCCGGCCAGTGAATTATCATGCTACCAACTTATTTTCGGATGATTTGCTAAATCCTGCCTATTACGCCAGTCAGCGCATCGAAACCGAACGATTGGATAAAAAGATCGCGCTCGGTCGAATGTTGTTTTTTGATCCCATCCTTTCTCAGAATAACGAACGGGCTTGTGCTTCTTGTCACGATCCGGAGAAGGGATTTACCGATGGTCTAAACAAAAGTCTGGCAATGGATCATACCGGCCAGATCCTGCGCAACAGTCCGACCTTGATCAATGCTGTTTATGCGGAACGGTACTTTCACGACATGCGCGAAGAAGTTTTGGAACGGCAGATCGTTCACGTCGTCAAAGATAAGCAGGAGTTTAATACCGATTTTTTCGAAATTGTGGAAAAAGTTTCCCAAAGTTCTGAATACCAACAATTATTCGAAGAAGCCTATCCGACCTATAAGTTGTCGAAGTGGTCAATGACGAATGCCTTGGCTCATTATGTCGCTAATTTGCGTTCCTTCAACAGCCCTTTTGATCAGTATGTTCGAGGAGAGTCCAATGAACTGGCCGAATCAGTAAAGAGGGGTTTCAACTTGTTTATGGGCAAGGCTGCGTGTGGTACTTGCCACTTTGCACCTACCTTCAATGGTACAGTCCCTCCATTGTATGATGAAAGTGAATCGGAAGTACTGGGTGTGCCCGCAAATAGAGATACCATCCAGCCGCAACTCGATGCAGACAAAGGGCGTGCTGTAAGCGGACGTCCCATCGATGAGGCCGAATTCTACATCCATTCTTTCAAAACCACTACGGTACGAAATATCGCACTGACCGCGCCATATATGCACAATGGTGTTTACAATACCTTGCAGGAAGTCGTCGACTTTTACAACAAAGGAGGCGGAATCGGACTAGGGTTGGATGTGCCGTATCAAACATTACCAGATGCTCCTTTAAACCTCACCACACAAGAATCGGCAGATTTAGTAGCATTTATGGAGTCCTTGACCGATACAACGGGGATGACCCAGGTCCCGGTGATGCTTCCTCAATTTGAGGAGCAGACAGCCTGGAATACGCGTAAGATTGGCGGGGAGTATTAAATTTTTCAACAAGACTATTCATTTGAAAAAAAATAAAAATGATCTGTAAGAACTCATTCTTTACCCTACTATTCATTTCCACATTTGGCTTATCAAGTTATGCTCAGGGACAGTTCTGTTACCAGGGAGCGACAATTTCAGTTGGTGGCCAGACTGAGCTCTCCTTCTCGACGGAGGAACTCGGCGATAGCAAGATCTATCGCTTTCGTACCCGACCATTGGTCAACTCTTACGCTTATCTGGTAACGGATGAGTCCAATAATGTCGTTCAGGTGAGCAAGACGAATTTCATCGATGTAGCTACCTTAGGTGCAGGCTCTTTCCGAGTATGGTCCTTTTCCTACATCGGCGATATCTTAGTACAGCCTGGCGACAATGCCGCCGAGGTTGAATTGGCCTCCTTTTGCCACGGTCTTTCCGCCAATTTCGTAGCCATTAATGTTGTAGATTCAAACGCACCAAGGCAGTGTATCATCGATCCGGAATTTCCCACAGTTGCAAAGGCCATCGGTCGGAATAACTTGTTACAGGTTTTGCAGCGAGGATTGGAAAATGCAGAATTGGGGCCTGCTCTGATCGTTGAGGGGCCACTTACTGTTTTTGCTCCAGTCAACAATGCTTTTGCCAAGATTCCAGGTGCAGACCTGGATGCCCTTTTTACGAATGCAAACGGGGATTTGGTAGATGTAATGCTCAATCATGTAGTAGAAGGATGTTATACGGCAGCCGACTTGGTGGATGGCCAGGTATTAACTTCTATTTCGGGAGGTGAGCTAAGGGTTTCGATATCCGAGGCGGGGATTTTTGTTAACGATGCGCAAGTTGTCGAACCAAATGTCGGTGCAGCCAATGGTGTTGTTCATTTGATAACTGCCGTCTTACAGCCCTAAAATACAGCAGGCCTTCCCTAGGGAAGGCCCGCTTAAAAATTGAGTGATTGTTTGTGTCTTTATATCCTGCTGTTAGATATTTTCTAATTCTTGGCAAATCTTTTCATCTGTAATTGATTACCATTTCTGGCCGCCAACAGATATATACCACTTGCCAGATGTTTTACACTTATTATTAACTCATTGTGCCCTGCAAAAGTTGCGTGCGTCATGGATTTTATCAGTTGGCCATTGATATTATAGAGTAGAACTTCGGTTTCTTCCCTGGTAGGATGCTGGATTTCGAATACCATTTTTAATTCCGATACAACCGGGTTGGGAGAAATACTGATTTCGATGGGAGCATCGACATTGATCAGGTTTTCCTGGAATTGCTCCGCTTGGATGGCCAATCCAGCGCCGCCAGCAACACGCGTAACGGTGATGAAATTGTCGGAGAGGTCGAAACAATCGTCGGATAGCGCTACTTCAGCTGCGTTTTCACCAGCCTGAGCAATTAGAGTTCCCGTATAAGAGAGCCCCCAAACCCTACAGATACCTTCTCCGGCAGCTTCAAAATTCTGACTGTCTCCATCTACGTAACCGATGATTTCATTGTTCTCATCTGTAATCACGTAAGTATAGAGAGATGGGCCAGCATTCTCCCGGAAGAAAGGTACGATGTCGTCAATACCATCTCCGACGGTCACCGTTACTTCCGTTGCTCCATCTGTCGTAGAAACGGAGCCTCCTTCCGGTACTTCATTAACAACCGTAATGAAATTGGAGGATAGAACCCAACAACTATCGGATAGCGTAGATTCCAGAACATTATCCCCAAAACCAATGTCTAAATCTCCGTTGAAAGCAATGCCATAAATCCTCCAGGTGCCGACTCCGGCCCCTTCAAAATTGATGACGTTTGTACCTGGGTTTGGAATGCGAACAATATTGTTGGTATCCGTAATGGTGAACCGGTAATTCAGATCTTCGCTCGTTGTTTCCACAATAACTAAATCAGAGATTCCATCACCGGGACAGGTATAAGTGACATCGCCTTCGTTAAATAAGATGCTAAGCGTACCTCCGTCGATGGCCGGAGCTCGGAAGACTTCGATAAAATTGGCGGATAGTTCAAAACATCCCGAAGCCAATTCTACCGCGGCGGCATCACTGCCAATGATATCGTTGATGGTGCCGGTGAATGAAAGTCCCCAAATTCTATAGGTTTCCACGGGTAAGGCACGGAAATCGATGCCATCACTTTCGTGAACACTGATCACCACATTATTGGTATCGGTCAGTAA
>JANQRV010000063.1 GCA_028284395.1 Saprospiraceae bacterium
TTGTGCAGGCCGACGGAAAAATAGTCATCGCCGGGTTATTTCACCTGGTCGACGGCCAGCGCATCAACCATGTCGCCAGAATTGAACCGGACGGCTCGATTGACACCACTTTCAATAGTTCCATTGCACCCATCGACCGGTCCATATCTAAATTAGAACAGCAGAGCAACGGCAACTTGGTCCTGGCCGGTAGATACATCGTGCCGGTTTTCGATAATCTATTCAACGGCATTGCGATCATCGACCAAGACGGTGAGCAATTGCGCAATCTGAATTTTTCTTCTACTTTTTGCAACATTGGTTGTGCCTCCAGTATTTCTTACCTGGCTGTGGACAGTCAAGACCGTATCTATGCCGGCTCTAATGCGGCCTATCGATCGAATGATGACTCCGGACAGGATCTCAATCGCTTTTCGGCCGACGGTTTCCTCGAAGCGGACTACAATCAATCGTATCTCCGCTCCATCCGTCGGTACAACGGATTTGAAGTACTTTCCGATGACAAACTTCTCCTTTTTGGGCACCAGATCAACTACGATGATTCGGATACAACTTACATCATCCGAGCCGATGTAAACGGACAACGCGACTCAGAATTCCAGCCCATTCTCACCAAAAGTTTGTTCGCCACAACAACCCTTAGTCCCCAACCGGATTTCACATTGGTTGCCGGCAGTACGTTGGATGAGAATTTGCGTACGACCAACGCCTTCTTTTACAAGTTGGATTCCTCCGGCCAGATCCTAGAAGCCTTCGATCCGTCGATCCAGCGGGCAGATGATCAGCCGTTTGTCATATCCTTTATGAGTCCGCTACCGGGCGGTGGCATCCTCATTAGCGGACGATTCAATGTCTACGATGGCTCTGAAGTTCCCAATAATTCAGTTGTTATCGATGAAAACTGCCAGTTTATGGCCAACTATTTTCCCGAGGCGCAAACGCTGTCCATTGCGGCGATGGCCCCCATCGACGACAGCCAGTATTATCTGAGCGGCACTTTTGATTTCGGATCGGGCCGAACCGCCATGATCAGGGTTACGGATGACATTACCGATGTTGAACCACCGGCAGAAGCCCCATCCAGATCCGCAACGATTTTCCCTAATCCAATGACAGCTGCCGTCGACGGGCTCCAGTTGCGATTGAATGGGCAGTGGTCCGGTACAGAAGTACCTTTTCATCTCATTGAAGCAGCAACGGGCAAAATTGCTCGCTCCGGACAATTCGTCGCCCGTGAAATCAATCACTTGGACGTAGGGGATTTGGCTGCCGGCACCTATCTTTTGAGGTTGATGCATCCAGAGTTAGAAGGAGAGAGTCTGATGGTGGTTAAGCAATGATTGACGACAAAAATCGGCACTTGACTAAAAAAATAGTTGACTAACTAAAAAAATATTCTTAAGTTTGTTTTGCAAACAAAAGCGAACTTATGAAAGAGTCATTGGAAAGATTGACCCGCAAGGAAGAGGAGGTCATGCAAGTACTGTGGAAATTGGAAAATGCTTTCGTCAATGATATCCGCGATGCTTTGCCGGAGCCCAGGCCACACCGCAATACCGTTTCTACGGTGATCCGGAATCTGCAGTCGAAGGGTTACGTAGACTACAAAGCTTATGGCCCTACTCACTGTTATTTTCCGAAAGTTTCCAAGGCTACCTACCGGGCTGAATTTATGGAAAATGTAATTGATCAGTATTTTGACCAGTCCTATAAAAGTTTGGTGACCTACTTCGCCAAAAAAGAGAAGATTTCAAAGCAGGATCTGGAAGAGATCATTCGAGCTATTGAAGAAGAGTAAGATCACTCCAACAAATTGAGTTTTTAAATCATCCATTATTATGAGCTTCTTTTCGTTTTTGCTCTACTCGGTGATGGCGTTGTCCATCCTGACGAGTTTCTTTTGGCTGTTTCTTAGTAAAGAGACCCATTTTAAATGGAATAGAACGGTCCTGATCGCCAACATGATCGTTGCTTTACTGCTTCCATTATTACCTTCGCCGGATTTTATTCGGCCCGTTAAAGAACGGGTTCGGGGCGTGTTGCCGGTCCAGCAATGGGAGGTTATGGTTGCCGCTGACTCCGGGGCGGAAAACATGGGGCCGATCGCCAGTAAAAATGAGGACTTGACCACTTCTTCAGGATCGATTAAAAGTGTTGATACCGGTATCAAAGACCTCCTATTTTGGCTTTACGGACTGGGAGTGATGATCCTATTGGGTCGATTCTCGATACAGTTGCTCGGCCTGGCCCGGCTGATCAGAAAATCAGAGCTGCGTAAGGGCAAACAGTATCACCTCGTTACTGTTTCGAAGGCCATGGCTCCTTTTTCGTTTGGCAGATATATTTTTCTAAATCCGAGCGATTATACAGAAGAACAATTGTTCCATATCCTCGACCATGAAAAGATACACATACGACATTATCACACCCTGGACTTGATCCTGGCGGAGCTGGTGATCCTTTTCCAATGGTTCAATCCCTTTGCGTGGCTGCACCGCAATTTTATCATTCAAAACCTGGAATTTCTGGTAGACGATGCGATCATCGCCAAAGGGGAGCCGAAGAAGGATTACCAATATCATTTGTTGCAGACCGCCGTTCCGAACTATCCGCTATCCATCACGCCCAGTTTTAATCAATTACTCATTAAAAAAAGGATTATGATGATGAATTGTAAGAGATCTTCGCTAAGTACTTCCTACAAGTACTTTTTGTTATTACCTCTTGGCCTGCTCTTGTTTTCCCTATCTCCCGGCCAAACACAAGGAGATGATCAGGCTTTCCCGGCTGCTCCGTTGATCACTCCGAAAACTGATTTGGAAAGGGCCTATGTTTTTATTGCTAACACCACCTCCCAAAGCGAGTTAAAAGCGTTGCAAGATGAATTGGCGGAGCATGGCCTTATGATCCGTTTCGAGAAACTGACCTACGACGGTCAAAGCATTGATGAGGTGGAGGCTGTATTCTACGAATCCTCTGCGGTCAGAGGCATCAGTCAATTTTCGGCGATGATGCCCGGCGACTTCATTTTCTTTAGTAGGGAGCGCGACCTTGACGCATTTGGAACCTTCTTCGATGCATCAATGATTCGTAGAATGCAAGAGCAGGGGCGCACGGTAAAAATCTTTAAGGCTGGTGTCGATTCAAGTGAACAAGTATTGGCCCGGTTGGAGACGGCTGTGAAGCGAAGAGCGGAGGGCGATGCCGCACTTCGCAAAAGAAGGCTCGCTGATCCGAATTGGAAAGGGGAGAAGGCCCGTTATTACACCCTTTACGACCAGGTTGATGACGCAGTGGTGAACAAGATCAAGAGTGAAATTGAACAATCGAAAGGTGAAGTTCGATATTTCGTCGAAGGCATTGAATGGGATGCGGCCGAAGCATTGGGTATTCCCTCCGCCGATATTCAGCAAATTGCGGTTGGCCATGAACAATACAAGAAATTCGATGAAGATGGAAACCTGAGGGACACTACTCCTTGGAATCTTGAGATAAAGATTCAACGCAAGCTAAAATAATACAAGGTATAACAATGCGATTACGTTGCCTGTTTCCATCTGGCACTGCCCATCTGTTGTGTATTTTCTTACTACCCATAGGGGATTACTGACTGTTTAACAGGGAAGGAGTAGAATGCTGAGAAAGACGAATGATTCTGCGTTCTTTTCCCGACCGTTCATAAAATGCAACGGCCACTGCACCCGTTGGGGGAATCAGGGTGGGCGCGGATTGAGACAGGTAACCGCTTCCCCAATAGCGCTCTACTTTCTGTTTGCTGTCATTGACGAATAACATCTCGGCGTAGGCTTCACCGGGAAGAAAAAAGGTGCTGTTGTCCCGGGGGCTTGCCCAACTAAATACTTGGAGACTGTCGGCATTTACACCGGCCAGGAGCAGCATTTTTTCTCCGGAAGGAAGCATCGTCAGGGCTCTTCCGTCTCCCGGTACCACGAATCCGGAGTAACTACTCTGGACCGGCACGAATTGGTTGGTCCCGCGGCCTTCCATCAATAGGCCATACTGGCCATCGTGCCAGCCGGAAATGACTTCGGTACGTCGATCATTGCCATGGGCGAGGATGTCCATGAACCCATCCCCGTTGAAGTCGCTGACTTCTATGCCGTAGATCGGAGCGAATTGTGCTTCCGCAGGGAGGGCATGAACTTCAAATTGACCGTTGCCGAGATTTTCGATGTAGGCGGATTTCAGGTAATTGGCTTCGAGAACCACCATGTCCCTTTGGTCGAAATGACCTAAGATCTCTTTTATATCCGCTTTGGCAAAGGCCTCGTAGGAAGGATAGATGCGATTGATTACTTCCAATTGATCGATCAGGGCACTGCGAGGGGCAATGGGATATTCCTTGCCGTCGATGAACCTAGTGACGATGGCTTCGACGGTCCCGTTTTGATCAAAGTCTTTGGCGTATAGCCTTACTGGCTCCACTTCGGTCGTTTTTAGGGCATTGTTTTGCCCTAAATTACCAGCGATGTAATCGATGTCGCCGTCCCGGTCCATATCGGCTCCACAAAGGCTGTTCCACCAACCGGTATATTGCTCCAAATTGGCAGCAGTTTGGAGAACCAAGCGGCCTTGTTGATTTTCAAAGAGCTGGAGCGACATCCATTCGCCGGCAAGGAGGAGGTCGTGGTCGTGGTCATTGTCGAAGTCTGTCCAGAGGGCCCCCGACCTCCACTCACCGGGCATGGTGACGGCGGCCCTCTGGAC
>JANQRV010000064.1 GCA_028284395.1 Saprospiraceae bacterium
TCATAGGAGAATTCATTACTGCCACAGGAGGCAAATATCTCTAAACCGGACGCCTTATTCATCAGGTCATTGAGTAGTTTACTAACCGCTTTGTCACTATAGCCGCGGCCACCTACACTACCACTGTGGCAAGCATCGATGAACATCAGTTTTTTGCCCTCTACTGTATTTAATTTTTTCAGAATGTCTTCTTTGAAATTCAGGGAAAGAATGTCTTCATACCCTGGATCGTAATCGGACGGCATCAAAAGAAATTCGCCCATCTCGTTCTTCTTGCCGTGAGAAGAAATGAAAATAACCGTTAAGTCGTCTTCCGTTATTTTTCGTCTTTGCAACTCTATAAAGCTCTTCTTTAGGTTTTGGGCGGTGGTCTGCAAGTTTTCGGTAACCTGGAATACTTCTACCTTCCCAAACAGGCGCTTGTCTTTGCTAAGTCCCTGAAACTTGGCGGCAAAATCTTTTGCATCTTTTACGGTGTAATCCAGATCGTGATGATCCACACCAATGGCCAATACATAGAGGTTTGGCTTACCGGGTGGAATGTAATTGAGTACAAGCGTTTCACTCATACCCTCCATTTCATTTCCGTACTCATCGCGAAACGCAATCTTGATTTTATTGCGCCCGTCTTTGAGGCGGACTTTGGTTATGAAATCGTGCCGGATCCGACCGGAGCTGTGATTAGATGGTGGCCTAAGGTCAGATTCTCCCATCTTAGATCCAAATGACTTTTTACTGTTGATAAAGACTCCGATCTGGCCTTTTTTCATTGGTTTATTGGACAAGACCATGGCCTTTACCCGTACATCCCGGGTGTTGACGTCGATTGCTTTGTCATCGGAAGAGTGACTGGTCCACCAGGCTTCCGTTTGCGCTCCCCCTGAACCTGAATTTCCTCGTGGTGTATTGCGTGGGGTGGTGTTTTGGGCGACCGGTGGACTAACGTTGATGGTAAAACTGGTATTAAACCCTTGCATGTCGCTACCCGAAGCTCGGAAGCCAATGTCGATTCGGTTGCCGCGAAAATCGGCATCGTATTGAAAAGGAAAAGTGATGACGTGGAAATCGCGACCGCGAATGGCAGGAATGGGTACTCTAAGGGACTGTTGACTCTGTACACCGGAGGGAATGTCGAAATAGCCCGTCATGGGTTCGGACATCATCATTCCTTCATTCTTCAGCCGCACGTGGAGTAAGACCAGAGAATTGGGTTGTGGATCTCTGCCCGGCTCAAAGGTGCCTCTTTCTACCAACACATTGGGAGGGTCGACTGATCCTGACTCTTCAATACTCAAAACACCACTGGCCGCGAAAGTCTCCTCTACTTTCAAATCAACGCTGAGTGCTACCGGTCCTTCCGGCAATTCGCCCAGGGCTTTTACGGGCACGTACAACCGCTTAGTTTGCTTGGCCCGGATGGTTCCCAGTTTGATGTCCTTCCAATAGTCCAGACCTGCACTATTGCTGGGATCGAAAACTTCTCCGCTGATATTGTGTAGATTTTGGTTGCTTTCATTCGTGACCTCGATCATGAAATATCCTCTTTCCGTAGGGCTGAGATAGTTATCGCCCGTAGCGTCAAAGAAAATGGCCGGCGTCATGGTGAGGCTTTGATTGTTGCTGCCAAAACGTTCATCTCCAGGTGCAATGTAGTCTTCCAGTGGTCGGCGTTTGTAATCGATCGATCCGAGGAAACATCTGGGATACTGTTGTTTTTTCTGATCGAACGTACTGGCAGTGAAAACGAGACTTTCCCCTTCAATTGTTTCGGTGATGGAATGACCAATGTTATCGACTTCACTACCGTAAATTGGATACTGGTCTTCTTCGACAGCATTGCCCTTTTCATCCGTAATGATGATAATGGGTACAGAGTATCTCGCCTTGTAAACTTTGGAGCGACTTTGAGCAAGGATGGCGTAACCACCTTCCGAAAGTTCAATGACTGCATTGCCGATATCCACATCTTTTCCGCCGTAGTTATTCTGCCAAATCGTTCCCCCCCGTTGGTCGATTTTCAGCAACCAAACATCGCTAAGCCCCTTGCTTTTTGAGTTGGTGGTTCCGACGATGGCAAATCCAGAGCCGTCGATCAGCGGCGAAATGTCGCTGGCAGTTTGAAGTCCTTTGTCTCCATAGAATTGTGGTTCACCCCATTGATTGTTGCCTTCGCGATCTACATTGATGGCCCAAATTTGTTCCGGATGTCGACGGTTGCCCTTATTGGTGTTGCCAATGACTATGAAATTGCCGTCAGAGCCGGCTGCAATGGCCTGTACTGCTCCGAAGTTTTCGTTGGAGAGCTGTCGGTTTACGGGAAATCCTTCGTTTTCAATTTGTACCAACCAATTTCGGCTGACCTTCTTGTTGAATTGAATACCCACGGCCACGGCAATATCTTCGGAATTGATGGCAATATCCGTCAACTCCCCTTCGAACGTGGGAACACGGGCGGGCTTATCGCCAAAGACCACTTCGCCGTTGACGTCTACCTGGAGCACCCAGCCTTCTTTAAAGGTATTGGAGCTGGAGGTTGTATAGCCAACAATGGTAAAGGTGCCGTCGTTATTTTGGGCAACCGAATTGAATACCTGATCTCCACCTTTGCCAAAAGTCTTTTTGGTGATCTCATTACCATCGTCGTTGGGATCTAGGACAATGAATAGACCATCGGCATCTGCGCCACTTGCACCTACCGTTTCACCCACCGCAACAATGTAGCCGTTAGAGGCGGTGATCATCTTGTTTAACTTCTCGTATTTGCCTTCCTTGGATTCATACGCCCAATTTTCCATCAGACGTATTTCGTTCTCATTTTGTGCATAGGCATTGAGAGATAGCAGAAAAGCCAGTGTAAATTGTAAATATTTCATTGTTCTCATCTCATGAGTGGTTTTAAAAGTTTTAATTGGTTCTTACTGCTCTGTCCGGGACAGAGATGGGGTGTCTAATTTACCCGTCAAATAAAAATTGGAATTGTCCTGGGTTTTTGACAAAATTATTAGAATTTTAACAATTGCTTTGATCGGTCTTGCCGCAAATTTGAATTTGTCTTGGTTTAATTAGAATTCAATTAATTTTGCCTAAATACGGAAAATTCATCTTGGTTTTGGGTACCAACCTTAAATTTCGATACTCAATGTCGGTGGTTTTTCCATAAAAGGCAAGAGGCGCCCGGTCGTCAATCAGCCATTTTTTGAGGCCATTTACCTGTAAACTAGGAGCCTTCGTATGTTGTTTTCTACTACTTCGACAATTGTTGCCAGTCGGTCAATACGCATTGGTACCTTTTCAAAACGTATTCGTGAAAATAAAAATACCAAAAAGTATTCTTTGCTAATACGTTGTAGTCTGATAATTCTTCCATGCTTTGGCTGTTGTACGCTCTTTGCGGAAGGGCTTGATACGGCAAAAATCAGAACGTCCTATGAATTGGCGCTCAAGGAGCTCAATGAGGCCAACGACTATGAGCGCGCTCGAACCATCGCCCAGTCCGCCTTGAAACAAATTCAAAGAGACGGAGAGCAATTGCATTTCCCGATGTCGATCCAATTCAATAATCTTTTGGGTGACTGTGCCCTGGAGTTAGGCGATTATGAACAAGCCTTGCTACTTTTTACCGGTTCGGAAAGAAGACTAACGGCTTCTGGTGAGCCAAATCCTGAACTCTTGGCAGAAACCCTCAATAAGATCGGGAATTATTACCGGGAATTGAAAGATCTGGAACGGGCCATCGATTATTTTGATCGCGCTCTGGAAATTCGCTTGAGTTTATACGGTAAGAGACATCTGAAGATAGCGGATCTTTATAATAACATCGGCGACTGTATGTACCAGGTTGGTGATTATGATAGAGCTCTGGAATATCATGAACAAGTTTTGTCGATTCGTCAGGAAAAGTTGCCTTTCCCTCATTTTGAAATTGCGGAAAGCTATAATAATCGCGGGCTATGCTGGCAAGGTAAAGGCGGAGATGAATTTGCTAAGAACGATTACGAAAAGGCTCTGAACATTTATCAGGCCCTTTATGGGACATCTCTACAGCCGACGGCTGTTGGACATATTCATCTCAATTTGGGAAGTGTCTACGATGTCTTGTTTTTGAATGCCCAGGAACACCAAGACCCTTCCCGTGCGGATGAGCACAATAGAATGTCGATTAAACATTATAAAAAAGCTCTAAAGATCTATCAACGAAACTTTGCCTCTACTCATCCCGCGATTGCCCATTGCTACAATAATTTAGCGAATGCTTATGCCAAACGCAGTGCCTACGACATCGAAGCGGCAGGACTGCATCGAAAGGCATTGGAGGCCCTGGTATTTCACCACGGTCCGGTTCATCCTGATGTGGCCGAAATATACTACAACATGGGGCAGGGGTACTTTATCAGTAATAACTATTCAGAGTCCTTGGAGAACTTTGAGGCATGCTTTCGGGCTTTGCATTACGAACCCGGCCCGGACGCAAGTTTTGATAAAGTCAATAACTTCAACATTCTGATCAGTACTTTCAAAATGGTTGGTACGGTTTACATGAGAGCATATTATACGGATGGCAGGCAAGAATATCTTAAAGAAGCGTTGTCCTGTTTTCAGCAAGCCGATCGATTATTTGACTTCCTACGTCAGCGATACGAAACCATCGGTTCAAGATTGCAATTGGCCCAGTACGCTTTTCAAATGTACGATGAAGGTATGCTGCCAGCGCAAGAATTGTATCACTTGACCGGTGATACATCCTATTGGCACCAGTGTTTCCAGTTTTCAGAGAAAAGTAAGGGGCTATTGCTGTTAGAAGCCGTCAAAAAAAGCGATCCGAATGTCTTTGCCCGCGTTCCCGAGGAGGAATTGGCTGCGATAAAGGAAATGGAGAGGGAGATTGCCAATCTGGAAAGGGATCGATTCCTGGAAGAGGGAAAATCGGGCAGGTCGGATAATGGAAGTGTCGATTCCATTGCGGCTATGATCTTCGATCAGCGGCAGGTATTGTCGGCTAAGGTCGATTCTATGAAGGCCCATTATCCGGACTACTACGATCTGATTTACGAAACTTCTACTTTGTCTGTGGCACAAATACAGCAACAATTATTAGAGCCGGGTCAGACGATGGTGGAGTATTTTCTCGGCGCTTATACGATCACTATTTTTGTGATTAACCGCGATGATTTTCAAGTGGTTGAAGTACCGCTCCCGCAGAATTTTTCCATACTTACCTATGCATTTAGCAGCTCTATTCAGCGTTTTTCTTACATATCTTCCAAGAAGATTTCCAGGAATATAAAGTTTTACCGGGAAAGCGCCTTTGAATTGTACCAAATCCTTTTCGCGCCCATTCGGGAACTGTTGGGGGAGCGCATCATCATTATTCCGGGTGGAGAATTGGAGGAGTTGCCGTTTGAGGCCTTGTTGTCCAGTACACCCGATGAGAAAACCGTCTTCAATGATTACCCTTTCCTGGTTAGAGACTATACCATCAGTTACAACTACTCGGCGAGCCTACTCCAGGAAATGATGGAAAAGCGTCCCGGGAAGAACCTTCGACCTTATTTGGGGATCGCTCCGGAGTTTCCGGATAGTAGTACCATCGGCCTTAACCCCTTGCGGTATAATCGGCGGGAGATCGAAAATGTACAAAACCTGATGGGGGGAAATACCCTTTTTCAAGCGGATGCAACCAAAGAGAATTTTATGAAGCGGCAGCAGGCCTACCGCGTTTTGCATCTGGCCACCCATGGACTGGCAAATCCTTCCGAAGCGGATTATTCCTTCCTGGCTTTTTCGGAGATCCCGGATCATCCGGTCGATCGGTCGCTGCTTTACGTCAAGGAAATTTATAATTTACTGACCAATGCCGAACTAGTGGTATTGAGTGCTTGCCAAACCGGAGTTGGGGAATTACAGAAAGGAGAGGGGATCGCCAGCATTGCCCGGAGTTTTTCTTACGCGGGTGCCAAAAGCCTTTTGGCAACCCGTTGGAGCGTAGATGACCGGTCGACGAGCAAACTGATCGAATTGTTTTTTTCGAAGATAAAAGAAGGGATGCCAAAGGACGAAGCATTGAGGGCAGCTAAATTAGACTTCATTGCCAGCGAAAATCGCCGGAACTCCCATCCCTTTTACTGGGCGGCTTTTGTCTCATTCGGCGATATGGATCCCATTGCTTTTCACAATCCGTGGCAAAAAGCCTGGCTGTTTTTTCCCTTATTATTGTTCGGCTACTTAGTCGCAATTTGTTGGAAAATCCGAAGATTTGACCGGCTTTTGGTAAAAGAATCTTTGGTTGCAAGTTAGCTGGCTCAGAGCTGAAAATAATTTTTATTGTCGGTGGATAAGTCCTATCTTGCAAATGAATGATCACCATCTGTTTTTGTGACCCCAAAAGTCAACCAAATGAATTTCCAACTTATTACCAGATATTTTGTTCAGTCGGCAGTGTTTTGTGTTTTTGATGAAATTTAAGGTCATCGGGGTTGCAGAGTTTTCTCTAGGTGCTTAGAGCGTATGGTGAACTGAGATAATGGATCTTTTTTCAATGGAATAGGGTTTATGAATAAGCGCAATTCAATTAGAAGCAAATTGATATTTTTCGTTATCTTGCTGGCTTTCGGTGCTTTAGCTGCGATTGTTGGTTTTGGTTTGCTGGGGGAAGAGCGGGCTACAGTGCAGAGTTGGACGGGCGATTGGGAGGTTATGTATTATTATGAAGTGGAGCCCGAAATTCCTTATACTGCCGTTTTGACGATGGATATGAACGGTGAACCGAAAGGTTCGTTGGCGATCAATTTACCCAGAGGAGCACGTCCGGAAATCGCTAAATTTGAAATTCAGTCCGTGAATCACCACCCGCTTGTAATATCGGGGCATATTATTCACGAAAGCTATATGATCGACGGGGGGTACCCAAAGGAAAGTGTGGAGTTGAGGCTTGACGGCCCCAAAAAATTGAGTGGAAGGGGGCGCTGTGTAGCATACTGTGCAGAGGGCATGGAGGAATCCGAGATCATCTGGATGGGCAGCAAATTAAAATAAGAAAATAAAAATCGATTTCAAATGAACTTATTCGCCAACTCCAAACGCCTTTTGACGACTTTCTGTCTGCTTTTCTCGATCGCCACGATCACACATGCGCAAAAATTCAAGTATTCCATTCCTGGTCTGGACACGCTGTCCACCTTCATTGTTGCAGGGGGATCTTCTACCGTTCTTCCCAATGGTGGTGCGGAAGTCATTTCTTCCAATACCTTGAGTTCTTTTTGGCAAGCCATTCATCAAAATGGGGATAATTCTCCGATTCTGGATCGCTTCCGGGCCAGTCAATTTGTTTCGGATCTCTTTGCCTTTTACGGAGTCTCTTCAAACGGACGGTGGGACCTCGGACTTCGAGTTCGATACGTGCGAAGTCGCTTAGATGGTTCAGCTACGAGTTCTCCTTTCCGGGTGTTTGACGGAGAAAAGGTGGATGCAGAACGAAATGCTTTTTTTGACCCCAACTCAATCATAAATCGCTCACTCAGTGGGTTGACGGGAGTAGGGATCAGGTTTAGGGTGATGCCTTCTCGTTCCGTTCCACAATTGGTAGTCAATGGGGGATATACCTTGGCGACAGTGAAGGAAGAAACCGAGCAGCGTCAATTGTCTGCTGATCGGGATGCAATTGATATCGGGGCTACTTATTACAAAGAATTGACTCCGAATACCTTCTATTTTTTTAGTGCCAACGCGGAAGCTTTTCTTTCTAGTCCGGTCAATCCCGTCAATACCTATACTAGCAGCGGTAGTTTTTTCCTGATACAACGTACTTCTAATAATCGATTCACCTTTTATCCAGGTTTGACTTATACGATCCGCTTTCGCCCATCCGAACTGGAAAGCAACCCCTCTCTGATTCGAGAATCAGATTTCCTATTTGCCTTTGGCGGTGTACAGTATGCTCCAAACAATAACTTCAATGTATTTTTGGTGGGTGGGTTTCCATTAATTTCGAATGTGACCAATCCGCAAGTTGAGATTGTGCGGGCTTCTTATTCTCTTTTTTCACTTGGTTTCCGGGTTGGGATCTAAGATTTAGAAATGTTAGATAGTTAAAAAAGTTAGAGGGGTTAGAAAAATTCAAACTTTTCTAACCCCTCTAACTTTTCTAACCCCTCTAACTATAACTCATGTAGCGTTTTCCGAAGTCCTTTTTCGACGCGATTGATTCGCCTTTCTAAATCTCTAAGGTTTACTTCTAGAGGTTCTGATGCCTCTTGAGCTAGCTTTTCAGCCTTCTTGGGTCGTTGTTTGGCAAACTCTTCCAGTAAATCATTAAATATGGGAAGCATTACTTGGGCGTGCACGCTCTTTACAGTAAAATTATATAGGTCTTCCAAATCCCTAGCGATGCGGGGCGTTTTTTCCCAATAATTAGCAACCGAAGCAATGTGGCCAGCCCTTTTGTCATCCATCTCTTTGAAGGTGTCGTTGTATTCATTGATGGCGTTGATATAGTTTTGGGTTCCTCGACCGGCTGCATAGTGTTTCACCCAGGCCAGATGGTTTTTCAAATCCTTTGCCTTTCGGATGTAGGAAGCTAAAATGCTGGTAATGTCATCATAGTGTACCTTTTTTTGGTGGTACCTTTCCTGCAGCGCTTCTTTCAACTGGGCGGTCAAATCATCGATCTGGTAGCTGAGTTCTTCGATCTGCTGGTTCTTCTGTTCGAGCTCTTTCCTTTGTTCTTCGTTCTCAAAGGAGAGGCCTTCAATTTCACTTTCCAACCCCCGGCGGATGTTTTCAAAGTGTAAAATGGTATCGATCAACTGGTTGTGCATGGCTTCCAATTGACGTTTGGTCAGTTGGTTTTTGGCTTTCAGACTGGAAATATCTCTTTCCAGGTCGCGGATCCGTTTTTTGAATTGAGCGGATTCATTGGCCATATTGACGACCAGAAATTCGATGAACATCTCTTCTCGGGCCGTATCCAATGCAATAGAAGCATCAAGCGGTTTGATGACCCGCTGTTCATTCGACATTAAGGAAATAGAAACCCTTGGATCGACATTGTTTCGAATGGCATAGGGAAAGTTCACATTTCCTTCATCATCGGTAGTCAGTTCACCGACGTCGGTAATATTCAAGGTTGTATTGGGAAGTGGTTGGGTTTCCGTTCCCACCTTTTCGACGATTCTCAATTTGATATCCATGTAATCCAATACCTGGGCCTGTGATAAAAATGGCAAGCTAATCAAAGCCATTATCAAGAGGTGTTGAAATTTTTTCATGTTTGATGGATTGTATTTTGTTTTCATATTGTTGAAGGTTTTAAAACATGGTAGTTAATGCGTTCTTTAAATTGCAAAATTGTACTTGTGAAAATTAGTGAAAAAAATAGTAAATGGTTCCCAGAAGGAGTGTAGCCAAACCTGCATGAAACCGTTATAACTACTATCTTTGCAGAAAGTCAGGAATCGGATAAAGATAAAAAAAAATGCTAATTTTGAGGGAGTTTCGGCTGTATTGGAGCAGCAGCGAAAGCATCAACAACCTCAAGCCAAAATCAATTCTTAAATGCACGAAACAGTCGTTTTTTATTGCCCGACCAATGCGCTAATCTCACCTTATCCACCTACCCTAAAAAGGGAATGAACGCAGAAAAAGCAAGGCAAAAGCACTTTACATTGCAAAATGTTGAAAATTTATTGACAACAAAGGGGACATTCAATCGGTTAAATACACATTTAGATGACAAGCATAATTTTAAACAATAACCTTCTGGATCTGATCAAAGCAGGAGGAGCCGATCGGCAAAAGGCTATCGCGCTCATTTACAGAGACCAGAAATTGAAAAATCAGGTAGTAGACTTCGTCAAGAAGAACAGTGGAAGCAAGGAAGACGGTATCGACATCTTTCATGAAGGCATCATTGCTTTCGATGAGAATGTTCGGAAAGACAAATACCGGGGAGATGGCAATCTAAAGGGCTATTTATTCTCAATTTGCAGGTTTATTTGGCTCAACCGATTGAAAAGGGATAAACGAATGGTTTATACCGAAGAAACCTCCCAACTGGACGAAGTGTCTTACGAAACGCCGGAATCACTTTCTATGGAAGAAGAGCAAAAGAAGATTCTTAGCAATCTTTTGAGTCGCCTCGGAGAGAAATGCGAAAAGATCCTGGAGCTTTGGAAACTTTCCTACAGCATGGAGGAAATTGCCCAAGAAGTAGGATTGAAAGATGCCGGAGTTGCGCGGAGACAACGCTACAAATGTTATCAGAAACTATTACAGATATTAGATAATGAACCTAAATTGAAAACACTCTTAAAGTAAAAAGTCATGAACAAGAAGGATATAGAACGGATCGAACAATTTTTAATGAACGACTTATCAGAGAGCGACCGCATCGCTTTCGAGAGTCGCCTGGAACAGGACGAAGACCTCGCAGCCGAATTCGATCGCCACGAAACTGCTCATAAAGTACTAGATTTTGTAATTGCCAAAAATTTGAAGGCAGATTTAATGGAACTGGAAGCAGAATCAAAGGTCGTTTCTTTACAAAGCCGCAAACGCAGAAGCCTGCGGGTTGTATTATCAGCTGCTGCCAGCGTTTTGTTGCTGGTGGGTTTCTTTGCACTCAACTTCCTGAATCCAGGAAACGTGAGTCCTTCGGAATTAGCCTTTGAAAATTACCAATTGCGGGATCCGGCAGGAGTTCGCTCGGCAGGTGATAAAGCCGGTTATCCAGAATCTCTGGAAAAAGGTTTGGATGCGCTAGATCAAGAAGATTATCAAACCGCCTCTGAGTTACTAGGATCAGTTGGTTCAGAGGATGATTACTATATTTTGGCACAGTTTTATCTCGGACATTCCTTATATTTGAATAAGTCCTACGCAGATGCTGCGGTGGCTTTCCAAAATGTAGCAGCCAGCGAAGATCTACGTTATCAAGCCGAAGCAGAATGGTATACGCTGTTAAGCTGCATGGCTCAGGATCAAGTTTGTACTGCAGAATTGGAAAAAATTACCAGCGACACCGGCCACGATTACTACGAAGATGCCTCCGAGATCAGCAAAAAGTTAAGTAAATAATTCCTGAAAAATCATATAAAAAACTAATGACATGAAAAATTTAATACCGAAGTTGACACTTTTGATTGCCTTGCTTTTTGCGGCAGGCAATCCAGTTGCAGCCCAGGAGGAATTTCCCGAATTTGATGAGTTCGACACTTTTGATGAGCCGGAAAGACCCAGGGTAGACTTTTACCAGACTTTGCAAGAAGTCCGTGGAGAGTTGGCAGTAGAAACGCTGGATCCTCAGACCATGGCTTTGCAAGCCCAAAATACCACCAATAAAGCACTGCGTGGTTTCTTAAGAACGCCTTTTATGGCTTCTTTTAACGATCTGAAATTAGAAGCGGAGAGTTTGGCGGGTACTTTTAAAACACTTTCTTCTGAATACAGCCCGCAACAGGTTGCGCAAGTTCGCAAATCCTACCAAAAGATCGCGGTCTCTTTCAATATGCTGCTAGAAGATATCCGAGACGACTTTATGAATCGGAAGAAAATGAAAGTCATTAAAGTGGATCCCGAAATGTATTCCATGTCTTTGCAACATAAACTGCGTGAGTTGAAAGATCAATATTCTCAGGATTTTGAAAAGACCGTTGCGGATGTGACCGATAGCGAAGTGTTCGCTGCTGCTCCAATCGCCGCAATTGTCGCCCTTATTAAGCTTTCAGTGGACTTAGGTAGTTTCTTTGCCAATTCCGGCCTACAGGCGAAACAAGCAAAAAGAGAAGAATTGGACCGTTACCTGATGGAACCTTACCGTTTGAGAGGTTGGGATGATATCCCGGAGGGAAGTTACTATCCACGGGACAGCTATGATGGCGGTGGATACGGCCCAGACGAATATCCAGAAGAAGATCCTTACGATCCAAATGGTGGCTACAACGAAGAAGATCCTAATTTTGGTGCTAAGAAAAAGAAGAAGATCGAGATCGATCCTTTTGAAGAGTCCGCAAAGCCTAAATCTTCTAACGGTTCGAAAACCAAGACCAAGAAAAACAACGGTAACTAATCAAGTAAATTCCCATAACTTTAACTCCAAAGAGGGTAGTCTATAAAAAGGCTACCCTCTTTTTTGTTGACGGTACGATATCCCGGCTGACTTCAGTTTTCCTCCACTTTATTGCTAACCTGCACTAGACCAATTCCAAAGCGATCTAAAGAGTTTTACTCCCGTAGAAAGCATTTTTTGCCAATAGTTAAGAAAATGTTAAGAAATGCTCATTGAGGGGACAATTCCTCCGACCATTTGACAGTAGGATGTAATTCACTTGAAGATATAACCTCATTCTTTTAAACTAAAACAACTACGTTATGAGAAATGTATTCTTAATCTTTTTTGCCGCATTGATGGCATTTTCTTTCGACCTTTCCGCCAAGGAAGGCGATTGTGCCACTGAGGCAGTTGAAGCTGACTGGGGCTGTAAATGGCACTGTTATTTCAAAGGCATTAAAGAGGGCGGCAAATATCAATATGGCAAACCGCTTTACGTCGAATGTGTACCAAAATACCGGTATGGTTACAAAGACATCCAATATGTCAAGCTATTCGTCGATGGTCGTCATGTTCGTACCGAAAAACAATATCCTTACCAGTGGGGAAAAGGAAACAGCGATGTATACCTCAGAAAATTGAGCAAAGGAAAGCACAAGATCACTTGTAAGATCTACGATCGTTGTGGCGACTGGCACGAGATCAGCTGCTGGATCTGGATTGAAGGCGGACACTACCCTGGTCCTCCCACGCACGGTCACTGCGAATACAAGTGCTACTACAAATTTCCAAAGAAAGACTACCACTATGGCTATGGTGAGCCCGTCTACGTCAATCTCGCATCCCAGGGGTACCAATACATTGAATACGCCGAACTTTGGTGCGACGGTAAATACCTTGGAAAAGAATCTCGTTACCCTTATGAGTGGGGTGGTAAAAACAGCCGTGATTCTTACTGGAAAACATTGCAGCCTGGCCGCCACCACCTCAAGTGTCGGGTCAAAGATAAGTGTGGTAATTACGAAGAATACACTTGTTACTTCTGGGTAGACGGACATCACGGTGGAGGAAATGGCGGACACGGAAAGTGCATTTGGGATTGTTGGTTTGAATATCCTAAGAAAGGGCACTGTGACTATGGACGTTCCAGCTATGTGAAAATCGGCGCCAAGAGCTACAAGCACATTAAGTATGTCGAATTATGGTGTGATGGTAAATACATCAGAAAAGAGACTCGTGCACCCTACGAGTGGGGCAAAGGCGGAGATCCCTACCTGAAAAGGTTGAGAAAAGGGAGACACCACCTGAAGTGTAAAATCGTGGACATCTGCGGTGATGAGCACTGGGAAGAGTACGATTTCGAAGTCAGCTAATAGAGATTAACTATAGACCCAACTCCCTGTAGAGCAGCTGCTTTGCAGGGAGTTTTTTGTTTATTGTTCTTTCTTAAAAAGATGTTAATTTTCCATTTGATGTCCGGAACCGAGGGACAGAACACGACTTTCGATTGACAGTATAATGGGAAGTCCGTCACTGACTCCGAAGAGTTTACCATAATCGAAAGTGAACGGACCATACTCCAACGTAAAACCTAAATGAAACAATTATGAAAAACTTTATGCTATTGGTCTGCTTGTCCCTGATGATGCTTCCCTTTTGTTTGCTAGGCTCGACGGGCGAGTGTGCTAGTGCTTACGAAGAAGAAGACTGGCGATGCTCTTGGAATTGCTCTTTTAAGGGAATTCGAAATGGAGGGAAATACCAACTTGGTCAGCCTCTCTACATCAAATGTGAACCCAAGCGACATCACCGGGATATTGAGTTTGTCGAATTGCACGTCGACGGAAAGCTAGTGCGGAAAGAAAGTCGTTTCCCCTATGAATGGGGAAAGGGAAATAGCGATGGCAGTTTGAGAAAACTGAAGAAAGGAAAGCACGTCATAGTTTGCAAGATCAAAGACCGTTGCGGAGACTGGCATAGGATCTATTGTAAGATCTGGATTGAAGGTGGGAAAGCAGACCGGAAAAAATGTGCCTACCAATGTTGGTTCAAATCACCAAAGCAGGGCCAACAGTATCGCGTCGGCGAGGCGGTCTATGTGAATGTGGATTGTCGCGGACGGGATAAAATCGAAAAAATTGATTTGTGGTGCGGCAATAAGTACATCAGAAATGAAACCAACTACCCCTTTGAATGGGGGAGAGGGAATAATAGTAGCGATGGTTATTTGCGCAAACTACCACCCGGCCAATACACCCTGCGTTGTATGGTTAGAGATGATTGTGGCGGCAGCCGGGAATACCACCGCAAGTTCGTTGTCGGGGGAGGGTATGTGTTCAATAATCCGCTGCCGGAACAAAAGCCGGCTGGAAGTCACTGCATTTGGGAATCTGCCTTTAAATATCCCCGTCCCTTTGTAAAAAGAACCTATCCTTCGTCTATGTATGTCGAGGTGGCTACCAGAAAGTTTCGCGACATTCAATACATGGAACTCTGGTGCGATGGAAAGTACATCGGTAAAGATCACCGTAGTCCTTTTCAATGGGGCAAGGGCAAACGGAGCTACCAACTGAATAAACTTCGTCCTGGCCAACACCTCCTTAAGTGTAAGATTGTCGATGTTTGCGGAAATGCACATTGGCAGGAATGCCGCTTTACAGTAGGAGGACGATGATGTAATTTTGTATTTTGTGATTAAAAACCTGATGATAATGAAAAAAATAATTTCCTTTTTCGGACTTTTCTGCCTGCTTAGTACGGTAGTAGTCGCACAGAATTCCTTTGCCAGGGGATTGGAATTTGACGATGAGGAATACGATCGTTTACCCCATTCTTCCGATTTTATTAAATCTGGCCGGAAGGCCCTGAAAACCAAAGTAGATTTATCTCCATACTGCCCGGAAGTCCGACATCAAGGCGATATTTCTTCTTGCGTGGGCTGGTCGCTTGGCTACGCAGCGATGACCATTGAACGGGCCATTCAGAATGGTTGGACGGACAAACGGGAAATCAACACCAATGCCAATTCCGCCCTGTACGTTTTCAACCAAATTAGCGAAGGAAATTGTAACGCTGGTATTACCTTTCCAGCAGCTTTGGAACACATATTGAATGAAGGGAACTGTCTACGTCAAGATTTCGATGCCAAAATGGATGTCAATGACTGTAATGCCCCAGTACCCCAAGTGGTAGATAGATATCGGATTCAACACTTTGAACCCCTCTTTAGATCAAATGCTCCACCCGATAAAAAAATTCGGAAAGTGCGCATGGTCCTGGCCCAAAAGAAACCAGTGGCAATGGGTATGACGATTCGGAATAACTTCATGCAATTGGGAAGCAGTGATTCTCAATGGCGGCCTCATATTGGAGATACGGGCTGGGCAAATGGTCACGCGATGGTAGTTGTGGGTTACGACGACAATCGATTCGCAAAAGGTCAGTCGCGGGAGGCAGATATGCGTGGTGCTTTTAAGATTATGAATAGCTGGGGTAAAGAGTGGGGACAGCGAGGATTCATCTGGGTGCGTTATCGGTACTTCGCGGAATTTTGCAAGCAAGCTTTTGCCATTGTTCTTGAAGGAGGAGAACCCATTGTTCTCAATGAAAAAGTTTTGGCCGCCAGGGAACCCGAAGTGCGAGATGAATCGCGTTCACGAGTGGGCAGGGCTACCGATAAATCCAATGGTCAATCCGTAGCACTTAAAGGGGCTTTTGGGTTTCGCCAATTCATAAGATGGGATGAGGAAGAAGGACCCCAGTTTGAGGAAGCAAGAGTTGAGCTGGAAAACAACCAATATCGTTTAGCGGGTAACTGGAAGATTGGAGATCGGTTCCAACTTTACGTCAAGAATGGCTTTGACCAGGGATTTATTTATGTATTCAGTATCGACCAAACCGGAAAAGCGGAAGTGCATTTTCCACGTAGTGAACGATACAGCGCTAAATTTCAAGGTCAGGAACAATCTGCCCTAATTTGGGAAAGTGGATCTGAACTAACCATCCCGGCGCCGCAGAAGGCCTTGACCCTGGTGCAAAGAGGGACGGATCATTTAGTGGCCCTGTATTCTACCAGTAAGCTTAAACCGGCTTATCTTGGCAAGCTAATTGAGATTTTGTCCGAGGATACTTCTGATCTGACTGGTACTTTGTTTGAAGTTCTGGACAAATACGTAGTTCCACCGTCCGACATTAATTATTCTGATGGAAGAATGGGTTTTGATGTGAACAGCAATAGTGGAGGAAGGATTGTGCCCATCGTTTTGAGTGTTGATGTGAACTAAAATTGTATATAAACCATGCGTCACTTCTCTTACGTTCTCTTTGGTATCTGCCTTCTACAAAGCTGTCAAGCCAAAAAGGAAGCGCCAGAAGAACAGTTGCTCAACGGAGTCACTGCCTATACCGGGACGGGAGCTGTGACGCAGGGTTACGCTCGGACAATCAGCGAAGACATCTTCCAATGTACCGGCCACAGATACCGGACCACCAGTGTGGGAGAGATTTCGGACGGTGAGGGGAAAACGTGGATCGTGCCGGCAGAAAACCAATTTGACACCGCTGCCAAGGCTTTTGATTTATACAACGATTGTAACGACATTCAAAGGGAAAGTGTTGATGATTTGAATTTGAAAGAAGTTCCTGTGGTAGACATTGACTCGGACGGAGAGGTGGTTACCGGTTATATTTTTGCCGATAACTACTTTGAATTATACATCAACGGACGGTTGATTGGAGTCGACCCGGTTCCCTTCACTCCCTTTAATTCCAATGTGGTGCGGTTTAGAGTGAAACGTCCATACACCATTGCGGTTAAATTAATTGATTGGGAAGAAAACCTTGGACTGGGGTCCGAACGGAACCAAGGTAAGGCCTTTCACGCAGGAGATGGGGGCTTTATTGCCAGTTTTAGTGATGGAACGGTCACGGGGGATTCCTGGAAGGCACAGACCTATTATATCGCTCCCATCAAGGATTTGAGTTGTCTTTCTGAAAACGGAACACATCGGAGCTCTGCCAATTGCTCCACGGAAGGGGTGAACGATGGTTCCTCCTTTTATGGGATTCACTGGCCGGTTCCTGAAAACTGGGCCACGGAGGATTTTGACGATTCTGCTTGGCCGTCAGCTACTACTTATACGGAAGAAGTCATCGGGGTGGACAATAAAAAAGCCTACATGAACTTCATCGAAAAATTTAGCGGTGCCGGTGCGCAGTTTATTTGGTCTTCCAATGTCATCTTGGATAATGAAGTATTGGTCAGGTATACTGTCGAGAGAGCTTCGAAATGATTATGAAGAAGAAAATCATCATAGATACCGACCCCGGAGTCGACGACGCCATGGCCTACCAGTTGGCCATTGCTTCTCCTGAATTGGATGTTCTTGGCCTAACCACTGTTTTCGGGAATGTGGATCTAGAACGAACAACAATCAATGCGTTGCGTTTGGTAGACCTGTCCGGTCGAAAAGATATTGCCGTAGCTCGAGGGGCAGCCAATCCGATCAGCGGTCGTTTCCATGGCGGGGCAGCCTTTGTGCATGGAGCAGACGGCCAAGGAAATACCTGGGCCCCTGAAAGCTCCCTAGATCTTCATCCCTTATCAGCTTCAGATTTTATTGTATCAAAGATATTGGAATTTCCAGGGGAAGTAACCCTTTTACCGATTGGCCCATTAACCAATATAGCTCTGGCGATAAAGTCTAATCCAGAAATCATCCCGTTGACCAAGGGGGTCGTAATGATGGGAGGTAACGCTTTTTGCCCGGGAAATGCCACTCCCGCCGCTGAGGCAAATGTGTTTTCGGATCCCCATGCTGCAGACCTGGTCATGGGAGCGAATTGGCCGGTCACCATGGTAGGAATCGATGTCTCCCACCAGGTATTAATGACGGATGAAATACTCGGTCAACTGGCATCCTTGCCGGGAACTTTTAATCGATACATTGCCTCAATCATCCCTTTCTACAGGGATTTCTACGCAAGAGTCAATCAGATTGAGGGCATCTTCGTGCATGACTCAACCGCCCTTATGTACGTCTTAGAGCCAGAAAACTTCAAAACCGCCAGATACCCTGTAAAAGTAGAGACCACAGATTCCATTAGTAAGGGGAAAACCTGGCCGGCAATCAAGTTGCCGGTAGACCCCAACCGTACTTCCTTCCAGCCCTGGCGAGATCGTCCCGCAATCAATGTTTGTACAGAGGTGGATGGCCATCGGATCATCCATTCGATCGTGTCGAGAATTTCCGACAATATTGCGTAATCGTGATGATCCCTACCCTGTATTATAAGCTTTTTCCTCATTTCCTTCTACTGACCCTATTGAGTTGTTCTTACGTAGAAGAACCTAGAGGCATTGTCGAGATTCTTTGGGATCATCGTGAGGTGCCACATATATATTGTGGGTCTCACGAAGAAGCGTATTATGCCTTGGGTTGGACTCAGGGGAGCAATCACTTGGAATTGGTGATACAGAATTTTGCGGCGTCAAGAAAATGGCATACCAATGCTTCTATTAGAAATGACGCTCCAGATCCCGACACCTCCGAACAGTATTACGGACAATTAAGGGCCTTTGTAACAGGGATCAATGCCTCAGCAGAGGTACAACAAGAGTTGGAAGAAGTGGCGTCTTCATCCATTTTGCCGCTGTCAGTTCAAGATGTGTTAATCCATTTTCTATGGCTTTTCCACCATCAGTTACAGGGCAAGCATTTTTCACGAGCAGAGATCTTTTCTTCTTCTGCGGGGGCGATTGACAAAAAACTTTCTTCTACCGGGCATTCCATTTTATTCGGAAGTCTAAAGTTGCCAGTAGGTGATGAATGGCGCTTCACCGAAGCTCACTGGTCCATGAATTCTGATGAAAGCTATGTCGTTCATCTCCTTGGTTTGCCTTTTTTTTGGGTGGGTTTTAACGAGGACGTAGCATGGAGTACCACTTTTAATCCGGTGAAAAACATGGAAGCCCCCTCTCCAATGCAGGCTTATCAGGTTTTGCGTCAATTCAGTCTTTTGAGTGGTTCCACTTCTTTTCAAGCGATAGAAGCCACTTTTAAATCCAGTCCACCGTTTGGTCTCAATCTCACTTGTATCGATCGGCGTGGCAACATCTGTTACCTTTCGGGAGGAGCAGATCCAGTAGAGAATTCTCCGATCGAAGAAGGTAGTTACAAACGGTTTTCTGGCTCAAGCGACTGGATATTTAACGGGGCCAAAGGTCCGGGAGATCTTGCTAAGGCCAAGAGGTTTGACTTTGCGGACCAATTTGTGATCAAACAGCTGCTAGAAAGACAAGAGTGGTCTATAGAATCAGTTATTCGACTACAACGATCCACTACTTCTGAAACGGCCAATCGATTGCTGGACGATCTGCTGGCATTGAAGCCGATTTTACAAGACTCCCTGAAAATAGAAGCGCTGAAGATTTTAGAGAATTGGGATCGGAGAATGGAACCTCAGAGTGAAGGTGCCGTTCTTTTTGTTACTTGGTTGAGAGCCATAACGAGGGGAGATTTGCGCAGCGATCAACCCTATCTGGTCCCCTGGAATGCTGAAAAACCTGTGACCACCCCCGATGGCATCCTTAGCCCGGAATTTGCCTTGGAATGCCTTTCGTCTGCCGCTTTTGATGTGAAGACCAAGTACGATAGCTTATCCGTTCCGTGGGGTACTGTTTATCGGTTTCGGAAGGGAGCCGGTACTATTCCTAGCATTGGTGGAATGAATGGACTGGGAACAGTAGATCAAGTTGATTATGAGCCTTGTGAGGACAATCGTTTTTGCGCGATCTCAGCCGGCGCCCTGGTCTGGGCCGTCGAAATGGGCAGATCCCAACGTGCATTCGTCTCGACCCGGACCTACAGAATGGCCAATGCATTTGCCCCCAAACAAATGCCAATTTTGGTGAAGCGATCAGTAGTAGAACGGCATCTGGTCAAAAGGGAAACCATCTTTCAGAATAAAGTCTCAAAACAATTTCAATACCAATGATGCGATTCAAAAACAAAACTGCAATTATTACCGGGGGTGGTTCCGGCATTGGCCAGGCTACTGCCATCGCCGCCGCCAAAGAGGGCGCTGCCGTAGTAGTGGCCGATATCAACTTTGAAAATGCAAAAGTGGTTGCACAATCCATCGAGGACCGGGGAGGGCAGGCTCTACCAATTAAGTCGGATGTGACGAAAATCCAGGAAGTGGAAGACATGGTGACTAGTGCCATTGAACATTTCGGACGATTGAATTACGTTTGCTACTCTGCCGGTTTACAAACCTATGGAACCTGTGAAACGACCGATGAAAGAAATTGGGATATGACCCTCGATGTCAATCTCAAAGGGATGTATTTGGTAGCGAAATTTGCTATTCCCGAAATCCGTAAACAGGGTGGAGGAGCGATCGTCAATATTTCATCCGTGCAGGGAATTCGCTGTCAGAAGAATGTACTCGCATATGCTACGTCAAAAGGAGGAGCAATTGCTTTGACCCGGGCAATGGCCATGGATTATGCGAGTGAGAATATTCGAGTGAATTGCATTTGCCCAGGCTCCATCGACACGCCATTATTGCGTTACGGCGCTGCTCAACACGGCCCGGAAGAAGCCGTATTGCAAGAATGGGGAAGCAATCACCCCATCGGCAGAATTGGCCGTGCTGCTGAAATTGCCGGCACTGTTCTTTTCTTGTGGAGCGACAGTGCTCAGTTCTTACTTGGACAACCCATTGTGGTTGACGGAGGGTTGACGAGCGTTATACTATGAAGTAAATTGACCGATTGAAATTCAGGTGGAAACGCAATATTTGCTTAAATTTCACCAAAACAGAACGAATGAAGAACCTAATCTTTAAGCACGTCACCTGGTTTAGTTTTGTGCTACTGCTCAATCTAAATTTGTGGGCTCAAACGAGTTCAATAAAGAAAAGCCCGCTTCTTACCGAAGCTTCCCCTCACAGTGTGGGTATGTCTGGCGAAAGGTTGTCTCGCATCGATGCCATGTGTCAACAGGCGATTGCCGATGGAGAAGTCCCCGGCATGGTGGCTCTGATTGCCCGACGGGGGAAGATTGTCTACCATAAAGCCTTTGGCCAAGCAGATAATCAGACCGACAAAGCGTTACGCCGTGACGATATTTTTCGAATTGCCTCTCAATCTAAGGCGATTACCTCTACGGCCGTGATGATGCTGTGGGAAGAAGGAAAATTCCGTCTTGATGATCCGATTTCAAAATACATTCCCGAGTTTAAGCATACGGGGGTCCTCGATCGGTTCAAATATTCGGATACGACCTTTACGACGAAACCGGTAGAAAACCCCATCACCATTCGGCATCTATTGACTCATACTTCGGGATTGGGGTACGGCGTGATCGATGGAGACGAAAGGTTCAAAATGATGTATCATAAGGCAGGGATTACAGACCTTTTTACGACAGAGAATATAACAATCGAGGAGAGTGTGAAAAAATTGGCCCGATTGCCGCTACACCATCAGCCCGGAGCGCAATACACTTACAGCGAAGGTTTGGATGTGCTGGGATACTTCATCGAGGTCATGTCCGGTATGTCGTTCAGTGATTTTTTGGAAAAGCACATTTTTCAGCCGTTGGGCATGGATGATACCTACTTTTATTTGCCCACTGAAAAAGCAAACCGCCTCGTCACTGTACAAAGAAAGTGGAAAGGAGAGTGGGAACCTTATCCGGTCACCTTTTACGACCCGGATTATCCAGTCACAGGAGCTCGAAAATTTTATTCGGGAGGTGCCGGACTTTCCAGCACGGCAAAGGACTATGCTACCTTCCTACAAATGTATTTGAATGGAGGCGAACTAAACGGAGTGCGAATTCTCAGTCGGACCACCATCAAAGTCATGATGGGAAATCAGATCGGCGATCTGTGGGAAGGAAGAGGTTCGTATTACGGATTGGCTTTTGATGTGGTAGACCAGAAGGGGCAGGAGATGGGCGGACGAGGTAGTATTGGCACTTTTGAGTGGGGCGGCTATTTCAATACGCAGTACTTTGCTGATCCCGAAGAACAGCTCATCGGGATTTTAATGAAACAAACTCAAAATACGCGGACAGACAATACTGGCTGGCGTTTTCGTGTGCTTGTCGGCCAGGCAGTAGACGATTAAAAATCTATTACAATGATACCAACTACTTCCAAAAAAGATTTTCTGATTTCCGAAGTCGGTGAGCTTTTCAAAAAAGTAGACGCTATGACGAAACCGGCCTTTGGCCTGATGACGCCTCAACACATGGTCGAACACCTCGTAGTAACCATTAAAACAAGCGTAAAACGATATGGAGAGCCGAATGAATCAAGTGCCAAAAGAGCAGCGGGCTTTCGGAGGTTTATCGATAAGGGGGCGATTTTTGAGCATCGTCCAAGTAGTAAAACCAAAGCGGATCTGCCGGTGTTGAAGTATGACAGTTTGGAGGAAGCTGTCGAGCAATTGCCAATTGCCATCAACCGTTTTTATGATCATTTTGAGCGGAACCCAGACTTTAAGAGTTTTAATCCGTTCATGGGAGAACTTAATTTTGAGGACTTGGAACTGTTCCATTATCAACACGTTCGTTACCATTTGTGGCAATTTGGTGCTTTGAAGTCCTATCCATAGTTAAGCAGGTAATTGTCTCTGGCCTCTTTTTCCACTGGCCTGCGTTCTTCCTTAGTCATTTAGCTACGGCTATACTCCTTTGGTTGGGCCTGGTACAGCAAAAAGTAGCTTCAGATAAATTTTACAACTCAATTTGATCACCTGCTTAAAACGACAAAAGATATGGACTCCATCTTAAATTTGGACGCGACGGCACAGGCTGACTTGATCAAAAAAGGACTTATTAGTCCACCAGAGCTGGTACGTTTGGCCATTGATGCCATCGAGGAATTGAATCCTCGGCTCAATGCGGTAATCACTCCAATGTATGAGCAAGCAATGGAGCTTGCCGAAGGAAAACTCCCGGAGGCCCCTTTTAAAGGAGTTCCCATTTTATTGAAAGACGGAGTTGCTGCATACGCCGGTGTGCGCATGACAAGTGGTAGTGCTCTGGCCATGCAATACATTCCGGATGAGGACAGTACCCTGGTCACCCGGCTTAAGAATGCAGGATTCATCATTATCGGCAAAACGAATATGCCGGAATTTGGTCTGTTGCCCACTACTGAACCCACCGTTTTTGGACCAACCCGAAATCCGTGGAATCTCAATTTGACCCCGGGAGGTTCAAGTGGCGGTTCTGCTGCAGCGGTTGCGGCCCGAATGGTCGCACTGGCCCATGGGAATGATGGAGGTGGATCCATTCGGATACCCGCTTCTTGTTGTGGATTATTTGGATTGAAACCCTCCCGTGGGAGGAATCCCCTAGGGCCTATGTTTAGTGAACTGGTAAGCGGTCTGGTTGCGGAACATGTTTTGACCCGTTCGGTCAGGGATTCGGCAGCCGTTCTGGATCTGACGGCTGGTGAAGAACCAGGAGCCTTTTACGGAGCCCTGACCAAGCAATCTTCCTTTCTCAGTGCTATTGAGAAGCCGCCGCGTAAGTTGAAAATTGGTTTTTGCACCACTTCCATTACCGGAGGAGCCCTTCACTCTGATTGTGTAGCAGCCACGCAGAAGGCGATACAAATATGTGAGGAATTAGGACATGAAGTTCGGGAAATGCCACTGGACTTGCCCGTTTCCGGCAAAAAGCTGGGAGAGATCTTTGGGGTATTGTGGTCGGTTTGTACCACCAGTCCCATTCGTGCCATTGAGAGGAAAATGGGAAAGCTTCCTCCAAGAGAACTGGTAGAGCCTTTGACCTGGGCATTATATGAAGATGGATTAAATGTCTTGGGGGCCGATTATGAAATAACGCGCCAAGCCATGCATCGCGTGGCTAAGAAAGTTTTGGCCGCTTTCAACGATATAGACGTTTGGATAAGCCCTACGCTGGCCAAGCCACCCTTGCCCATCGGAAGCTTTGCACAAAATGAGGAAGACCCAAAGGCGCCTTCCCGTTTGGCTGCCGCCTTTGCCCCGATGACGGCAATATTTAATATTTCAGGCCAGCCGGCTGCTTCGGTACCCATCTACTGGAATGAAAATCAACTTCCTATCGGAGTACAACTGGTCGGAAAATTTGGAGATGAACATTCGATTCTGCAACTTTCGGCACAAATGGAGAAAATTGTCAATTGGTCACAGTGCCGGCCCGAACATGCTATTGGATGAAAGAAATGATAAAGTTTAATGTAAAAGCGTATATATATGAGTCAAGAGAAATACCTGAATCCGACTGGAGAGCAAATGAAAGCACTTGCCGAGTTTCCGGATAATGAGCCGGTTTATATGATCAATTTATTGAAATTCAAAGATATTGTAGAAGAAACGGGCCAGACTGGATGGGATACCTACAGCGAGTATATGGAAGCCACCACACCTTTTATCAGTAGGGTAGAAGCCAAACTGGTGTTCTACGGTAAACCACTTTTTACGGTGATCGGACCGGTTGCCGAGGAAGAGCAATGGGACAAAGTATTAATTGTGGAATATAAGGATAAGAAGGCTTTCTTCAGTATGTTACAGATGGAGGGGTATCCACACGAAATCCGGACCAGGTCGCTTTCCGATTCCCGGTTGATCGCCTGTTCGAAGTAAGTCTTCTTTTTGCATTCCGAGAACACAAACGTAGCTAGCAGGAATGAGAACTTGTTTCCTTGCATCTTGTTGATTTGTGGCGTTTTTAACTTCGTCGGCCGCAGGCTTAATTTCCATAAGTTCTTTCAAAACGTCTCTTGGCGAAAGAATTTCTTTACCAGGTCGAATATATTTTGAGAGTCGTTCTTCAACTTTTAATTTACGAGAAATCTATTAAAATACTTGACCTATGACCATCAATTGGCTTCTCATTTTCATTGTTCATATGATTTTAACACATATGATTGCCGAACACCTGGGAAAAAAAAGGAGAATCGGTTATAAATGGTCGCTGATCTGGTCGCTCATTTTTAGTCCTGCGATTGGTTATCTGGTAACGGTTTCGAGTCCGAAAATTTAAACACTTTAAAGAGGTACCAAAAGGCGGGAATGATTAATAGGACACCGAGAGAAAGGGCCAGCACCAATTGACGGAAAGTAGCATTAGGGGCACTCGTATTATAAATCGTTAAGGTATTGCCATTCGCCAAGCGAATAAAATCTGGAAATTGAATGGCTGCCCAACCAATCAGGATCAGCGCTACTTGAGCGCTAAGCAGTGGCCGAATCCAAAGCTCTTGTTTTTTGGAGATTTTCTGGAATAGTATTGGTATCAATAAGGTCGCGATCGCGGCCGAAAATAGACTAATGGGATTATGGATGAACAGTGAAAAAAGTTGGAAATTGGCCAGCTGAGCAGTCCACATTACTAGAATGCCGGTCAATACCGTACCGGCCAAAGCATATTTACTATAACGCACAACAGTATCTCTCCCGGAGGCCGTCTCTACTTCCTCAATTAAAAAAATAGAAGCTATATAGGAAAAAAGAACTGTTGAAAACAGCCCCAGGGACAAGCAGAATGGATTGAACCACGGAGCAATAAATACCTCATGGAAACCTGCACTTTTATCCAGAGTAATTGCTCCGAGAATCATTGCTCCCAGTGTTACCCCAAGAAAGAACGGCGTTAGAAAACTGGAGGTGCGAAAAAAAAAGGTGTAATAGCGATGCGTGTTATCCTCTAAAACATCGTAATGACGGAAAGTAAAAGCTGCTCCGCGAAAAATAATGCCCACTAAAACCACCATTAGCGGAATGTGTAGCGTATAGGAAAGAGTGGCGTAGACCTTGGGAAATCCATTGAAAACCACCACGATGACCAGGATGAGCCAGACGTGATTGGCTTCCCAGACCGGAGCAATGGCTTTCGAAATGGTACCGATACTCCGTTTTCCGGCAATGGTTTCGACCATGCCCGCTCCAAAGTCCGCTCCTCCCAAAACCGTATACAGGAAAAGTGCGATTCCCAGCACGAAAATGACAAATTCAATCATATGGTTTTGAAATTTATTCAGCCTTGCCGGCGAGTGCTGCTTTAATGCGCTCGCGATCTTTAACTACCTGCCTTTGATCATTAGCGCTGGCGTAAAACAAATGAACTGTTTTGATCTGTCGATTCATCATCCAATAGAGCACAATGGTTAGCAATGCATAGATGCCTGTGATCAGATAAAATGAATATTGTAACCCAGGCATGGCGGAAACCGCATCTTCCGTTCGCATCACGTTATAGATGATCCAGGGTTGACGGCCAACTTCGGTGACGGTCCAACCTGCTTCCACTGCTAAAAACCCCAATGGCATACAGAATACAATGAGCTTGAGCCACCATTTTTTCTGAAGCTGTTCCTTTCTTCGCCAACTAAAGTACAAGTATAGAGCACCCACAGTAGCCAGGAGCGAACCGATCCCAATCATGATCTGAAAAGCCAGGTGAGTGACCAATACCGGAGGGCGATCTTCCTCGGGGAACCGATCCAGACCAATGACCTCCGCCTCAAAATCTCCATGGGCGAGAAAACTGAGTGCCCCAGGAATATGAATGGCATAATCTACGGTTTCTGTGTCGTCGTTGGGTATGCCTCCAATAATAAGAGGAGCCGACTTTTCAGTGTGATATAGTGCTTCCATCGCCGCCAACTTAGCTGGTTGGCGATGGGCGACATCCTTGGCCGCAATATCTCCGGAAATCGGAGTCAATAAAGCCGCAATAGCTCCGAATGTCAAAGCAATCTGCAAGGCTTTTCGGTGAAAATTGATCGATCTTCCCTTTAATAATAAGTAAGCATGAAGGCCCGCAATGGCAAAGCTCGTACTGACAAAGGCCGCCAACGTCATATGCAGTGCTTCCGAGAACCAGGCTGCATTCCACATGGCAGCTACCGGATCGATGTTGGTGAATTGCCCATCGATATAATCAAAACCGGTCGGACTATTCATCCAGCCGTTGGCCGCAACAACGAGAATTCCAGAAGCTACACCCGATATCCCTACCACGACCCCGGATATCCAATGGGCCCAAGGGGACAATTTATTCCATCCATAAAGGAATAATCCAAGGGCAATGGCTTCAATGAAAAAGGCCGTTCCTTCCCAGGAGAAGGGCATTCCGATAATGGGGCCGGCGTGCTCCATAAATTCTGGCCAGAGCAATCCTAATTCAAAAGACAATACCGTTCCTGACACAGCACCGACGGCAAAGAAGATCGCAACACCTTTCGACCACGCTTTTGCCAGATCCAGGTAAACTGTTTGTTTTGTTCGCAACCATTTCCACTCCGCGTAAGCCATTAGGACCGGCATGGTCATGCCAATACATGCAAATACGATGTGAAATCCCATAGAAACCGCCATTTGCATGCGTGCTGCCAGTAGTGCGTCCATACGTTAGGGGTTGGTGAGTGAAATCATTTCCTTGAACAAAAAACAAGTTGAGGATTGCTATAGTTGACTGTAATGTTTTATTGATATTTCGGCGCTTCGGTCGTTTTGATAGCTGCCTTGATTCTCCATGGGCCTTGGCGGCCCATTTGATGCACTGATACTAACTCTGCCGACATGTGATCGGTGAATGCAACCTTGCCGGGATCACCAAAGGATCAAAACGGCCGTTAAGGCCGTTGCAGCATCAACCAAGCCGCTAAGGTGACCGGAGCAATACCCTTAATAATCCGTTTTTATGGTATTGTCAAACGGCACTTTGAACTGATAGCCGATATTCTCATCCAAACTATCGTCCAGCACATCCAAACCGTATTTCACTTTTTTAGGGTCATCATACACCATAGTGCCGAACATGCGATCCCAAATAGAAAATATATTGCCATAGTTGGTATCTGTCCATGGGCGTTCGAAATGATGATGAAACTTGTGCATGTTGGGCGTTACGATGACATAACTTAGCGCTTTGTCCAGCCAGACCGGCATGTTGATATTTGCGTGCGTGAAATAGGCGAAGAAAATTGTAATGATCCGGTAAAATAGGTAGAAAGCCAATGGCATTCCCGTGACGACGACCGCTCCCAGTGAAAAGACTTCGCGAAGAATGTAATCACCCGGATGATGGCGAGTACCAGTGGTGGCATCAACTTTGGAGTCACTGTGGTGGATCATGTGGAATTTCCACATCCATTTTACCTTGTGCAACAGATAATGAACAAAATACTGGGCAACAAAATCCAGAATGAGTAAGGCAATCAGCAGTTCAGCCCAAATTGGTAATTCAAACAAATGAAGCAAACCGAATTGATTGGTAGCCAGCCAAGTAAAAATTCCCAAAGTAAGCAGTCCAAAAATTACATTGATCAGCATACTGCAGGATAGAAAAACGAGATTGACACCGGCGTGGCGCCATTTTTTATAGTTGAGACTAAAGAGCGGAAATCCCCCCTCCAGAATCCAGTTGAAACTTAGGCAAATAAAAATCCAAGCGAGTTTTTGCCAGGTAGGCATCGTTTCAAAAAAGTTCAAGAAAGCTTCCATATTTCATGTTTGAGTAAGTGATAAATTCCATCTAGGAATTTTTTAAAATTAATAATTTCCAGACAAATTGATATCTTCAACACTACAATTACTATCATGAATACTAAGATCGTCATTAGCTCAGGATCACGCGAATTTGAAGCAGAAATATACGATACGCCAACTGGCCGTGCCATCTTGGATGCTTTGCCCATCCTGTCCGCTGCAAATGTCTGGGGAGAAGAGATTTATTTTGGGGTGCAGGCATTCGCCGACCTGGAATCAGACGCACAGGAAGAAGTTGAGGTTGGAGATCTTGCCTATTGGCCAACCATGCCCGCTTTTTGCATCTTTTTCGGACCTACACCGGTCAGTCGTCAGCAGGAACCAAGGGCGGCAAGTGCCGTTAATGTATTTGGTAAACTTTTGTCAGTGGATTTGGAAGAGCTTAAATCCGTCAACGATCGCGATCGCATTAAGGTGACTAAAAAGGTCGACTAGCTTTTCCGGACTATCATTTAGCCATCTCCACCAGGTCGGTGAATAAAGTTTCAAATATTTGGATGGAAGGTTGTTGATCGCTGATGCGTCCCCGATTGGCCAATATTATAATTTTCAGACCTTCGGAGGGGAAGTACCACATTTCTGCAGAGTACCCTATCATTTGTCCATCGTGCCCAAAACCCTCCAACCCAACAACTGATTCTTTCAGCAGCCCCAATTGCCGTTCGATCATTAATTGCATCGTCTCTGATCGCAGTATTTTTTGATCGAACAAGCCGTTAAAAAGTCTTTGTAGATCCTTAACAGTTGCGATAAGGCTGCCCTCAGCAGAGAATCGCTGTGCATCAAAAAGAGTTACCTCCCGGATGGAACCATTATCGTACAGATCACAATAACCGGGAATACAGTTTCGAGGAAAGGGCTCTAAGGTACTGAAAATAGACTGCTCCATGGATAGCGGTCGCAATACTGATTCTTCGAGATATTCTTCGTAAGACCGCCCTGTTTGCTTTTCCATGATTTTTTCTAGAAGCACATAATTGGTATTGGCGTAACTTGGACCGTACTTTGTCATTACCCAATCGGGGGTACTGGAAAGACCTCTTGCTAGTTCCAATCGATCATCTGCGGTCAATGGTTTTCCCGGTTCGTTCAAAATAGTAGTGGCAAACCTTGGATGATCATCGTAATTGGCAATACCACTGGTATGATTTAGTAATTCTTCGACAGTCGTCTCTTCCACTTTTTCGATCCCTGCGACCAAATGTCGATCCAGAATACCAGTGATGGTATCTTCCAGTCGAAGGGAACCATTTTCCACCAGCTTCAGTATTCCCATTGCAGTGACGACCTTGGTCAGGCTAGCCACCCGAAAAGCATGACATATTTTTAGGTCCAAACCAGTGGCTAAATCGGCCTTGCCTCCAGTAAATTGAAATCTGCCCCTGGAATCTGATTGAAGCCAGACCGATACTCCGGGTAAACCTTCGGCAATGGCTTGATGGAGCCTGCCGTTTAGCTCATCGCTCTTCTCGTGGGTATTCTCTACTAGGGGTGTTGTTGTGGTACACATTACTAAGGGTGCTGCCAATTCTGTTGCCCTCGAACAGCTGATTAATAGGGCCATCGATAAATAAATGAGATAATACAACTGATTTAGGTTAATCATCCGTATTCTGTTTTATTGGGAGTGTAAAAGATAAATTTCAACGATTGGCAACAACATATCTTCTCATCGTAAGATGAATGCGGTTGTGCGGAACGAAAAAGACATTTCCTTTAGCAGCAAATGGAAATTGCAACAGAAATTGATATTGAAGATTAACTTGATATCGTGTATTGGGAATCAGGTAACCGGCACCAATGCCAAGCGATACGGTAAATTGACTGCGTCCCCAGTCCCGTTTCTCCCGATAGACATTGCTTTTGATTTTGTATTGCGGAGCATCTTCGAAAGTATGGAGATAACCAATTCCACTTAAGGCCTGCAGTTCTACCGAGTTTCCGATCTTTTGAGAAAAACTGTACTGTCCCTCCAGTTGATAGCCAAAATGTAGATCCTGCTGATGATAGAATGCAGCAGATAAATAACGATATACATTTGAATTTTTGGTGGGAAACCCCATGGCAACCCTGAAGCCGGGAAACCGATTGATCCCCACGAGCCGGTTGCTTGCTTTCGGAGGGATGGAAATGGAATGGATGAAGAATCCTACTTCCATAAACTGAGCATTAGATATTTCTCCTGGCTGAGAAGTAAGGCTAGCAAGAGGCGCGTTGCACAATAGGAATAGCCATAATAGTCGTATGTTCTTATTCAACTTCATGGTAGGTAATTGGACTCCTAATAATGCTCACAAGGTGTTCAGACCATCCGGAAAAGTAAAGTGAAAAAAGAATGGATGGTTGGTTTTCTGTTTTAAATGGTCAATCAGATATGGGAATGGTTGGAATGGGAAGACAAGTGACGCTCCCCACTGAGCCACCAGGATTTGAAAGCCTTGGCCTTGTATCGACTGATGGAAAATGAATGGGGAAAGTTGTGGATCTCCTTAACTTGGACCATTAGTTTTTGATGTTTGTCCGGCTGTATTTCCAGTACTAATTTTCGGGACAAGATGACCTGACGGTTGGCTCTGAAGAATAGATGGGAAGGAAGTGTGGCTTCGATTTGATTCAGAGGCAGGTCCAGGAGATGAACTTTGGCATCATGTGTAACCAATTGTGTGACGCCTTCGATTACTATGAACAAAGCAATATCACTGTGTTCTATCCTTCTCAGTGTACCTTTCCGTTTCATCACAAAATAACCTTGATCGGGTGGAGTATACGGAGGAGATTTAGAGGCCTTGGGAATTGGTCCGATCGATTCGTGATACAATTCCCAGACCCAGTCCCCGATGTTCCAGAGAATAAATAGTAGAAAGGCCAAAGGCCAGATGAGCTCCAAAAATAGATTTTCGTTAAAGGTCGATTGCCAATACCAATAGATGTACAAGTAGTTTGTCAGTAATACAAAGGCCATCAGAATTACAGTCGTCGTTGTTCCCTGAATCAGGAAGTACCGGATATCGCTCAATTCGGAACGGACAGGATTCAGGAGTCCTTTGATAAACCTAAAGATCCCCCAGGAAGCGTAGACCACGAAGGCAGTGAAAGCAAGGTTGAGATACTCATGCCCGGGTAGGCCCCGGAACGACAGCAATTCTTTGTTCCCAATCGACCAGAAA
>JANQRV010000036.1 GCA_028284395.1 Saprospiraceae bacterium
GACTTTTCTGAACCATCCAAAAATGCTTACCGCTACGCATTGGATTTTGCCGATCACACCGGAGCTTCGATTATGGCTATCCACTGTTATTCCGTTTCCGGAGGGCCCACTGCGGAGGCTTTAATCATGGAACCGCTGGAGGAGACTCAACGGCTCGCCAGCGATCGACTATCCAAATTTCTTGCATTGTCGCCCGATCAAGGTAAAGAGGAGGGAAGTGCAGAGCGGACCATTGAAAGGGAAGTATTGATCGGTTTTCCAGCCGAGCAAATCGTGCGCAAGGCACAGCAAGCGGAAGTTGATCTAATTCTCATGAGTACGAGGGGAGAACACGGATTCTGGGATAAGGTATTCGGAAGTGTTTCCTCCGCAGTGTCTGTGGCGGCACATCAACCTGTACTACTCATTCCTAACGGCATTAGCTATCGTCCCTACCGAAACATACTATATGCCTCCAATGTCGACTCCATCAATTCCGAATTGATCCAAGATGTAGTTCGTTTTGCTTCCTATTTTAATGCAACCATTCACTTTGTTCACATTCGACAAAAGGGAAGTCATGGAGTAGAGGTAGAGGAAGAGTTGTTTGGAGAGCTCTTTCGCGAACACGCTCCGGATATTTCTTTTCAATACTCTTCGGCCAGCAGCGACGACGTTGTGAGCGGTATCGATGATTACACTAACCGCATTGGCATTGATCTAATTGTGTTTGCCACCAAACACCGAAATTTCTGGGAACAACTCCTCCACAAAAGCCAGACCAAACTGATGGCATTGCATACGCAGATCCCATTGTTAGTAGTCCACGAAGGCGAAGGTATCAAATATCATCCCGAGGGGTGACTTTTGTCACCCCCTGCTAATCTTCTTATGTTGTAAATTGCTCCTGGTCTTTCTCTGTCGATTCGGAAACGGTTGCCGGTACGTGGACCCAGCATTGAAAATTTATAAACATAAAGTCAGGTTTGAATAGATTCGGTCATATCGGGAATAAATGGGAAGATGCCCTTCATTTGCAATCGGTACTCGAAACGGCAACGGATGGCATCGTGATCATTAATCAAGAAGGCATCGTAGAAACCTATAATGCCGCGGCGGCTAAGCTTTTTGACTATTCGAAAGAAGAAGTGATCGGCAAAAACATTAAGATGTTGATGCCCGCAAACCACGCCAAGCAACACGACGGATACATTCAGAATTACTTGCATACCAAACAACCCAAGATCATCGGCATTGGCCGCGAAGTACTGGGGAGAAGGAAAGATGGAACGGAATTTCCTATGCGATTGGCGGTCAGTGAAGTAGTAGTCGAAAATCGAAGAAGTTTTGTTGGAATAATTCAGGATCAAACCGAAAGGAGAAATGCTGAATCTCAGATCAAATTGTTGAACAAGGCATTGGAGAAGAAAGTCCGGGATAGCAATCTCGAACTTCAGGACACCGTCAATCAACTCTTGACCACCAACGAAAAACTCAAAAAGGAAATAGAGGAACGCATCGAAATTGAAGATACTCTTCGGCATACGGAAGCAACTTTGCGGGAATCTTTGGATAAGGAAAAGAAACTGGGCGAACTGAAATCCCGGTTCGTCTCCATGGCTTCCCATGAATTTCGGACGCCACTTAGCACGATTTTGTCGTCTACGGAGCTCATTGAAATGTACGACCAAGGAGATCAGCAAGAGAAGCGACTGCGCAATATTAACCGCATCAAAGCATCGGTAGCAACCCTTACCGGTATCTTAAATGATTTCTTGTCCTTGAGCAAACTGGAGGAAGGAGACATCCAGGCACAACCCGCCGAATTCGAGCTCAGTGAATTTTGCAAACGAGCCCTGGAGGAAATTGGCGGCATGCTTAAACCGGGGCAAAAAATAGTTCACGTCGAAAAAAACACCGGCGTTCATCTAAACCTGGATCGGAAGTTCTTGAAGAATATTATGATGAACCTGCTATCGAATGCCAGTAAATACTCCGATCCCGACGGATACATTGAGTGTAGGACCATCGTGGAAGGAGGTTATTTGAATGTAGAAGTAAAAGACTTTGGCGTAGGCATTCCCGATGAAGATCAACCCTACCTTTTCGAACGGTTCTTCCGGGCTCACAACGTTGAACACATTCAAGGTACCGGCCTGGGGTTAAATATTGTTAAGGAATACGTAGATTTACTGGGAGGTGTGGTGTCGTTCGAAAGTGAATTGGGTATCGGAACGACCTTTAAGGTGCGCATCCCGTTGGATCACAAGCTGTGATCCTCGAATTAAATTAAATTGACACTATGGAAAAGAAAATACTCATCATCGAAGACAATTTGGAAGTGAGAGAATCTCTTGAAGAAGTATTGGAATTGTCGGGCTACCAAGTGAATACGGCTGAAAATGGGATTGCGGGAGTAGAGTGTGCTCTTAAGGATCCACCGGATTTAGTCCTTTGTGATGTCATGATGCCGAAATTGGATGGCTTTGGTGTGCTGAATATTTTAAATAAGAAACCTGCCACCGCAAGTATTCCCTTTATCTTCCTAACTGCGAAAGCCGAAAAAGAAGATTTTCGCCGGGGCATGAACCTGGGAGCGGATGATTACATCACCAAGCCTTTTTACAAGGACGATTTGCTAAATGTGATCGAAACGCGATTGCAAAAACACAAGCAATTACAACAAAAGTTTGACAAGACTTCAGGTGGGTTGAGTGCCTTTATTCAGGAGGCAAAAGGGTATGAAGAATTAAAGAGGTTGTCGGAAGATCGCCGGCGCAAAAAATTAAAGGCCAAGGAAATACTGGTTCTGGAAGGGGACTTTCCCCGCTATCTTTATTTTGTCAATAGTGGTCAGCTGAAGATCTACCGAACCAATGAATACAATAAGGATTACATCATTAAGATTTGCGGAGCGGGCACTTTTGTCGGTTATACTCCACTGATAACGGGCGAAAACTACAAATACAGCGTAGCAGCCCTGCAAGATTCGGAAGTAGACCTAGTGCCAAAGGAAGATTTTGCCAAATTACTTTTCGCCAATCGGGATGTGTCCTATCAATTGATCAAGATGTTGGCGGAAAATGTAGATGAAAAGGAAGAGCAATTGCTCAATCTTGCCTACAGCTCCGTCCGCAAAAGAGTGGCGAATGCCTTGCTGAAGGTACATAGCCAATACGAAAGTAAGCCGAACCAGGAAATTGAAATCCTGCGCGATGATTTGGCGAAAATCGTCGGTACTGCCAAGGAAAGTGTTATTCGGACCCTGTCGGAGTTTCGCAATGACGGTTACATCGATATCGTCGATGGTAAAATTACCATTCTAGATAAAAAAGTCTTAGAGGCCCTGCCTTTTTGATGTTTGCTGTAGACCAGGGACAGTAGCCCATTAACGGGCTATTGTCTCTATCTCTTTATTAGACATTATTCTAAAATAATGTCTATTATACAACGGATTTTTGCTCCTCCAGAAACTCGCTCAGCCGCTCGAATACGGATCCCCATCCATTGTAGAAACCCATCTGTTCCTGTTGCCTACAGTACTCCTCCGTCGGATGGATACAGTGGAAAGTGAAATTGGTTTGATCTCCGTTTTCCTCGAAGATGGCCTGAATCTCAACGCCCTCTGTCATGGGCCTGAAATTGGCGGATGAACATATTTTTTGCAATGCAATGATGACCGAATAAACCCCTTCTGAGGTAAAGGCAGTACCATCCGGCATTTGCATGACGTATTCCCACTCGCCACCGACTCTGAAATCGTGTTTGTTTACATTGATTTTCATGCCTTTCGGTCCCCACCAATGAGCAATATGCTCCGGTTGCGTCCAAGCCTCCCAGACCAGCTTTATGGGAGCATTAAAGGTCCTTTTAAGGGTTAAGGTTCGGTTGTTTGCTTCGTTACTCATTTGCTTTATTTTTTGTTTGAATTTTGGCCAGATACTGTTCGAAAGAATCCAGTTTTTCTTCCCACAATCGACGGTACGGTTCGACCCAATCCGCTACGGGAGTCAGGTTTTGCGGCAATAATTTGCAATACCTTTCACGACCTTTCTGATTGATGACTATGACTCCGCATTCGTTGAGAATACGAATGTGCTTAGAAATGGCCGGTCGGCTGATCTCGAAATTTTCGGCTACGGCATTTACCGTCAGGGCATCGTTGGCAAGCAAACCAATAATGTCTCTTCTAACCGGATCGGCGATCGCCTGGAAAACATCTCTTCTCATATTATCGTGTAACTGTTCGGTTACAAATTTATGTGTAATCGATCGGTTACGCAAGGTTTTCCCGATTATTTTTGCGAAAAAGTGACTAAAGTCATCTCATTTTACTGATAACCAGCATGATGATTTATTGATGGATGCCGGATCTTTAAAAGAAAAAAATGAACCAAAATAATGCCGACCACCACGAGTTAAACCGGGCCGTCGTTGCGCTCGATTTGACCAATATGGACGAAGAATTGCTGCATTACACCAAATTCTTAGCAGAGCAGATTGGTTTGGAAAAGATGGAGTTCATTCATGCGTTACCTGAATTCGATATATTTCGCTCTTCTTATTTTCGATCTTTCAACGAGTTAGGAGTTCCGACCGACTTAAATGAGACCGTTTGGCAAACTGCCAAAACTAAGGTGGAAAAAGTGTTAGGTGGAAGTATGGGCCGCCCTTACCAGGTAAAAGCCATTGTAGGGAAACCCTTGGAAGTCATTCTGAACCGGGCAGAAGTATCGCAGGCCGACCTGTTGGTCGTGGGCGATAAGGACCGCCAGCATACACAAGGTGTTTTGGCAAAAAACATTATTCGAAAAGCGGCTGGCAATGTTTTATTGGTGCCTGAGAAACCAGTAGAGTCTTTGGAACATATTTTGGTGGCCATCGATTTTTCGGAAAATTCGGCCAGGGCTTTACAAACTGCGGTTGCCATTGGAGCAAAAACGAATGCGCCGGCCGCGATCACGTGCCTGAATGTCTACGATATGCCATTGATGGCGCCCTATATGATTAACCGGACTGCCGAAGAGTTCAAGGGCATGACCGAAGCCAATATTGAAGAAGCGTTCAATCAGTTTGTCAAGGATCATGCGGCCGGTTATCCCGGCGTCATAAACCGCCTTTTGCGGGAAAAGATGGTTCCAAGGGTTTCTGACTACATCCTCGAAATCGCCCAAGAAACCGGAGCGGGATTGATTGTGATTGGGGCGAAAGGGCATTCCTACCTGGAGAGATTGATGATCGGTAGTGTTACGGAGCGCCTAGTTGCAGTCAATCAACGAATTCCGGTCTTGGTAGTCAAATAGGAGCTGGATCTTTCGAATTCCGGATGCGGTCCAGGATTTGTAGGCACATCCGGACATTGTGATAGGGCGCTTTCCAGGGACCGGCTTTATCTTCGGCCAAGATCGGCTTGCCGTCACGGTCGGTGCGCCAATGCCATTCCCCGCATTCCTCATCTTTTAAGTGGCCTTTGATGAATGCCCAGCATTCGTATGCAGCGCGTTGAAAGAGGGCCTGGCCGGTAAGCTCCCAGGCATTCCAAAAGCCTATTACAGCCTCCGCCTGTGGCCACCAATGTTTGTCGGTATCCAGGTGATTTTCCATTCTTTCATTGTGGAGTGCTCCATCCTTGTCCAATCCCATTTCCAGGGTAGATGCTGCCATTTGCCGGGCGACCTGGTGTACCCGATCCCGTAAATCCCGGTCGGATAGCAACGCTGCGGCTTCCACCAGCAGCCAACTGCATTCGATATCATGGCCGTAGGAAATGATGTCAGATTTTAGTTGCCATTGCTCGTCAAAAAACAAGTGTAAATGGCCGGAGGTCGGATCTATGAATTTCTCCAAGAATAGATGAATAAGGGCCATCAATTTTTCTTTTACCTCGGGCTGCTGTCCCACTCGGTATAAATTGGTGTAGGCCTCCAGTAAATGGAGGTGGGTATTCATTGTTTTAGCTTCGTTGGCATCCTTATCGCTGAGGCGCTGATCGTCCAGTGGTTGCCATGCCCGATCAAATGCTTCCAGATAACCTCCGTGTACCGGGTCGAAACTGTAGCGTTCAATCAGGGAGAAGATATCCTGAGCGAAGAGCAATGCCTGCGGATTGCCGGTCAACAGGTGGTATTCAACAAAGGCATAAATAGCGAAAGCCTGTGCATAAACCTGTTTTTTGGATTGGATGACCCGACCGTTCGCATCCAGGAGCCAAAAGACACCACCGTGGACGTCGTCGATAAAGTGATCGACAAGATAGGCCCACGACCGTTCTGCCGTCTTGCGATATCGTTCCTCACCGGTGTCTGAGGCGGCGGCAGAAAAGGTCCAGAGAATCCTGGTATTGAGAATGACCGCTTTGTCGGCATCGGGGATCGCGCGTCCCCAACCATCTATGCGCCCTCTAAATCCTCCTTTCTTCGCATCGATCATGTGATCCTGCCACCACGTCAGTAGTTCCGCCAATTCAGCTTCTATTTCCCGTTGAAATTGCCTTATTTTCATCATTGCAGTGCTTAAAGTTGCCAGTTTAACTTGTTTTGCAAATTTTTGGCAATGAGCTTTTTGCGTTGTTCGACACTGACCGCGGAGCGAAGTCCATCGGCCGGTGTATTGCGCACGTAGTCCAGCAGGATTTCAATCGTAGAAGTAGCAACATGCATGCGGGTATCCGACGAGCCGTAATAAATGAAAACTTCTTTCTTGTCGTTGACAATCCACCCGTTGCTAAATGCGACATTGGAGACATCACCGATGCGTTCTTCGCCTTCCGGGGCGATGAAATAGCCGGCGGGGGCATGCGTAACCTTCCAGGGTTCATGCAAATCGGTTAGTAAAAGATACAAAACGTACCGCAGACCGGCAGCCGTATTGCGGACGCCATGAGCCAGATGTAGCCAACCCGCCTCGGTCTTGATCGGAGCGGGGCCCTGTCCGTTTTTGATCTCCTTGATCGTGTGATAGATCTTTTGATCTAAAATGACTTCTTCCTTTACTTCAGCTGCTTCCATACTTTGGGCTAACCCCCAACCAATTCCACCTCCACTCCCTACGCTGATAAAGCCGTCTTGAGGCCGGGTATATAAGCCATAAGCTCCATTGACGAACTCGGGGTGCAACACGACATTGCGTTGTTGTCCGGAATAAGTGATCAGGTCCGGTAACCGTTCCCAGTGTAAGAGGTCTTTGGTGCGGGCAATGCCACATTGAGCTTCCGCAGCTGAGGTGTCGTGGGGAAACTGCTGGTCTTTTCGTTCCGTACAGAAAAGGCCGTAGATCCAGCCGTCTTCGTGGGCCGTCAAGCGCATGTCGTAGACATTGGTATCCGGGTTGTCCGTTTCGGGCATGGTGACGGGATAGTCCCAAAAACGGAAATTGTCGACGCCGTTTTCGCTTTCCGCGATGGCAAAAAAAGATTTTCGGTCGTGACCTTCTACCCGGACCACCAGGATGTATTTGCCTTTCCAGAGCATTGCCCCCGCGTTGAAAGTGGCGTTGATGCCTTGCCGCTCCAGTAGATGCGGATTGGTACTTTCGTCCAAGTCGTACCGCCAAAAAACCGGAGTGTGTGCTGCGGTCAGGACGGGGTTTTTCCATCTTCGATAAATGCCGTTGTGATTGACTTGTGGCTCGTTCTTCCGGCGGATTAATGTCTCGTGTTGCTCCAGAAGCTTCTGGACCTGCTGTTTGTAGTTCATTAGTAGGATTTATAAATTGTTTTAACTGAAGCTATTTATGCGACCATCCTTTAGACTTGATCCAGATTGGTCAGGTCTTTCGGATAATCTTCCATTTTGTCGTACCAGTTGAATTTTAGAAAGATGGTCGTGATTGCTACAACGACCAGGCAAACCATAAATGGCGTCCAATATTGAATGACCATAAAAATGGAAGCGGCAGTGATGGCGGTCTGCCAGACGATGCCCACCACTACATTAACCATATCCCGACCAAATGCCCGATTGGGTTGAATGTCGGGGTTTTCCTCGTTTATTTTGTCTAGAATCGGTTTCCAAAAGCCCCACGGTCGAGTTTTTAGATAGAATGCCTTCAGCACTTCTTCTCGGTCCGGAGGAGTGAGTAAGCTGCCGAGAAAACAACCGATCAACGAAATGCCCAGGTTGATGGGAAATGCCTGTAGGGCAGTGAAATTCGGCAGAGCGTAGGGAAGTATCATCGCGGCTAAAATGCCGCCTACCATACCCCAAAAATAGCCGTAGCCATTAAACCTCCACCAATACCACTTCAGTAAATTGGCCGCCGTATACCCACCAAATAACGCCGCGACCAGCCAGTCGATCAAGCTATTCAGAGACCCGAGGAAAAAGCTGAATAAGGTACCGATGATGACGACTGCAAGCGAGCTTACGTAACTCATTCGAACGTAGGTCTTCTCGGAAGCGTTTGGTCTGATGAATCGTTTATAGATGTCGTTTACGATATAGGCTGGCGCTACATTGACGGTAGCGGCAAAGGACGACATAAAAGCCGCCAGCAAACCAGCGATCAATAAGCCCATTAAACCCGTCGGCACAAAGTTTTTAAGGGCAAAAGGCAAGATTTGTTCAAAGTCTACTTCGTCTCCCATATTATTGAGGTCGGCGCTGAAATAGACCAGAGCCAGAATGGTTAATCCGGTAATCAACATGTACCTCGGAAACAAGAGAACGACATTGACCAAACCACTCATCTTGGCTGCTTCCTTGGGGGACCGAGTAGATAATACGCGTTGCATGTCGTAATTTGGAGCAGGACCAGCGAGACTTTGAAGGATGCCTTTCATCAACATCATCATGAAAAAAATCGTAAATAACTCCCAGCCATCTTCGGCAATTTTGGTGTTGGCCGCATCCATGATACCCGACCAGTCCAAATTCAGGTGCCATCCGAAAAACAGGCTCTTCCATCCTTCCGGAATAAATTGGTCCAACACCTCCGGCGACACCTGCCTCATAGCAATGATTCCAATGGCTACACTGGCAATAGTCATGATGATGTATTGCAATACTTCGGTAAAAACGACGCTGAACATCCCTCCCTTAATGACGTAGACGGCCGTGATAGCAGTGAAAATGAGACCGTAGTAGATCTCGTTGGTAGCCGGGTCGGCCGACAACTGCCACGGCAGGAAGACCACGGCGAATTTGCCAATTCCAATGAAGCCGTAGGCGACGTAGGTAATGACCACTATGATGGCAAAAACAACTACTATGAGATGCGATAAGTTTGAACCTCGTCCGTCCCCAAAGCGGAATTTAATCCATTCGGCTCCGGTCATAACACCGGATCTCCGCAACCAGATGGAGAGAAATACCATCATGAAAATTTGATTAAAAACCGGCCATAGCCATGGGATCCAGACACTCTTTAACCCGTATACAAACAAGAGCATGACCATCCACATCGTGCCACTGATGTCGAACATGCCGGAGGCGTTGGAAAGCCCGAGATAGGTCCATTTGATTTCATTTCCCCCCAGAAAATAGTTTTTAATATTGGTGGAAGCACGATTCGAAATCCAAAATCCGATGGCTACCGTAGCGATCAGATAAGCAATAATAATGGCGATGTCGATAAAATGTAGTTGCATAAAGTTGGTTGTTCGAATGAGCGAATGCGTTTAATCCAGTCGGTAGAGCCGCGGCAACTCACCGGCAAAGAGAGTCATCGGATCGTTCTTGAATTCAATAAAGTCTGCGGCGCTCTCGTGTTGGGGAAATGGGGCGTAATGATGACTTGGGCGGTCATTTCGCCACAAAAGGACCCAGGAAATTCGAGAAGCAGTCGGATCTGCTTTCAATGCCGGTAACAACTTTTGTGTCCACCAGTTTTTTTCGGGAATCTTTTCAAACCCCGTTTCGGTCAGGGCAGCAATTTTGCCTTTGGATTCCGCTATTTCGACTACCACTTTGAGGCGTCGGGTCAAATCCTCCATCTTCCCGCCGCTACCAACATCGTGATAATCATCCAAACCGATAACATCTACGTAGGCATCGCCCGGATATCGCTCGAGATAATGATCCTTATCGCGGAAAATATCGGGGGAGTAGGCCCATAGAAGATTGTGCAATCCCTTTTGATCTCGTAAATACCGAACGGTAAAGTGCCACAAAGCCTTGTATTCATCTGCCGTGCAGTGTTGATCTCCCCACCAAAACCACGACCCGGTATGCTCGTGAAAAGGTCGGAAAACGATCGGTATGGACCGCTTGAATAAAAAGCCAACCCGCAAATCCTGAATAAAATCGGCAAATAAGTCTAGTTTGGCAATATATGCTTGATGTTTGGTGCCACCGGGCAGAATGGAACGGACCACCTTTTCACCTACCGTCCAGGAATCTCCTCCGTGAAAGTTATCCAAGTGCCAACTGATCGTATTCACGCCCCCCATCTTATAGACCTCTTTGATCCAGTCTTTCATTTGTTCGAAATTGACCGAATCAATGTTGTAATCATACTTGCCCAGTTTGCTGACGTCCCAACCGAAGACGGCAGGATGTTGACCACAAACATCCTTGACGTCCGACCGGCTTTTGTGCCACTCATCCCAATGGACACCGTAGGCGAGCGCATCTTGATGGCCAAAAAGAATGTTTTGTCGACCAATTGCTTTCAAATTGGCAAAAAGAGCCTTGGTCGCTTTACTGGCTAATGGATCGCAAGTTTGGATGTCTGCGTAGCGAGCATCGCCCGAAGCTGCCCCACCGATTAGCACGGCCATTGTGGGAATAAGAAAAATCCTGGTGATTCGTTGGTTGGCATTCATCGCGTCGTGATTGTTGGCTAAAGCAATCTAATATAGTAAAATCTAAAATTCCACATTGCGGTCAGCTAGTAGGAGGGGAGGAGTGTACAAATAGCAGTGGTGAATGCAACAAATGTTACCGATGCCACACTTATTTGAAAAAAACACCTCCCTTCACATTAAGGTCCTGCCAGTAAATTTAAAATCGAATTTAAGTTTCATACTATTATTGCCCTCAAAATACAGTTGTAAACGAGCCTTAGGAAAATTAAGGTTTTTGCCCTTGGTCCGTGATTTTGTTTACAACAATGGATTTTCACGGACTCTATTTTATCTGAAATATATACTTAGTGGGAGAGGTTGCCGGTGGCAGCCTCTCTTTTTTTTGGAACCAATGACCTCAATGCCAAACAAAGTAACGGATGGCAGATCTGAAGTCGGTGTAGTGTATGTATTTCTGATTTTCCATCCAAAATACCACTTCCTCAGAATCACTTGTGCCATACCTTGGTACGTAGGGGCGGACATTGTCTAACTGCGAATCCTTCGTAATTGCTTCGTGCTGCCAGCTTTGACCTTTGTCCGTTGTCACCCAACGCTCGATCTCGAAAACATCATTGATCTCACGGGAAGTGTAAACGACGTTGGTATTGTTCGGATTGAGGGTCATATTGCCAAAATAGTGGGGTTCTCTTTCCTTTTTTCCAGGTTGGGTATGGGGGAACCATTTACCAGCCTGGCATAGCTCGGTATTGATCCATCTATTGCCGTCGAAACGGGCATACCAGTATCGATGATCGGTTTCGGAAGGACTGCGCGTGTACA
>JANQRV010000086.1 GCA_028284395.1 Saprospiraceae bacterium
CTTCCACCTGTTGATCGGTGTAGGCCACCACCGATACCTCGTACTGATTGTTGCCGCCTTTGAAATTGGATTCACGGCTGAGGTTTTGGCTTCCTTGGTTGGCTGCCAGCGGGGGTGGCGGACTACTGCCAAAGGGAGCGCTAAAATTGGTATAGGTGGCGTTGCCGGTGATATCCCCCGATTTAACGATGTAAAACCCCCAATCCAAAGTATTGCAGATGGGCGTGGGGTCGAATTCACCTTCCAGCGTTTCGAGCCACTGCTCCAATCCATTATAGGTTTTAGGCCCGGAGCCGGTCCGGAGCGATGCATTGAACGGGTAGGCTTCTCCGTCGAAGTTCTCTTTGGCGATGTTCCAAAAATCGGCGGCAAAGCGCTGATCGGGGTGTACCTCGGATGGTTGGGCGTAGGTTTTGGAGATGGCGCGCCAGTTATCGACATTGGCGAAGGAGGTGATGGTGCTCAAAACGAGTTGGGTCACCTGATCCTTATCGGTGAGATCGATGTCGCCGTCATTGTCCACATCGCCGGCCAGTCTTCGGTAGGGGCAGTCGATGAGTTCAATGCCGTTGGCGTGTTTTTCGATGGCAACCGCATCCAGAACCGACACGCCATTGACCCAATCACTGGTGTTGATCGTCGGAACGATGGTGATCGCTCCGCCGACCACATTTTCACTAAATGCGCCCGAACCGTCGGTAACCACCTCGACGGTAGAGCTGGTTGCACTCGGCGTGATCGACAATCCCACATTGGGCACCCCTCCGGTAGCGGAGCTGTCCGTACAACAGTATTGGTAGCCACTGGGGCAAGCATCGGTCAGCGGAAAGGCGACCGTGCCCTGAATGCCCCCGGCGGTTGGGATGCCGGTTGCGTGCAGCGCCAGAAAATCAATGGCCATATCACTTTGGAAGGAAGGGCCGATGAGGGCATAAAAGCGCAATTGGATGGTTTGACCGATGTATGCATCGAGCGGGACCTGCTGGTTCAGCCAACTGCCACCCTGGTCGCCGCTTCTGCTCCACACCGAATTCCAGCTCGCTCCATTATTATTGCTCACATCGAGGCGCAGGGTCCCCATGTCGCCGCCGTACATGTGGTATTCAAAACTGAAATAGGCGGAAGCAACCTGACTGAGGTCGAAGCAGGGACCTTCCAGCACCGCTGTCGAATCGAAGTTGCCGGTGGCTTCCGTATAGGCATAGTAGCCACCACCAATGGCGCCGCCGGGCCCCGTACCGTTGGAGGTGGTAGAACCGGTGTGGCGCCGCCAAATACCGCTGGAAACTTTTTCCGTCCAGCCGCCCCAACTGGTTTCAAAGCCTTCATTATAGGGATAGATTGTTTCGGTGCTCCCACAACCAACCTGGTATTGCACGGGCACGGCATCCAGTTCGAGCTGGTCGATCGCCATGTCACTGCGGTAGGAAGCTCCGGTTTCGCCGACGTAGCGCAATTGGATGGTTTGTCCGGTGTAGCCGCTCAGGTCGATCTGCGCTTCGAACCACTCGTCTCCGTGGTCGCCCGATTTGGACCAGATCGTGGTCCAATCCGGTGCACTGCTCGTACTCACTTCCAGTTTCAAAGTCCCCATGTATTCGCCGTACATGTGGTATTGGAACTTGAGTGAAGCAACCGTGACCTGGGTCAGATCAAAACACGGCCCTTCCAGGATACCCGTTTCGTTGTAGTTGCCCGAAGCCTCCGTGTACATATAGTAGCTGGTTCCGTCCGCCCCGGTTGAGGGTCCCGTTAACGTCGAAGAAGTCCCGCCACTATCCCGGCGCCAAATGCCGTTGGCCAGAAAATCGACCCATAAACCCGATCCGCTTTCAAAATCTTCGGTATAGGGAAAAGTATGGACGGTGTTGCTGCACTGGAGGGTTGAAGGACTTTGATTGATGGACAAGCGCACATAATCGATGGCCATATCACTTTCAAAGGATGGACCGGTCAGGGCATTAAAGCGAAGTAAGATGGTCTTGCCGGCATAAGCATCGAGCACGACCGAAGTATCGATCCAATTTGCGTCCTGATCGCCGATCTTCGACCACAGGGTGGCCCAGCTTACGCCGTCATCATCACTGATTTCGAGCTTTAAGGTACCCATATCACCTCCCCACATGTGGTAGGCAAAATCAAAACTGGCATCCGTAGCAGCACTGAGATCGATACAGGCACTCTCCAGGATCGCCGTTTTATCATGATCGGGAAAACTGGATTCGACATACAGGTAGTAACTGCCGTTGAAAGCCGAGGTCGGCCCCGTTCCTCCGGATGGCGTGCTGCCGGTATATTGCGTCCAGTTGATGTCGTCGGCGGTGCTGTTGGTCCAGTCGCCAAGGTCTACTTCGAAGGATTCCTGATAAGGAAAGGAGCTGAGGCAGGAGGGCGAAGAAGCGCCCAGGCAAAAATTAGTGGTCTCGCTGCTGGTAAAAGCCCCGCCGTTAGCGAGTATATTGTTGCCGGCATCCTTTAATTCATACGAACCATTGCCGTAAGTACAGCAAATCCCATCACCGAAGGAGTCAAACATGGTAAAGTCGTAACAACCGTCAGCTACGTTGGTGATCGTCTCTACTACGGTCGAACCTCCCGACTGTCCCGCGTAATTTCCTCCCGAGGCGATCAAAGCGGTGGTAGACGCATCTCTTAGTTCCCAAGTGGTTTCGGCAGGATAATTATCCAGCACAATGGTCAGGGTAAGGTTTTGCGCATCCTGGCCAATTGGAGCTTCGATTGGGCCCGTACCCATTAAGCTGATACAGGACAACGAAAGAAAAACATTCGTCAGTGATCTCACACGATGAATTTTTAGTAGACTTTATTCTGAAGTAATTTTATGAGCCAAAAATGCAGAATTTTTTTTCCGACCAAGAAACACCCGCAGCCTAATAGCAGCGCTATTAAGGCGAGGATGTGACGCAGAGCGGGAGAAAAAGGCAAGTTTTTGGTCATACAAATTATTTTAGAATAAAGTCTAGTGAATCAAATTTATTTTCAGGGCAAAAAGGGCCCGTTAACACAGTGTTACATACACCTGCTTTTAGACAAAAAACTGCCTGACTAATGATGACACTACTTTGAATCATTAGTAAGATGGAAAGACTGCCTATGCAAGAGCTGTTTCGCTAGTGCACAGAGAAGCCAGCACCACATTGCTGCCGGCAACTGGTCTTTTCCTAATCAATAAATGTCTAGTTATCACGTTTGGTCGTCTTCAACGCAGCGATTTACCAATCATTCGGCAATGTAATGATCGGCTGCAAAAGATCAGTACTGGTTGCTGCCGAAGCGCAATCAATACTTTGAGGGGAAGATGCAAAAGTTGCTGCTGAGTTAATGTTATTGCGTAATTTGTCGGGAGTTATAGGAGTTTTGAGGATAAGAAAAGAATATAAATATTGATTATGATTCTTACGAAAGCAAATATAGGACATTTTACCTGACATAACAATACCTTATTTGATTTATTTATGCCCATTTCCCATGATTACCCATTCGCCCTCATGTTTACCCATTGTTACCCATATAATTAGCTTGGTATGCGCTACCGTCTTTCCATTTTTCTTTAACAAAATCGCTTCTCCCATCTGCAAGAATATCGAACTGACGTCGTTTTCCATCCTTTTCTTCAAGTTTGGTAATATCGCTTTGTTCTATCTAATGATGGTTAGTTCTTGTAGCCTGGAAAAAAGAGAGTTATCACCCGCATTCGAGCTATATCTAAAAGAAGAACAGGCAGCTGATTCCTTCGAGGACATTATCTGGACAGACCAATCAGGCAATTATCTGCTACAGACTGTTTCTCATCGAAGTGGATACGCAACCTCCCCCAGGGTCCGGTGGCTGTCCTTTCGAAAGATCTTAAATCCAAGAGATACGCTTACCTATTATTTTTTTGACACCGGGGTAAGCTTCGAGATCAAAAACAGCTCCATTTTCGTTTTGAGTAAGAATAGACAAAGAAGTTTTGAGGGTTGGTATCAGAAGGAGAATGATCATATGTTCTATCCGGTTCTAAGCGAAGATGTTGCTAATAAGCCCTATGTACTGGAAGATGAAATGCTATTTACTGAGAAAGAGCAAGGCCATTTGCGCCCCGTAAAAAAGGTTTTTGCCGGGCCGGGCCTTCCCGGAAGATCGATTTTGGACAGTCTGGATTATTTTACTAATGGAGTGTTCGTTTGGAATGGGGCTGAATTGAAGTTGGCGAGTTTAAATGCAGGGGATATTGTTCGATTAGGCGCTGGACAGTACTATATTCCCCAACCAGGTTCAGCCCTTAAGCATAAGATATCCTTGAATGAATTGATGTTTCAGCTAAATGCGGTACGGGATGTGAAGGGGGCTCCTTCAAAGCTCATTATTCCAATCAGCATGCCCAATTCTTTAAGATCGTCTTCAAAGCAAACACCGGGTGGCAAATGAAAAACGGCCCTTTAATTGCCGGAATCAACCATTTATTTAAGGAAATAACTCACTGTAAACCACAGTTTAAATGGATTAAAATCATCGTATTCCTTTCGTAAAAATTCCGGATCGGTTTGGGGGAAAAGCAGGTGATTAAAGATTACCCCGTCTAGTTTTTGAGTATAAAACAGGCGATAATGTGCGCCAATATGCAACCGCGGACTAACTGCTGCTCCAATGCCCGGGTACAGTTCCAATCCATGAAATTCCCATTCTCTTTTGGTTACGCGCTTCTCGAAAGAAAGGTCCGTCGCGCTTTTCCTGAATGCTACCTGGGGCAGTACCTCAAACTTAAAGAAAAGCCAATGATCTTTCCGAAAAGACCATTGACCGGATAAGATAAAAAAGAGCTTATTGATCGTATATCTCTTAATAAATCTCAATTCCCTGGTCAGTCCACCGTTGAGTTCCGAATGCCGGAAAGGTCTTGAAAAAGTAGTGTGAAATTCGGAGTATCCCAAACCAAGATTCATCCGCAATCTGCCGGTTTTAATCAGGCCTTTTTGAAAGCTCAAATTGTATTCGTAATCAAGATTGCTGTCTTCTCTGCTCAGAACACCTTCCGCACCTGCAAAATGGAAAAGCCTCCGGTCCTGGCTGGCAAGTGCAATGCCCGCAGTGATGGAAGTATCATCCCAGAAGCTTTGAGCGATCGACTCACCTGGGAACGCCAGCAGTAAAACAAACCAAGCTTGGAGTAATCGAAATTTTTTCATAAGTGGTTTAGTGAATACATAAATAATTACCGGCGCTTTTTGTAGGTAATATAGCGCCGGCCATTGTCTGATTAAATCCTGAAACTAACGTCGGATAAAGATTTTCTTCACTTGTACTTTACCCTCCCTTTTAATTTCTAAAAAATACAAACCTTCGTGTAGATCTGCAATATCAAAAATCTCACGGTGGCTTGGACTTCTTTTATTACTTAGTACCCTGCCGAGCTGATCTACCAACTTGAGCTCACTGGGCAGGGGGATTGCCAAATTCCCAAATTCGACGGTCAGCGTTTGCTGAGCAGGATTTGGATAAGTAGAAATAAAAGAGCCACAATTGAAGTCCTGATTGATTTGGAAGACTTCGGTTGGACTGGAAGTACCGCAGGCATTCGTAAAATCCACTTCTACATAACTTGTACTAAAACTGAAAGGAGCCTGTAAAACGAGTTCGTTCTCGTTTTGGTAATAAATACTCCAACCGGATGGTGAACTCCAATTGTAAGCGGTAATCGAGGATTTAGCTAAATGATTAGAAACATTTGCCGTATAACCAGCGTGAGCATATGGGCACACCAAATAATCTCCGCTAATGCTGGTATAGCCCGTAGATACTTTTCCCACCCAGAAGCTCCTCGTCAGTGTTACATCGTCGCAGCCTGTCCCGGTAGCAATTGTAAAAGTAAGCGTACCTTGTCCTGAGAAGCCGCTTTTGCCTCTGACTGTCGCTGAGGCCCCACTTCCGGAAGTGGAACCGGAAAATAAGCTGCTGGGGCTAACCTCCCAACTTACCGACAAACCGGGGATGGGATTATGCAATGTGAAGGTTTGATTAGAGGTGCAAACTACAGATGGCCCGGTGAGGTGGGGCGAACGTACCGTATTTGTGGTAGTCGCGGCACCATTGCCCAACCAATTGCTCAACCTGGTTTCATCAGTTCCTCCACCATCCCACGAAGTGAAAAACCGGCCATACCAATCTGGGTCCGCGGGCGTATTGCAAAACGAAGTTCCACCACTTAATTGACCAATAATTCTACCGGTAGTGCCATTAAATAAAGGAGATCCGGAGGATCCTTCGGCCGTTATTCCCGTATTCCAGCTCACCTCGAAAAATTCGGTTCCTGCCACTGCACCAAATCCGTCAAATCCAGTAATGGTCGGTGCATTCGAATCCGTGGATATTTTCTTTACGTCGCCATTAGGATGATGAATGCCGGTGGTAGAACCCGGAGTACCCGTACCCCTGTCCCAACCCGCCAGGGCCAGGGTTTGCTGGCCAATCACCGAACCATTCAATTCCAACAATGCAAAGTCGGAGTCACCATCCTCGGCTCGAATCACAGCACCGGAATAGGTGAGCCAAGAAGTCGGTTCAGAACCCCGGCAATCAGGCGTAGTAGGATCAGGACTGTCGTAGTTGAACCGAAAGGACCAGTTGGCAACATTTTCACCGGTGACACAGTGTTGCGCCGTCAGAAAAAAGGAACTGAGATCCTGACACGCGTTGTTTATCAGCGCCCCTGAGCACAGTTCTCCACCTGAATTTAAGATCAACGCTACGGCATCTCTTTCATCTCCCCAACCGTTTCCGGCCGGACAGTTAATATCTACATTGCAATCGTCAGAATCGTCATATCCCCTTATGTTGATCCCATCGTGTTTGGAGATTTTCCGGAAACCGTAGATGATATTGTCAACTTGCAGATTGAAATCTTTATAGCTCTCTTTCGGAATAATGACCTCAACGATGACCTCATTTCCCTTTATTGCATCTGTAACGTACACTCCTTCAAAGATGTGTCGACTGGTAACCGGCCCGGAAACTACAGTGCCGGTTTTGTTGTAAATGTACATTTTGGCCTCCGGCGGCAGAGCAACATTACTTAACTGCAACCCCAGGGATATCGCACCGGCAGAACGCGCACTGGTTTTCCAAATAACTACGCCATCACGTTCTTCCGTTTCTCCGTCGCTTCTAATAATCCGTGTGGGGACCTTTACACCGTAACGATGCAGAATCTTACCTTCGATCGAATCTTGCCGTAGAATTGGTTCGATGTCCGGAGCCGGCAGCGTTTTAACTCTACTGACTTGTTTGTCGCTATGACCTGGAATAACACTTTCCAGGTCTTTGTCTTTTAGAACCGTGGTCCAAACCTGCGCATCGGATGCAGTAACAATCACGAGGATGAAAATTAGACTTAAAATCGGTTTCATATCAATAATGTTGTTTGATTACAGAGATAAGAATTACAACAATGATATTAGGGGCCAGCCTTAGCAGTTGCTAAAGACTCGCACACGTTAAAACTACTTTGTCATTTTAGAGTGCCGAGGCTGAAAGTCTCCAAATACTTTAACCGGGGCATCGCCCCAGGGTTGACAAGTGAGTATGGGTTCAGGCTGATGCAAGTTTAACCTGACAAAGTATTAACTAATGGCTTGAAATGGATGGGTTAAGAGAAATATTGGGGAATAGCCGAAGGGTTAACTCAATACAAGAATGATTCGTCAATAGGGCTTATTAACAAATTGTAAGCACTAAACCATAATTATGTATAGGCAAAATTTTAGAATTATTTTTTTCTTCAATGAGGCGAAAAACGCAGGCATAGCCTACGTTCTGGCG
>JANQRV010000097.1 GCA_028284395.1 Saprospiraceae bacterium
TCTCACGTGGACACTCCAAGCTATTTGGGTCATCTTCAGTGCTGCTCCAGCACTGATTGCCATTACAACATCAGATCGCAAACAAATTGGAGCCATAGCCATCATAGGCGTGGTTGTTTGGTTGCTTGGCTTTACCATCGAAGTCATATCAGATCATCAAAAGAGCCAATTTCGAAAAGCTCCGGAAAATAAGGATAGATTCATCACAACGGGTTTGTGGTCGCGTTCCCGCCATCCTAACTACTTTGGAGAGATCGTGCTTTGGATTGGCGTCACAATTATTGCATTACCAGTGTTGCAGGGGTGGCAGTGGATTGCCTTAATATCACCGGTATTCATTACTCTTTTATTAACAAGGGTCAGTGGTTTGCCCATGTTGGAAGCTAAGGCACAAAAAAAGTGGGGAGGTCAGGAAGACTACGAGGCTTACAAAGCGCAAACTCCGATATTGATCCCAAAATTACTTTGATCGGTCGTCTACCTAGTCAAAGAATGGCGGTTTACATCTTTGCAGTAAATGTAAACAGCGTCCTCTTTGCCCATGGCGGTAAACCACTGCGGACAATACGGTGCCATCCAAATTACGTCACCCTCGGTTACGTGATACCAATCGTCATCAAGGCGATAGATTCCTTCTCCCTGAAGATATAATAATCCATGTTCCATGATGTGCGTCTCTACAAAAGGCAGGTTCCCTCCTGGGTTGTAGGTAAAAATATTCACAGCAAAATCCATGGACAAATTGTCTGGTAACAGATACTGCATATGCAACTGAGGATCATCAAGGTACAGGGCTTTTTCAAAATTGTGGCTATTGCCGACCACAACGGGGGGAACTGGATGATCCTCCAGGGGACTGTAGGTTTTGTAGAAGGCCACCAAATGGGCAGTGCCGGTAATCTCATACATGCATTGAATGGGAATATAGACAAACCCGCCCTTTGATAGTTCATGCCGCTCCCCATCTATCTTGCATTGACAATGACCATCGATAACGTAGTAAAAAGCCTGTGCTTTGTCGGTTCTATCCACGACCTGGCTTTCTGGTTTAAGTCGTATCAAATGCTGACTTAAATTGGCCCCCATTGCGGGGCTGATCACTACCCGAACATCTACTTCCTCCCATCCCGGAATGGTGCTGCCTACATAACTATCTTCGGTAACCAGCGCATAGTTTCTCTTCACTACGGTCCGGGTATTAGCCGTCAATCTTTTCATGGCGATAAGCTTGTTTTAATTTTTGTAAAAATAAGAGCGAAACTTCGAGTGCCTGCTCAATGTCGGCAGGTGAAACGTATTCATCCGGATGATGGCTGATACCATCCCGGCAGCGTACGAACAACATACAAACTGGGGCTACCTGTGAAATCGCTACCGCATCATGCCCGGCCCCACTGGATAACGCCAATGAAGTTCCAAGGTGTTCTTCGATCGCATCGCCCAATACGGCATTCAGTTTTTCATCGCAAAAAATGGGATCCGTCCTTTGCATCTCTCGCCAACCCGCTTTTAGGTCACGCCGACTGCTGATTTGCAGCAGGGTCTCCCGAATGGTACCGGCCGCTGCTTGAAGTATTGACATGTCGAAACTCCTCAGATCAATGGTTGCTTCCACCCGTCCTGGTATTACATTAGAAGCTCCAGGAAGTACACTACATTGGCCAATCGTCGCTACGAGTTCTCTCTTACGGCATTTTGCAAAGTTTTCCAACCACAACACAAATTCTGATAACCCGCACAGAGCATCCTGACGCATATCCATGGGAACCGTTCCGGCATGCCCGGCCTTGCCTTCAATGTAAAACGAAACCCGAATCTGGCCGTAAATGTCCCTTACTAAGCCAACGGAAAGGTCGCGCTCCTGTAAGACCGGCCCTTGTTCGATATGTACTTCATAATATCCCAGCCAGCTATCTCTTGGAATACAACAATCATTTAAATAGCCGGGCGTACATCCGAATGATCGCAACGCCTCGCGCATGGTCTTACCGCTTTGATCCGGAAGGTCCAACCAGTCACTTTGAAAGGTACCGGCCACCACACTACTTCCCAGATAAGTCGTTTGGAATCGAACACCTTCTTCGTCCGAAAAACCGATCACTTCCAGATTAAAGGGCCAATCCTCCGCACTGGCAGAAAACTTGACCAACATTTCGTAGGCGATGAGAAATCCCAATGGACCGTCAAATTTACCGGCATTGATCACGGTATCGAGGTGGGAAGCCACTACCAAGGTTTTCTTGTTAGGGTCGTGCTGAGCCGACCGGATTCGAATGTTGGCCAGGGAATCCAGCCAATACACCAATTGGTCACTGGCACACCAATTCATGATCTTGCGGTTGGCAAGGGCAGCGCTTTTCGAACAAAAGGGGCGATACAGGAAATTCGGGTCTTCCGAACATCTCGCCAATTCTTCCAGGCGTAGATTAATGAGAGAAGCTGGATTCAAAGTTTGTAATTTCTTCCGTTTGGTAATGTTTTGTTTTTTTCCAATATGATCTGAGCAGCAATACTGGTGGCAATTTCGCTTGCCGTTTTGCTGTAAATCGGCGCTCCGATCGGCATAAAAACGTGTGCCAAATCCCCGTCCGTAATTCCCTCCAGTAGCAACTCTTTCCGCAGCGTTGCAATCTTGGCATCGCTTCCCATCATACCAAGATAGGAAAACGGAAGCCGATACAATTCCTTTAGAATTTGTTTGTCTGCGCGATAGGAAAAACTAACGATGACCGCAGCATCTGAAGGTTGATAGTCCAGATTTGCTTTGAGTTGATCATAGGAAACCAAATTGGTTTCCCAGGCTGCGGCCAGTTTTTCCAAAACCAGGGGGCGATCATCGTATAAACACACTTCGTACCCAAGTAGACTCATTTGGCGACAAAGTGCAAGACCAACATGTCCTCCTCCAAAGATATGGATACGATTGGAAACAAGATAAGGAGAAACGCAATCAAAATTATTTTCGTCCTGAATGCTAATGGATGCTTGATGCCGGCCCGATCGAAGTTCAAAACCATTTGGTGAAAAATGAAAGGAAATATTGGTCCGGCCCTTTAGAATCTCCAGTACGGTTGGCTGGTCGCCTATGTTTAAGGGCATCAAGACAACCGTTTGAGCACCGGAACAAATCATACCGGATTGATTCTTGGCATGTTTTTTATCGTGATACTGTTGTTTGATCTTAGGGGACGGAACGGGTAGCATCAACAAACGCTTCGCCAATTCGATGAGTTTAACCTCCATAATTCCACCTCCAATCGTTCCGGTAAAGTCTCCGAGTTGATTGACGGCCATTGAGAAGCCCATTCGCCCGGGAGAACTGCCACTACTCTCCACTACGTATAACAATACCACCGGTACGTCGGCCGACAGATTGCTTGCTATAAATTGCCAGGTATGCTTACTCATGCTAACTCCCTCTATAGGTTGAAAAACCAAATGGATTGATCAGGAGTGGAACATGGTAATGCGTTTCATCAAATACCATAAAATCAATGTCTACCTTCGGATAAAAACCAACTACCGCCCTTGCCTCAAAGTAAGCATTGGTATCGAAACACATCTGGTAGTGGCCTGGCGGCAATCTCAATCCAGCCGGCAATAAATTTGCAACCCGGCCATCCGAATTGGTAATACCGATGCCAATGGCTTGAAACTTTTTCGCTGACTTCTGCTTTAGCCGAATGACAATTCCTGCTCCCGGGTTGCCTACCGAGGTATCGAGTACATGAGTCGTGATCTGGCTGACTTCATTCCAAAATGGCGCTCTTAGTTCCAGTACCTTCTGTAGTCGGAGCAAGGTGATTTTGAATTGTTCTCCTTTCGCCAGTTGTATTTCCTCTTCGCGGTCGTGTTTCAATCGTTCTTTCAGCAATGCCAACATTTCTGATGCGGGCTTACCGGTAGCGCAGATCAAAAAAATATAACCATTTTGCTTAAAGTAGTTTTCGTTTTCAGCGGCCAGCTCATCTAATACCGCCTCACTAGCCGTTTTCGTGCCGGCTTGTTCGGTGGCAGCCCAATCGGCGGTAGCGGCGAAACGCTGACGTAATTGCTCCCGGTCTCCAATCCTGGGATGGTGGCCGAAAGCTTCCAGGTAATCAGCCTCCCCACAGACTTCATACCAGATCTGCCGAGCACAATCGAATAATTTTCGCTCATCGGTAAAAGGCATCCGAGTCCGCATGTTCTCCACCCAGAGCGTCGAACCGCAGCAAGCAAAAAGTGTTTGCGAAACTACGGATTCAGGCAATTGATTAAACTGCGTTAAAGAAGACTTCATAAACATTTCATTTACAATAGATCAATCGGTAGAACTGCCTTGCTCGATCCAACAACGTATTCGTTCCCTTTCATCCGGCGTAATTCCAGTTTTATTGTTTTGAGGCATGGTCTTCGTGATGACCACCCGTTGCATAATTTGTTCCGACCTTTTGGCCATATCTTGAGGCGTGTCGTAAACGACGCCATTTGGTGGAGACGTCCAGACATCGTCGGTAGGTTGTGAAGAATGACAACTTACACATCGCTCCTGAAAAATAGCGTAGATCTCCGTGAAGGATACTTCGTCGGTGCATTCTCCCCCAACTGCCTCAGGTGCTGTAATGAATACCGTTGATACCAATAGAATAATGGCAAACGGCATGACCCATACGGATTGCTGGTGTTTCTCCTTTAGGTTCAGATAGTGTTTCACCCCGGCACTCGCCAAAGATAAGAGCGCCAAGATTAGCCATGGCTGATCGTGGCCAAAGGTACTGGGAAAATGATTGCTGATCATTACAAACAGGACCGGCAATGTAAAATAGTTATTGTGATACGATCGAAGACCGGCAAATTGTCCGATACCAGGATCCAGTTCGGCACCTGCCCTGGTAGCTCTGACCATTGCTTTCTGAGCCGGGATAATGACAAAGAAAACGTTGCCCGCCATTAAAGTACCAATCAAAGCACCAAAATGGATGTAAGCGGCACGAGCATTGAAAATACTCGTGTAAAAATAGGCGAAACCAATTAAGATCACGAAAAGAACCAAGCCAAACCAAGCCGGCCGTTTCAAAAGTGGGGTCAAACTCAAAAAATGATAAATGGCATATCCAATCGCCAGAGATCCAATGCCGATCAAAGTACCCCACCAACCTGGGATGTCCCAGACATTGGGATCTACCAGCATGGCTTCCGCATTGAAATAATAGACGACAAATAGCAGTGCGAACCCGGAAAGCCAGGTAAAATAAGCTTCATATTTGAACCAGTGCGCCCCTTCTGGCATCACTTTGGGCGCCACTTTATATTTTTCAACGAACCAAAATCCACCACCGTGCAACATCCACATATCCCCCTTCAATTCGGGACGTTTCTTATTTTGCACCAAACTGTTCTCCATAAAAACAAAGAAGAAGGAAGTACCGATCCAGGCAATACCGAAAGTGATGTGCATCCAACGAACGATGATGTTCATCCACTCGTGCAGGTGGCCTACATAAATGGTGTCTCTCAGATAAACGTAGCTCAGACCGATTAGCAAGAGAAAGCATAGTACAATGCCGGTATACACCAAGGTAGAAGCCCGGTCGACCCGCTCCACTCCTTTCTCTTTCGCAGCCGCCAGATTTTTATTTTCGGATAATGCTTGATACCAAGAAGGAGCCTGGTGACTAATCTGGGTCAATATGAACAGGATTAGCGAGATCGCTGCAAAAAGGAACAACAATAGAATTTCCAGTCCAGTCATGCGTCTTGAGATTTTGTCTTCAACAAGATTCTTCCCGGCGGGTGTTTCTGCCATTTCCCCTCTTTCAAGCAGGCCAATCCATTCACGTAGGTGGCTTGTATGGTTCCATGTAAAGTCTTATCAAGATAAGGACTCTCTTTATGGCGGTGTTCTATATTTTCTTCCATCACTTTGAAGGTCGCTTCCGGATTCCAAACACAGAAATCGGCCTTATAGCCCGGAGCAATTTTACCGATTTCACTTGCCAAGCCCAGAAATTTGGCTGGTCTATCCGTAATTAAAGGAATAAATTGCTCCAAGGTGACGCTATTTTTCAAAGCGGTCCAACTGGCCGATAAAAGGAACTGCAAACCGGAAATACCGCCCCATGCTTCAACAAAATCTCCAGTGTCGATGGCTTTTAGATTTGGTGGAGCGGGAGAATGATCGGTTGCTAAAAAGTCAATGATCCCTTCCTTAATCCCTTTCAACAGATGTTTCCGGTTTGCATCCGACCGGATGGGTGGAGCACATTTCAAGAGCGTATTTCCGTCTTCGATCTCTTCCGAACAAAAAAACAGATAGTGCGGACAAGTCTCGACGGTCAATGGAGTCTGTTTCATCTTTTGCGTCCGCAGCCATGGTAAAATCTCATCTGAAGCCAGATGGACGATGTGCGCCTTACAATGGTGTTCCTTGCAAAGTTTGGCAAACATTTTAATCGCTTCATTCTCCCATGATTTAGGTCGTGAGGCTAGGTAGTTTGCATAGACACGGGGGTCTTTGTTGATGGGCGAACCGGGAGGTAAGGTATCCAATTCGCAGTGCGCTAAAACGGGTATGTCTTTGTCGCTCAATGCTCTCATCAAAAGCTCCAGATTCTGAGCAGAAATATTGGGAAACTCGTCGATCCCAGAATTTGACAAAAAGACTTTAACACCAAAACATCCTGCTTCAATTAGACGAACGACGTCGTTTGGATCCTGGCCGATTGCTCCCGCCCAAAATCCAGTATTGACCCATAATTTACCCTGAGCGGCGTGTATTTTTTGTTCAAAGGCTTCTGTGGTAGTCACTACCGGACTTGAATTTAACGGCATATCGATCAAGGTCGTCGTCCCACCTCTGGCCGCCGCCCTGGTTGCCGTATGGAATCCCTCCCAATCCGTTCGTCCCGGTTCATTAATATGCACATGAACATCAATGGCTCCGGGCATAATTACCGAGCCTGAATAATCAACAGCTCCGGGATGTCGATGATCGAGAATGGATGAAATCCGGTCTTCTTCCATACAAATGGTGGCCCGCTGTAAAACACCCTCCACCCAAACCCGGTCACTAAACAAATATTTCATCATAAACTAGCTCTGAACGAATTGATTCATCTTTTTCCATAGAGTCCCATCAAAACCTTTTCGGTCGTCATGGGTGCTGAATAAGGCAGTGTAGCAACCTTGTTAAATGCCAGGATGGCGTTATAAAGGGCAAAATAAGCACCAATACCATACATCAACGGAGGTTCCCCAACCGCTTTAGATTTGAGAATAGCCAGGTCAACACCTTCTGCCTCCAGGTAGTGGACTTTCACCTCCTTTGGTACGGAATAAATATCAGGTATCTTGTAATTGGCAAGATTTCCGGACTTTAACCGGCCTTGCTCATCATAGATCAACTCTTCGAGCGTCATCCAACCAATGCCCTGGGCCAATCCTCCTTCGATCTGCCCTAAATCCACGGCCTTGTTCATGCTGGCTCCAAAATCGTGTACAATCTCTACTGCATCGAATTCATAATTCCCGCGTAAACAATCAACCGTACAGGTTAAAATGGCGGTGCCATATACGTGATAGGCAAAGGGATGGCCTTTGGAGGTCTTCGTATCAAAGTGTATTCGCGGTGTAGCAAAGTGCCCTTTGGCGCTCAGGTTTATTCTCTTTCTGAATGCAAGATTGATCAGCTCTTTCCAAGGCATATTCTTGGAATAATTTGATGTATGCACGCCGTTGTTTTCAAAGATCACTTCCACTTCATTTTCCACTCCCCAGTGCTTTCTTAGGAGGTCTACCAAACGCTCCAAAATTTGACGGCAAGCATCTTGTAGCGCCTTCCCATTCAGATCCGCCGTCGCACTTGCGGCAGAAGGAGAGGTATTGGCAACACGGGTGGTATTGGTCGTTTCCAGTTTAATGGCATCGGTATCAATCCCAAATGCACTGGTGGCGACCTGGATCATTTTGGAACTCACCCCTTGCCCCATTTCTACCGCGCCGGTACTAATACCTACGCTTCCATCACTGTACACATGGACCAACGCCCGCGCATTATTCATCATGGTATTGGTAAAGGAAATGCCGAAACAGACCGGCATCAACGCCAGACCTTTCTTGCTGATGGGGTTGGAAGCATTATAGGCTTTGATTCGCTCCATCCGGGCACTCAAGTCATATCTTTCCTTGGCCTGATACCAACAGGATTGAGCTTCGCAATCTTCTGCTTTTTGGCCGTAGGAAAACTCCGCTCCTTCATACAACAAATTCCGCTCCTGGATCAGGTGAACGGGCATATTCATCTGTCGGGCAGCATGATGGATGGCAGCCTCTATGACAAACATTCCCTGGGGGCCTCCAAAGCCTCGAAAAGCAGTATTGGGTGGTAAGTTCGTTTTGCAAGGATACGCCCAAACGTCAACGTTCGGTATAAAATAGCTATTGGTGGCATGGAAAAGAGTACGCTGCAACACCGCCGGTGAAAGATCAGCTGCCGCGCCGCCATTTTGAAAAAAGCGGGCGGCAAACGCACGAATCATACCGTCTTTACTCAACCCGATCTTGTAATTACTCTTGTAGGGATGTCTCTTTCCGGTCATTTGCAAATCTTCGCCCCGTTCCAGAATGTATTTTACCGGGCGTTGTACTAGGTAAGCTGCGAGTGCTACGACGGCCCCCCACGCGGAAGCTTGATCTTCCTTACCTCCGAATCCACCGCCGATTCGATTGACATCGACTTCGATCTGATTCATGGAAAGGCCTAGTAATCGAGCTACTGTCCTTTGAACTGCCGTTGGCCCCTGAGTCGAGCTGTACACAATCATGCTGTCATTGCTGCGCGGTATGGCGTAAGCTCCTTGGGTCTCCAGATATACGTGTTCTTGTCCACCGGATTCGGTGTTGCCTTCAATAACATAATCGGAACCGGCAAAAGCGCTGTCCACATCACCCATTTGAAAATGCAGTGGTTTGCTCAGGTATTCTTTGCATCGATGAGCCTCCAGCGGATCTACGACCACTGGTTTTTCTACAATCTCCACGCGAATCAGTTCCCGGGCTTTGTGGGCCGTTACCTCATCTTCCGCTACGATAATCACAATGGGCATGCCGATGAAGTGCACTTCATCTTCCGCCAGTAGTACCTCGTCGGCAATGATACCACCAATTTGATTAACACCAGGTATGTCTTCATGACCAATGATGCGGACTACGCCCGGTAAGGCGGAAGCCTCCGAAGTGTCAATGCTTCGAATATGTCCATGAGCGATTTTGGAATAACAAACCTTGGCGTAAAGCGTGCCCGCCAGTTCGGGCATATCATCCAAATAAGTGGTCTTCCCACTGACGTGCAGTGGCGCATCAATATTCAGCGATCCTTTCTTTTTTTGAATCGGTGGATTTACGGTCATACATGAATCAATTTCTCGATTTGATAAATACCGGCATTAATATTTAGGAATTGAGCTAAAAGTAATTGTCGGGCCAGCAGGCGCTTATATTCGGCACTCCCTCTGGCATCACTGATGGGTGAAATTTCGGACTGTAATATATCAAAAACTTCTTCTACAAGGTGCGAATCAAGGGTTTTTCCTTGAAGATGAGTCGCTGTCTTTCTAAGGTATAAAGGAATGGGGCCAACACCTCCAATTGCGATATGAGCGGATCGTACTCGATCATCTGTCATTTCTATACTCGAAGCCAAATTGACACTCGCAATGTCGAAATACTTTCGTTGGCTAACCTTTTCAAAGTGAAAGATGGTATCGCGGTTTGGAATGGGAAAAGAGATTTTCAGCAAAATTTCATCCTCGTTTAAATCCAGTTTCTTGTATCCGAGATAGAAGGAACTTAACGGCAGCGTTCTAATGCCCGAAGCCCCCTCCAAATGGATTTTGCTATTCAGCGCTAGAAGTAAGATGGTAAAATCACCAATCGGAGAAGCATTCACCAAATTTCCTCCGATGGTCGCCATATTCCGAATTTGGGTGGATGACAATAGTTTAAAGATGTAGTCGGCATTTGGCAAAGCACGAGCAAAGACCTTCGAGCGATAGAGGTCTCCCATAGTCAAAGCCGCACCAAAAGTACAGATGCCGTTCTTGAGCTCAATTTGTTTCATCGGTGATGCATCGTATACTGGAAATACTTCGGATTCATACATTTCATAAGGTCGTTGAACGTAAAGATCCGTCCCTCCTCCTAGTTTTCTGCCGCTGTATTCTTGATGATCGGTCGAAAGCAAACCTTCCAGGCGATCTTTTACGGTCGAAAAATAAGAGGGGATGTACTTTGCTTTGACCAATTGCCGGATGTTGTTTCCGTCTCCTTCCTCGATCAAACGATCAACCAGAGACCTTGCCGCCCGTTCAATACTTTTGTATCCGGTACAGCGACAAATATTCCCATCGATTGCACCAATAGCTCCTTCAAACGTAATATCTTTTGCCGACAACAAATAACCCGAAAGAGAAACGACAAAACCGGGCGTGCAAAAGCCACATTGAGTGCCGTAAGAATCTACCATAGCTTGTTGAACCGGCGAAAGAGTATCCATATTTAGTCCTTCAATGGTTACAATATGCTTGCCATGGGCATTGACCAAAGGCATGATGCAGGACGTCATGGACTGGTAGACTAATTCATCCCCGCTCAAATTTCCGACGAGGACGGTACAAGCACCACATTCTCCTTCTTTACAAACCAATTTCGAACCCGTCAGGTGGCGTTTTTTACGCACAAAATCCAACATCGCACTTCCGGGAGGTGCCGTGGTCCGAATCAATTGATCATTTAATAAAAATACTATCTCAGAAGCAGCCATAGATTTTTCGGTTTTACTTTACGGGCAACAATCACAAATACAAGGTTAAGGGTTTTACTTTACGATGTAAAGGGGTCGGGCCACAAATCTTATTAACAGCAGATCATTTTTAAACACATTTTTTGCATCTTTAAATTCCTATTAAAACGTCAAAACAGAATGAACCAGGTCAAACGCCAAACCACAAGGGTTGTAAGAATCCTTTTTATGCTCTTTTGTCTGTCTTTCATATGGCATTGCCAGCGGGAAGAGCCTCCCCGAAAGATAGAAATCCTCTTTCTTGGACACGACGATGAGCACCACAACTCAGAAGTGTATATGCCGTTGTTGGCTGCAGCACTGACACCTAAAGGCATCAATTTCAATTACACTTCAGACCTGAATGATCTCCATACGGAAAACCTCAACAAATATGACGGGCTGGTGCTATACGCCAATCACGATAGCATTGCTCCGGATCAGGAACGTGCTCTTCTCAATTACATAAGAAGCGGAAAAGGGTTTATCCCGATTCATTGCGCCAGTTATTGTTTTCGCAATTCTCCGGAGTTTGTGTCCCTAGTGGGGGCACAATTCGAATCGCACGGTACCGACACCTTTACCGCGCGTGTTGCTAACGTCGAGCATCCAATCATGGTAGGT
>JANQRV010000106.1 GCA_028284395.1 Saprospiraceae bacterium
ACGGCGATGGGATCGACACCCCGGACGAGGACGTGGACGGGGATGGCGACCCCACGGACGACGACACCGACGGTGACGGCACGCCCGACTACCTTGACCCCATCGATGATCCTGCACCACCTGTTGATGAAGAAATTGAGGTGAATCAAATGTTGACACCTAATGGGGATTTAAAGAATGATTTCCTATTCATTAGAGGTGTTCGAAATATTAGAACAAGTACCCTTCGGATTTTTAATCGATGGGGAGTGGCCGTATACGAAGGAAAAGACTATGATAATGTCAACAACGTATTCGATGGCCGTTCAAGAGGTCGTTCAACCTTGAGTGTGAACGACTACCTACCGGCCGGGGTATATTTTTATATATTTGAGTACGAAACAGACGAAGGTAAATTTACAGACTCCGAATACATTTATATAAGCCGTTAACATACGCGAGATAGCATGGTGAAAAGACACTTTTTAATTCCGTTTTTATTTATTGGAGTTGTGTTTCAAAGTCTTGTTGCCCAACAAGATGCACAGTACACGCAATATATGTTCAACACATTGAGCGTTAATCCAGCGTATGCAGGATCCAGAGGGCAATTAAGTTTCGCTGGACTGTATCGTTCCCAATGGGTGGGACTTGACGGCGCTCCAGAGACATTTACATTGAATTTGCATTCCCCGATTCGCAACAGCAGATTGGGTTATGGAGTCTCCATCGTTAACGACAATATTGGCGATGGTGTAGTACAGGAAACTTTTTTTGATGCTGTTCTTTCCTATACAATAGATGTTGCAAGGGATGCTAAATTGTCCTTTGGGTTAAAAGCAGGGGGCAATATGCTAAGCCTTGATTTCAATGGGTTAAGAAATTTCGATCAGGAAGTCGTACAGCAGGACAATATCGACAATCAGTTTAATCCCAACTTTGGACTGGGAATCTATTATCATACAGATAGATTTTATGCTGGGGTATCTGCTCCTAATGTCCTGGAGACGGAGTATTTTGACAATGGTGATTCCAGCGACGATTCGGTGAACTTTTTGGCCACTGAACGTATTAACTTTTATTTTATAACCGGTTATGTATTCGATTTGGGCGCGGACCTCAAATTTAAACCGGCGCTATTGACCAAGGCGGTCGGCGGCGCCCCGTTGCAACTAGATATGTCGGCGAATTTCCTTTTTGCGGACAGATTCAGTTTTGGAGCGGCGTACAGATGGGATGCTGCGGTAAGCGCTTTGGCAGGATTTCAAATTACCGATCAGATTATGTTGGGCCTTGCTTACGATCGTGAGACCACTGAATTGGGAGGAACACAGTTTAACGACGGTTCCTTCGAAGTATTTTTAAGATTGGAACTGCTAAAGGCGTTTCAACGAACTGTATCCCCAAGATTCTTTTAACACTTAAAATATGCTAAAAAGAATACTCATACTACTTATAGCTTTTTCGGGATACGCTACCACTGTCTTGGCGCAAGATCAGGCTAAAGTCAATGAGAAGCAACAGGCAAAGGTGAAGGCAAAGGCCGACGAGCGTTATGATGAATACTCCTTTAGCCCTGCTATCGATATTTATAAAAAAGTACTTGATAAGGGATATGTATCATCCGATCTTTTAAAGCGACTTGCCAATTCCTACTATTTCAATGCAAAGTATGAAGAGGCTGCCAATGTGTACAAACGATTGGTGGAAACCTATCCGGATGGAACCGAACCGGACTATTACTTTCGATATGCCCAGAGCCTAAAAACTTTGGGAGACTATAACGGTTCAGCGGAAATGATGGCCAAGTTTAAGGAGATTACCGCAGCTACGGGGGAACTGGCATACGATGAGGATTATTTGGCGAAAATCGAGGAGAATTCAGGAAGATACGAGGTAAAACCCTTTGCGTATAACAGCAAATATTCAGATTTTGCCGCTTCCTTCTATGAAAAAGGACTCATTTTCTCTTCAGATAGGGATACCGGAAACTTGGCAAGATACCGCCATACCTGGAATTCGAAAGACTTTTTAGATCTGTATAAGGTGGATGCCGATAGTATTTCCAATAATACTGTTGTAAAATTAGAGGGAGATGTCAACACAAGGCTTCATGAGTCTACTTCGGCCATTACAAGGGATGGGCAGACGATGTACTTTACCCGGAACAATTTTTTGGGTGGAAAAAAATACAAGGACGAACAAGGAATTATTCGTCTGAAGATATATAGTGCAGAACTCATTGATGGGGAGTGGACCAACGTCACCGAACTGCCTTTTAATAACGATTCCTATTCCGTTGCGCACCCCGTATTGAGCCCGGATGGAAAGAAATTGTATTTCGTCTCCGATATGCCAGGATCCGTTGGAGAATCGGATATTTTTATGACGGAGATTATTGGCGATGGCACCTATGGTCCCATTGTCAATCTAGGGAAAAATATCAACACGAGAGCTAGGGAAACTTTTCCATTCATATCTAAGGAAGGCGTTCTCTATTTTTCTTCCGATGGACATCAAGGTCTAGGCGGGTTGGATGTATTTGCGACAAAAATTGCTTTCGGAAACTTTGATGAACCCGTTGTAAATGTAGGGAAGCCCGTCAATGGGAATCACGACGATTTCGCATTTATCCTCGATGAAGAAACCAAAAAGGGCTATTTTTCTTCAAACAGGCCAGAGGGATTGGGCGAAGATGATATTTATGAATTCGCTGAGACAGAACCTCTGGTACTCGAATGTATCCAAGATGTTACCGGTACGGTTCGCGACCGTATTTCAAATGAGGTTTTGGTTGGTGCTACTGTGAAGATCATTGATGAGGAAAATAAAGAGGTATCCACAACGATTACGGATTCTAAAGGAAATTATGTGCTCACCTTGGATTGTGCCCAAGGCAATTTTGTAAGGGCTTCTCGCGATGGTTATGTGCCTGCTGAAGAATACTTGAACAAATCCTATGGTAAACCTCGAATCGTGGATTTTTATCTCGAACGTGATGTTGTGACCGGTGGCTTTGGTGACGATTTGGCCAAACTGTTGCAGTTGAGCACAATTTACTTTGATTTGAACAAGTACAACATCCGTCCCGATGCAGAGATAGAGATTCAGAAGGTCATCGTGGCGATGGAGAAATATCCTAGCTTGAAAATCAAAGTAAACTCTCATACCGATAGTCGCGGTAATGATGCCTATAACCTATGGTTATCGCAGAAAAGAGCTGAATCGACCGTTGCCTATATGGTATCAAAGGGAATCTCGGCCGATCGGTTAAGGGGAGAAGGTTTTGGTGAAAAAAGACTGGTCAATGATTGCTACAATGGTGTACCTTGTTCAAGGGAAAAACATCAACTCAACCGCCGATCGGAATTCATCATTTTTGAATAAAATGGTTTTCTGAAGTGTTGAAAAACAAACTCTTTATGTCCATTTTTTCGCGATTTTAACAAATCCTTCCCATTGATCTCACCCCATGTTTGTAGGGGTTCACTTTATCGATAAGTCCTTTCACAACAATTATTTAGAGACCTTAAGATGTACAGTTACATTTGAAAGATATCCTGAATAAGTATGTTAGGTAAAATAGTCCAACTAAAAAACGGATTACTATTTCTCACGACTTTGCTTGTGCTATCTTCTACATCTTTATTTGGTCAGGCAACATTTAGAGATAATTTCGGCTCAGTTTCTTATTCCAACAATGACGGGAATCAAAATTTTTCCAGTAATTGGATTGAGAGCAATGATGATTCCAGTCCAAGTGGTGGTAGAATAGAAATCGTGGGCAATGAATTGGAATTCAGGAATCTTGATAACCGAAGTATAAGGAGAAGTCTGGACCTGTCCGGTGCCTCCAGTGTTACTTTAACTCTGGATTACGACAGGACCAGTGGCAATGAAAGTCTTTTAGTTCAACTGTTTAATGGATCCTCATACAATACTATCGCTACTTTGGCGGGAACCGGATCTGTGAACTATACCTTAGATTCCAGCGAAATCTCAGCCTCATCAGAAATACAGTTTATAACAGGAAGCGGAAACTGGGGTGGTAGCGAGACCATTTATGTAGATAATGTTTTGTTTTCAGCGGTTTTTTCAACTACTGACTTGGCCGTTTCCAAAACGGTTGATGACAGCACACCCAAAGAAGGCGATAATGTGGTCTACACACTTACAGTGACAAACAATGGTCCCAATAATGCCACAAACGTTAGTGTTACGGATGTTTTACCTACGGGGGTCACTTATGTAAGCGATGATGGTTCGTACAATTCGGGTACTGGAGTTTGGACCATTGGGAGCCTGAATAATGGATCTACATCCACCTTGAACATTACGGCAAGTGTGGATGCAGGAACCGCCAGCTCAACCATAACCAACACAATCACTGCGGTCAACGCGGACCAAACAGATACCAATACCACAGCGGATGATTTAAGCGAATCCATTGTGCCAACAGCAGATCAGCCCCCTGTGATTACTGTTACGGGAGACCAGGTATATTGTCCGGGAGGCTCCTTGGCAATTG
>JANQRV010000126.1 GCA_028284395.1 Saprospiraceae bacterium
TTTTGATGCATAGCAGCGCTATGGTCTAAAAATTTGGTGAAATGAGGTTCCAAAAATGGGCATTTGCAGGCCGAAGGATAAAGTTTAAACATATTCTTAGGAAGTAGTCTAGCGTAAAAAGAGATTCAATCATCAAATCAATTGTAAAATCAAAATGAACAAGTTATTGACATTATTGCTGGTTGCCACCTTCTTTTGTGGCTGTAATAACTCCTCTACGGAACCGGAAGCAACTACAGAAGCAAAAGCTGAAACCGTATCCAACAACGAAAAAACTACTACTGTGTCAGAAAGATTACTACGTCACGTTGTGCTTTTTAAATTCAAGGATGAAACAAGTCCTGAAGATGTAAAAAAAATTGAAGATGCGTTCAGTGCCTTACCGGCTGCTATTCCAGAGATCGTGGGCTATGAATGGGGACTGAATAATAGTCCGGAGGGCCTTAATGATGGTTTTACGCATTGTTTCTTCTTGAGTTTTGAGTCGGAAGAGGGCAGAGCCATTTATCTTCCGCATCCGGCCCACAAGGCGTTTGGTGAGGTATTGGGCCCTCATCTGGATAAAGTGACAGTGGTAGATTATTGGACAAAATAGAGGTTAGTTTCCGAAGCCACTACAACAACGGGAACAAGCGGGTAATAATCCACCCGCTTGATTAACCGTCTGTCGGAACTGCCGGATCTTCTCGGCGTTCCAAATCTCCTTCAAGTTGTTTTCATACACATTTCCAATAGTGAGGTTGTAACAACGACCATGAGCTGGTATGACCGTCCCATCTGATTTGATCATGATGTTGTGAAAGATGTCGTGGCATCGACTTCCCAACTTGATTTTCGGCTGATTATAAAAGATGTCGAGTTGCTCAAAGTTGTCAATTTGCGGTGAAAAAACGATGGGAAAGGGATACGTTCTAGAGCGAATGGTCTGAATGTCGTCCCATAACTCCCTTAAATTCATATTTTCAATCTTAATCTCGGTCATATTGGAAGCGGTCGCTGGGTATTGATCGCCAAACTGACTGTTGTGGAGATCTGCCACTGAAGTTGGGGTAAAGTTGGTGTGCATAAAACCGATCTTATGAAGAGGGTAAGGTTTGAAGAATTCTAAGAATGTGGAAAGGTGGCCAATATTCCATTCCGTTATGACACAATAAACGGCTATTCGAGGAGCCTTCTTCTGTTCCAAAAGGTATTCGATGCCAGCAATGGCCCTTTCAAACGAACGTTTATGCCCGCGGATAAAGTTATGGATATCCGGCGGACCGTCAAGCGAAATGTTGATTTCGTCGAGACCTCCGTCAACCAATCGATCCGCGAACCTTTTGAGGTTGAGTGCATTGGTGGTCAAGGAGGTAAATAGGCCAAGCTGTTGGGCAGTATGTAACGATGTTTCCAGGTGTGGGTAAATGAGTGGCTCGGTAAAAGCATAGCCTACATTGGCCTTCGGGAAATACCGGGCGGTTTGTTCGAGAATGTCGGTAATCAATTCCAACGGCATGTTTACGGGCCTGCTTCCCATCAAATTTTGAAAAAAGTTACTCTTGTTGAAATCGACTCCTACATCACACATTTTACAATGCAGGTTGCAGATGTTGTTGACACCCAGAACGATCCAGGAAGGTCCGTAAAATAGGTGTTTTGGATAATATTGCGCGTTGAGCGCCTTCAATTGATTGGATAAGCTCATAGATCTAAAGATGCTTAATTTCGAACACATATGCATCACAAATTAAGAGCTAACTCGCTCTGAATGTATCCTTTTGCTTCAAGATGCGTACATGAAATACAACTCCCCCCGCAAAAGACATCAACTCCGCTACCCCAATTTCATACTTTATCCCGGTTTCTATTGACGCTAGTAGAAGACTTGCGTCTTAATGGCTAGACCAAACAAGTGAAGTGAAGCCTTGACTGGAATCCCACAAAGGCAGTTATCACCCTTCGGTATTAAAGATTTTGGAAAACAAATTTAAGCAAATCGAATTTCTATGGAATTTGAAACAGTATTACTCATTGCCATCTTGGTAGCAGGCACCATTATTCTAAACAAAAAAGTGATTAAATCAGATTGGTTCCCAACAAAGGACCGAGACGCCCAAACTTAAATTTTTACATAGTTACCGACAACTTCAATGGAATCTTTTACTACTCTCTTCTCTATTAAAACCTCCCCTACTTACTAATTCATTCGCCTGATCTGTGTCACTGTCAGCCAGTTGACATCTGACCTTGTTATCTCTTGAAAGACTTCTTATAAAAATTTAACAACTATAAATCTTTCACGTACATAATAAAATATGTGCTGTTTCTGTTGTATATATTAATAAAAAAAATGCGTTGATGGTGACTTTTTAAAGACTGGTCTGTCAGAAGGTTAGCTAAAAAGAATTCGAAAATTTCTTTTTTTCTAATTTTTTTTTCATTTTAGCAATGCCTACATGAACATAGTCTTATCTCTAGCAAACCGATTTCATAATTTTTTTTAAATCACATACTATGTTAATCCTTTACATCGTAACCGGAGCCTTTTTTGTAGGAGGTGGGCTCGTACTAGCGTCTAACTTAAATTATTCCTCTTTCAGAAGACGCAGATCCTATAACAGGATTTAATTAAATCAGACATGCTTCTGAATGATAGCCGGTTTACAAATTTGATTTCTTCTCAGTTTCTTTGCAGCTAAACTACGTGGATATAAGGAAGAGAACACTCTGCCGCGTTTAATTCTTAAAGCCATAATAGCAGGATTAAAACATTTCAGATAGGTGACCAAGGAGGCAAGAGATCTTAATCTGAACCGCACTACAAATAAGAGCTGAGCGTAAAATTTTGAACTGGCTATCAACCACCCTCCTTTTTTAACCAACACTTAACAACAGACATTCCATTCTCGCTGTATTTTGGCAAGGTAATTGTTCTACGACAGCTATTGCTGTTACATAAACAATTACAACTTTCATGATACTCCTATATTTCGCCCTGATCCTATTCATAACCGGTATTGGTACAATTGGTCTTCTCAACGTTTTAGCCGATAAAGATCGAAGGACAAAAAAGAAGATGAACTAGTAAGGTTTGCTGCTGCTTGCCTCACTCATAAGCTGAAGGGAAATACGGTGTTAGTCTAGTTTTAGTACTTCCAGGAAAGCCTTCTGTGGAACCTCTACGCTACCAATCTGACGCATTCTCTTTTTACCTTTCTTTTGTTTTTCTAACAGTTTGCGTTTCCTGGTAATATCACCGCCGTAGCACTTTGCCGTAACATCCTTACGCAATGCGGAAATGGTTTCTCGTGCTATGATTTTGGCACCGATCGCTGCCTGAATGGCAATGACGAACTGCTGGCGTGGAAGAAGCTCTTTTAGTTTCTTACAAATCTTGCGGCCGAAGCTCTCGGCTTTTTCCCGATGTACCAGGGCTGAAAGAGCATCTACAGACTCTCCATTGAGCTTGATATCCAGCTTCACGAGATCTGAACGACGGTAGTCGATCGGCGTGTAGTCAAAGGATGCATAACCCCGAGATATAGATTTCAGTCGATCGTAAAAGTCGAATACAATTTCGGCAAGTGGCAACTCGAAAGTCAATTCTACCCGGTCTTGTGTCAGATAGGTCTGTTTGGTCATCATCCCTCTCTTTTCAAGACATAAATTCATGATCATGCCTATGTATTCCGGCTTACTGATGATTTGGGAGATGATGTAGGGTTCTTCTACATAATCGAGTTTTGTCAAATCGGGAAGTTCAGAAGGCGTGCGGATCGGAATTTTCTCTCCGGACTTCAAATACGCAAAATAAGAAACGTTGGGAACAGTAGTAATTACATCCTGGTCAAATTCCCTGAACAAACGCTCCTGGATGATCTCCAGGTGTAGCATACCCAAAAATCCACAGCGAAACCCAAAGCCAAGTGCTGCCGAGGTCTCTGGCTCGAAGATCAGGGACGCGTCGTTCAATTGTAACTTTTCTAAACTGTCTCTGAGATCTTCAAAATCATCGTTGTCAATTGGAAAGATTCCTGCAAAGACCATCGGTTTCACATCTTCGAAACCTTTGATGGCTTCGGCAGAATTAGAACCGGAATGGGAAATGGTATCACCGACTTTGATCTCTTTGGATATTTTAATACCGGTGATGATGTAACCCACATCGCCAGCTTTTAATTCGTTTTTCGCTACTTGGTTGAGCTGTAAGATGCCAATCTCGTCCGCTTGATATTCTCGGCCGGTATTAATGAATCTAACCTGGTCACCTTTTTTCAAGGTACCGTTCTTGATTCGGATGTAAGCGATCACGCCGCGGAAGGGATTGAATACCGAATCAAAGATCAGGGCTTGCAGCGGGGCCTCCGTATCGCCAGTCGGTGCAGGAACACGGTCTACAATGGCCGAGAGGATTTGGTCAACTCCCTGACCGGTCTTTCCACTCGCCAGTATGACTTCCTCAGGGGTGCAGCCCAGCAGATCGACAATCTGGTCGGTCACTTCGTCGACCATAGCACTTTCCATGTCGACTTTGTTGAGGATAGGGATGATCTCCAAATCGTGCTCGATGGCCAGATAAAGATTGGAAATGGTTTGGGCTTGAATCCCTTGGGAAGCATCCACCAGCAGAAGTGCGCCTTCACAAGCAGCGATCGAACGGGACACTTCGTAGGAAAAGTCAACGTGTCCGGGTGTATCGATCAAATTAAAGGTATATTGTTCACCATCCAAATGTTGATAATACATTTGGATAGCGTGACTTTTTATGGTAATCCCTTTTTCTCTCTCCAAATCCATATTGTCCAAAGCCTGATTCTTCATCTCCCTTTCGGAGATGGTTTTTGTGTATTCCAACAGCCGATCAGACAGGGTGCTTTTCCCATGGTCAATATGAGCAATTACACAGAAATTTCTTATTTTTTTCATAGGCTGCAAATATACGCGATATTTTAATGTGGAAAGGCAGCATTTTGGTTATTTGCTCGTTTTTTTGGTAAAATGTTCTGTAGATTGGTATAGTGCCAACCATAAACCAAAAACTTTAAGAGGTAAAGCGCTGGAAATGAAAAAAACAATCTTTCTTGTTCAAATTTTGATCGTACTGGGGTTTTGTGCTTGTGATGTAACTTCTCTTGGCGATCCGGTAGTGATTGCCGAGGTAGAAGATGAATTTGAACTGGAAATTTGGGAAAACCTCTATCCCGAAAGCAGAAACTTAACTTTCCTTATCAAATCCATCATAGAGTTAGAAGATTGTAGCAATTACAAGGTCGAAAATACCTACTTTATTTCCGGCAATAAGATCCATTTATCCATTAAGGACATCGTAAAACCATCGGATTGCGACCCGGGAAAGGCACCAGCCGGTGCAGATGCCGAATTGGCCTCGCTGGCCCCCGGCATCTACGGACTGCGCATTGACTTGAAAAGTACTGTTGTCAATGAAGGTCAGGTTATTTTTAGCGAAGATGAATATTCCGTTCAAATGTACACCGAGAATGGGATCCGTTTCAACCGGGACAGATTGCGCAGAGTGCCCGAGGACATTACCTGGGGATACATAAATTACAGTCTTGCTGGCGATGAAGCAGCAGCACAAGCATTTTTGGATCGACTTGGAAGCCTGGTGGAACCTAGGGATGTACCGGATGGGTATTATGGCTATTTTACCAAAGAAGGGACGAGTTTGACCATTCAGCAACAACCTGAATCTGAAAAAGTTATTTCTTTCATGTATAACCTGACAGACCAAATGGCAGGTGAAGTAAAATCTTTGGTTACGGAATATCGCACTCAATATCCTGGAACCCTGGAATTGTTCATGATGGACTCCAGAGGCAGTATCTACTGATGATTGATCATCGCTTTTCTCATCTTTTTTCTACTTTCTTTCAATTCAAATGTAAATCCTTCGGCCCGAAATTGCTCGTATTTTTTCCGATCAAATTTATAGAGGCGAGCGGGCCGATGTGCGACGCCCTCCTGTGTCTCTTCCAAATCGATCAATAAGTCCATCGACAAGATCTTCTTTCTGAAATTCCTTTTATCTAGTTCTGTTTCCAGGATGGACTCATAGAGATGTTGAAGTTCAGTTAAGGTAAATTTAGGAGGCAGTAGTTCAAAGCCCAATGGCCGAATGCGGACCAATTGCTTGAGCTTTTCAAAGCATGAAGAAAGAATGTCGCTGTGATCAAAAGGGAGATCCCTTACTTTTGAAATGCTGTGCCATTTGGCTTTAAGCGCGATCGAATCGGGTTGCAGTTTGTAATTGCTGATCTTTACCAAAGAAAAATAGGCAATGGTAATGACTCTTCCGAATGGATGCCGATTAACGGACCCAAAAGTTTCTACCTGTTCCAGGAAAACGTTTCGCAAACCGGTCAATTCTTCCAAAACCCGTTTGGCAGCGGTATCAAGATCTTCATCTTCATTAATGAAATAACCAGGTAATGCCCAATTGTCTTCATAGGGCATTTCACCCCGTTTAATCAACAGGACCTTTAGATCCCCGTCGTCAAAACCAAATATTACATTATCAACAGTAAAGGCTGCTTTGAAAAAATTCTGAAATTCCGTCTGTACATCTGACATTCTGCTTGAGCTTGTTTAGTTGGTCTTGTGCATACTTTTATGAATCTTTTTTGAAAAATAGCCAGACCTGTATTTTGAGTCTAATATAGTTAGAGTCTAACCTTTTAAATTGACGCCAAGTAAACTAGCGATCTATATAGCAAATTTTGCGTCGCTAAAAATAGATAATCCATCACTAATTGACAACTTCATATGAACTGGCGAGAAATTCCCTTTGTAAGGCTCTGCATACCCTTGGCCTTGGGAATCCTTACTTCCTTCTCGGTACATCTCTGGATCGATACCTATTGTGCAATGGTCGTTCAGGGAGGAACAATCTTATTTTTGGTGGCCGCTAACTCATTTAAAATCAAATTTGTGAGTCGGTGGTATTTTGGTGCAGGGCTAAATGTATTTTTATTCTTGTTTGGTTGCCATTTGAGCTATTTTCACCACGGGTTGCATGGGAGAAGCCATTTTCAAAGCCATATCAAACAACAAAATTACATTTTAGGTAAAATAAAGGAAATTAATCGGAATAAAAAATCGTACCGGTTGATTGTAAAAGTGTTGCTGATAGGATCGGATTCGATGAATGAATCTAGTGCCAATGGGCAATTACTGGTCTATCTTCCCGCTAATGGTGACTTAGACCCCTACGTTGGAGATTGGTTTCTGGCGAAAGGTCACCTCAGGAGGATTGCTGGTCCCAGTAATCCCTACAGCTTTGATTTTAGTAGGTATATGAGTATCAAAAATACCCATCACCGTTTGTTCATTCAAGAAGGAAACTGGAGAATCCTGAGCAATGATCAAGACTTTTCCATTGTGAGATTGGCGCATCAAATACAAAATAAATTTTTAAAAGTCTTGCAAACATATTTACCTGAATCAAATGAAAATGCAGTCGGTGCCGCGCTCATTCTAGGGCATAAAGATGAGTTGACCAAGGAGTTGAAAAGTGCCTATTCTGATACTGGAGCAATGCACGTTCTCGCTGTTTCGGGCTTGCATGTCGGACTGATTTATCTAGGTTTGAGTTCATTGCTGGCATTTCTAAATAGAGCCAATCGGTTGATGCGGATCTTAAATATTTTTATTCAATTGGGGGGAGTCTGGTCCTTTGCCCTCATCACCGGGGCCGCTCCTTCGGTTTTGAGGGCCAGTGCTATGTTGAGTTTTTTGATTGTTGGTCGTGCGTTACATCGCGAGGCCAGCATATACAATGTCCTGGCGGCTTCTGCTTTCGTCCTGCTTTGCATAAACCCTTTTACGCTTGCCGATGTAGGATTCCAATTATCTTACTCCGCATTGTTGGGCATTATCTATTTTCAGCCTAAAATTTACGGCCTCTTTTACATCGCCAATACATGGTTAGACTATCTTTGGAAACTCCTTTCAGTGGGGATTTCGGCCCAGTTAGCTACGCTGCCTGTAAGTTTGTTTTACTTTCAGCAATTCCCCCTTTTTTTTTGGTTATCCGGTCTGGTAGTCGTACCGGCGGCGACGCTGATCTTAGGTCTTGGGTTCCTGGTATTCTCATTACACTCTGTACCGTTTTTGCCCGAATTGATTGGGAAAGTACTGTTTTATGTGATTCATTCAGTCAACACCATGATCTTTTGGATTCAAAGTATCCCTTATGGCAAGTTAGAAGGTATCTTCTTCCCGGTCTGGGTATTGGTTCCCCTTTTCCTTTGCTTCTTTTTTGTGATTCTGACTATAGAATATCTACAATTGAAGTGGGGTATAGCCGCTCTTTTTTGCTTATTAGTGATCGGCATCTGGAATCTATCGAAGGAATGTACTTCCCTTAAACAACGCAGAATTGTCATTTATTCCGTAAGGAATGGTACAGTCATCGACTTTTTCAACGGACAGACAGCTTTTGCTTTTGCGCCAACAAAACTTGCTGAGGACCAACTGAGATATGTTGCTGGTAATTTTCGTCAATGGTCTCGTATCAACCACCAAAGACGGCTGGACCAAACGATTGGCGAAATCAACTTCCATTCGATCCGGATCGTCATCGTTGACGGGTATTTTAATAGGGATTCCACGATCTTGCCCGGAGTGGATTACTTACTGCTTAGAGAAAACCCTCGGATCAGTCTGCGCGACCTAGAGTCGACATTCAATCCGGGGCAATTTATTTTTGATGGTTCAAACAGTCGCTACAAAACGGAGCAATGGAACAGGGAGTGCCAAGAACTTGGCCTGCGCTGTATTGATATCCAAACGCATGGCGCTTTGGTCATAGAAGCAACACCTTAATGGCTTCTAGCAACGATCTTCAAGTTAATATCTATGGAAAAAATAAAAGATTATTTCTATTATACGAAGTCGGAACGCAATGGAACTTTGGTCCTGGCCATTGTCTGCTTCCTGCTTTTCTTGTCTAGTCATTTATTGCCCTTCATGCATACCCAAGAACCAATCGCTTTAGAACAGTTTGTGGTTGATACGCTCCTGCCTGGACATCTGGCCGAAGCCGATACAACCAGTTCCGTAGCATTATTGCCTTTTGACCCTAATCTCGCGACCAGGCAGGAATTACTGGCGTATGACATACCGGAGAAGACGGTCCGAACGATTCTTAATTTCCGAGAAAAAGTGGGGAGATTTGAAAAACCCGAAGACTTAAAAAAGGTTTACAACCTCTCTAAAGAGGATTATGATCAATTGCTGCCCCATATAAGAATCGCTACTCCCGGAAAAAAGTATCAGGATAGAAAAACGACGCAACCTATCCATTCAGAGGTGAAGAAGAGGTCGTTCAATCCCAACACAATCACCAAAGCAGAATTGCTAAATTATGGAGTACCGGATCGTATAGCCAATACTATTCTCAATTACCGAAATAAGGGAGGGATATTTCGGCAAAAGGGAGATTTGAAAAAGATTTATGGTCTTAGTCCGGATTTATACGATCAATTGGCTCCCTACATTGTAATTGATAATGCTGCGACAGATGGCCCGCCAGCGAATGTTGGAAAGGTCACTCGCCAAAGTGTTGCAGTGGTCCGGATCGATATCAATCAAGCAACAGCGCAGGAGTGGCGGCAATTAAAGGGTATTGGCCCCTTTTATTCGAAACGGATTACCAATTTTCGCCAAAAATTAGGTGGCTTTTACAGCATTGATCAAGTTGCAGAGACGTATGGCTTGCCAGATAGTACTTTTCAAAAGATCAAGCCCTTTCTCCATCTGACCCCTTTGACTCAGAAAATCTCCATTAATCAAATAACGGTCGATTCTTTAGCGCGCCATCCATACATTACTTACAGACAAGCCCGCGCTATTGTTAACTATCGAATCAACCATGGTCCGTTCGAAAGTTGGGAGGACTTCAAGAATATTTTAGTCCTGACACCAGAAGAACAACAAAAATTGGCGCATTATCTGCAATTCCGTTAACCGTACCTTAACAGTTGGTCGAGATTTTTCTTCGATTTGCCGAGGAAACTAGCGTAGAATCCAGTTTTTAGCGCATTTTAGAAATAACATTGTAAACATCAACTATGCAAGAACTATTTCAAGCAGCAGTCGAACCGGTTAACATTGTTTTCACGGTACTGTTGGTCTTCATTTTACTTTATTGGCTTTCGGTCATCATCGGTGCAATCGATTTGGGTGCACTGGATTTCGATCTTGACTTTGATGCTGATGTAGATGTCGACGCAGAGATAGATGCCCATTTATCTGGTGCAAGCAATGTTGGATGGATGGCGGGGGCGTTGCAGTTTTTTAACTTTGGTAAGTTGCCTTTTATGGTCATCATGACATTCCTGATCATGTCGATGTGGGCCATTTCCCTGCTGGCAAATCATTATCTGGGTGATGGCACCTGGTTATTTGCTTTGGCCATTCTAATTCCGAACCTGTTTATCAGCTTGGTTATTACCAAATTGGTGACGACGCCATTGGTACCCATTTTTTCCAAGTTGGACGGAAGTGTCGAAGCGGTAGATTACCTGGGGCAAGAATGTACCGTGACGCTTTCCACTTCGACCACTAAGGTAGGTCAAGCGGAGGTAATATCCGATGGTAGTCCACTTTTAATCAGTGTCAAAGTAGCTGGAGGAGGAAAGGAACAATTGAAGAAAGGAGACAAGGGGGTGGTGGTTCGACAAGCCGAAAGCGGCAACTATTATCTGATCCGGCATTTTAAATGATTGATCTCTTTGAAGCAGGATTTAGTATTTCTAAAGAAGGTATATCAATTAGCCTGGCGCGCGGCAGAACTGGGATTTGATCCTTTTGCAGCCATGCTTGTCAAGGACGGGAAGATCTTAGCAACTTCCATCGATAAAAGTATCGAGTATGTAGACCCTACGGCTCATGCCGAATTGGTCTTGATTAGTGAATTTTGCCGACAAAAACACCTCATCTCCCTGGAAGGATACACCCTTTATTGTAATGTAGAGCCATGTGTGATGTGTAGTGGTGCCATTCATTGGGCCAAGATAAGTCGGGTTGTTTACGGTCTAAGTCAAAGAACCCTACAGCAGTTTAGTGGTGGAAAATTGAAGCCGGATTGTCGACCTTTGATCAATGTAGGAGGCCGAAAAACTCAGGTCCTAGGGCCAATGGCAGAAGAAGAGGGGATGGATGTTTTTCGAAGTTTCCCATTTCGTTCAAAAAAGGAAAGACTTCGGAATCGAAAAGAAGAAAACAACAAAAACAATAAAATATGATAATGTCAGTCGTAGGGCTTTTCTTCGTAGGAATGATATTGGCGGGGATCGGTCTCTGGTTTTGGTGTTTGATCGATGCGATTACCGGTAATTTTGCTAGGGATAATGATCGCCTAGTGTGGATTATTATCCTGTTATTAATGCCATTCCCGGGATTTTTGCTGTATATTATCATTGGAAGGAAAAACCGAGTTTTTGAATCCAATTAGATGTATTCTTTTAGATGCTCCTCACTCAATACTAAATTTTTAACCTCATAACCAAAGATAATTTATGGTTTCACAAATTGCTTCTCTTTTTGCCATCATCATTCCGGTCATCATTCTGGGAATTTTGATTATGATCGCCACCTGGTATAAAAAAATTCCTCAGGGCCAGGCTTTGGTAAGAACGGGGATGGGAGGCACCAAGATCGCTTTCGACCGCGGTATTATTGTCGTTCCGATCATTCACATGGCGGAAACAATGGACCTTTCGGTCAAGACGATTGAAATCGCACGATTAAAGGAAGACGGTCTCATCTGTAAGGATAATATGAGAGCCGATATCAAGGTGGTGTTCTTCGTCCGGGTAAACCAGGAAAAACAAGATACGATTAAAGTCGCACAAACCATTGGATGCGTTCGTGCTTCGGATCCCGAAACGCTCAAAAATCTCTTTGAAGCTAAATTTTCGGAAGCACTGAAAACAGCTGGAAAGCGTTTTGATTTCGTGGAACTCTATGACAATCGTGAAAAATTCAAACAAGAAATCATCGATATCATCGGCCATGATCTGAATGGTTACGTCCTTGATGATTGTGCGATCGATTTTCTGGAGCAAACCCCCGTCGAATTCCTTCGTGCGGACAATATCCTGGATTCAGAAGGTATTAAGAAGATTACAGAACTGACGGCAGCCCAAAAAATTAAGGCGAATTTCATTCGGCGCGAGGAAGAAAAAACATTGAAGGAACAAGATGTCGAAGCTCGGGAAGCCATCCTGGAGTACGAGCGGCAACTGGCGGAAAAAGAAGAACGGCAAAAGCGGGAAATCGCCAATATCCAGGCGCGGGAGAATGCGGAAATTGCCAAGATTAACGAAGAGGAAAGGCTGCGCTCGGAGAGGGTGCGCATTCAAACTGAAGAGGAACTCGGTATTGCCGAAGAGAATAAGCAACGTCAGATCCTGATCGCTCAAAAAAATAGAGAAAGAGCTGAAGCGGTTGAGAATGAGCGCGTAGAAAAAGATCAGCTACTAGAGCAGACGGAAAAAGAGCGCATTGTGGCTTTGGCCGATATCGAAAAGACGCGCGCGATTGAAGAAGAGAAAAAGAACATTCAAGATGTGATTAAAGAGCGCATCATGGTAGAAAAGAAAGTAGTCGAGGAAGAAGAAAAAATTAAAGATACGCGGGAAGTAGCTGCAGCAAACCGCGCCAAACAAGTGGCGGTAATCAAAGCTGAGGAGACTGGAGAGTCGACCATCATAGAACAATCTAAAACGGCAGAAGCTGAAAAGCTAGCGGCAGAAATTCACGCTGAAAAAATGCTCATCGATGCAGAAGCTGAAAAGAATGCGGCGATAAAAGAAGCTGAAGCTCGTAAAATCAAAGCCGAAGCAAGAGCTGCTGAAGAAGCGACCATTGGTTTGTCGGAAGCTCAGGTAATTGAGGCCAAAGCTGAAGCCAAGGAGAAAGAAGGGGCCATTGAGGCTACCATTATCGAAAAGAAAGCAGTTGCGGAATCGGTGGGCATTCAAGCAAAAGCCGATGCCAATCACAAACAGGGAATGCTCGAAGCGGAGGTCCTGGCTGAAAAAGGTCAGGCCGAAGCTAAGGTCCTAGAGGAAAAATTGATCGCCGAGGCCAAAGGGGTAGAACAGAAGGCATTGGCGATGAAGAAACTCGACGGTGTAGGGAAAGAACACGAAGAGTTCAAAATTCGTCTTGAGAATGAAAAAGAAATCTCCTTGGCAAATATCGAAATCCAAGCTAAAATTGCGGAAGCACAAGCCAAGGTTTTATCTGAAGTGTTTAAGCACGCCAAAATCGATATTGTTGGCGGTGAAGATACTTTCATTAAGAACATCATGAGTGCTGTGAATCGAGGAAAGTCGATCGACCATCTACTTGAATCCAGCACCAATCTGTCCGGACTGAAAGATGCATTCCTTAGCAGCGGATATGCCAACGGAGGAATCTTCAGTAAAATCCGTAACCTGATTCACGAAGTAGGTTTTGGTAGCGAAGACATCAAGAATCTGACGATGACGGCACTGCTGTTAAAGATTCAAAAGCAATTGGGACCTGACAGCAAAAATATCGTTGAGGAGGTAATGGATTACGTGGATAAGCTGGGTTTGGCGGACCAAAAAGCCGATAATCTACTATAGCATAACTAAATTGATTGATCTGACCGGTGGCCTGGTGCTACCGGTCTTTTTTTACCCTATAGATTAAGCTGTTCTTTTAATTTTAATTCTCCTTTCTTATTATTATTTTTCATTGAATATTAATAAGAATGAATGGGTATTTTTTAACTCTAACGTTCTTCCTTTTTACCAATTGTTTAACGGCGCAGTATCTGGAAGCTGGCTTCTCTATCGGTGGTGCTAATTATCTGGGGGATCTCACTCCTGGAGGATTTTGGACCAGCATGGGAGAAACCGATGTTTATTTAGGGCTATCAGGGCGATACCACTTTAATGATCGGTTGCGGGTTCGCATGGGGATCAACCGTGGAGCCATTGGTGCCGATGACGCCAGATCAATCAGAAACGGAAGCAGTCGTGCTCAGCGGAATCTCAGCTTTAGAAGCAGGATTACCGAGATTGAATTGGCAATTGAATTCAGTTTCTTTCGCTATCAGCCTTTGCAGCTACGTAAAAGATTTTCACCATATGCTTTTGTTGGCATTGGTATTTTTAGGTTCAATCCACAAGCTCTTTATGCAGGTAGGTGGCATGATTTGCAACCCATAGGCACGGAAGGGCAAGGCTTGCCAAACTATCCGGATCGGTACGATTTGATTCAGCCATCCATTCCCGTTGGTGGTGGGCTTAAATACGCGATCACCGAAAACTGGAACCTTAGTGTTGAATATGGAATGCGTAAAACCTTTACCGATTATCTCGATGATACCAGTGGTTATTACCCAAATCTAGAGCTTTTGGAAGCAGAGCGGGGAAATCTAGCCAGGCTACTTTCGTGGCGCTCTCCGGAGGTAAATCCCAAAGCTCAGCAGCCATCTCCGGGAGCTGCCAGAGGAGATCCCTTTGACCTGGACTGGTATCTGTTCGCGGGCTTTTCCCTTACGTATAATTTTTTTCGTGGAAAGAATTCATTGTTGAAAAAACGGCGGAGTGAAAGAAAAGTAAAGTGTCCATCGATAGAAGAAAGTGGAGGCAATTGATTGTTGGGGAAAAGAGATATTTGTTGTCTTATATTTTGAAATCAGATGTAATAGTGGGGTCGTTTTTACTAATAATTCTGAATTCAATTAAATCATAACATTCCTTATTTAAAATTGCTTTATCCCTGAATTTCCAGCAATTTTGAAAAAAAGAAATTATGCAGCGCATTCCCCGACGTTCTAAAACCGCCGCATTCCTTTACTACAGCACTTTCGGAATATTGGCCCACTTCGCCGGAAAACCTAAAACCATTGCGACCCTACTGGTATTGACCTTCGGCTTTTCTTTTGCTTTTTATTATTGTCTGCCAATACAAATTGCGACAGAAGAAGGCGAGCGGCTTGCTTTGGTGTCCTCAGACATCCAAGCCATTGTTTTGGATGAAGAACAACAGACTGTTTTTGTCGACTACAAAGATGGTAAAACGATCTTATTGAAGGATGATCCGAAGGGTTTTCGGCGTAGGTTAAAATGGAACGCCATTCCTTACGAAAAATTAATTCAGAATGGACAACAGCAGAATGCACTATCTTCAATTGCGCAGCGAAACGAGGATAATGGTGACTGTGATCGATACGTCGATGGCTACGATATCTT
>JANQRV010000132.1 GCA_028284395.1 Saprospiraceae bacterium
TTTTGATGCATAGCAGCGCTATGGTCTAAAAATTTGGTGAAATGAGGTTCCAAAAATGGGCATTTGCAGGCCGAAGGATAAAGTTTAAACATATTCTAAGATCCTTAGCTGGGATTACCTATTCATTTTTTAATCCTTATTACCCTTAAACAAGTGCTATGTTTATGAAGCAACCCTTATGCCATGCGGGTATGGTATTCGTGATTTTACTCTTGGGCAGTCAAGGCTTTTTCCTGTCGGCCCAAACGGTTACGGGGAAGGTTACCGATGCCGCCAACGGTGAGCCGTTGGTCGGAGTCAGTATTCTGATCCCGGGAACTTCAACGGGAACCATTACCGACCTCAACGGAATGTACTCAATTGATTTACCGGAAACGACCGAGACCCTGGTGTTTTCCTATACGGGCTTTGCCACCCGGACGATTACCCTCAACGGCCAGACGATCATCGATGTCGAATTGCAGTCGGATGTGGCTCAACTCGAAGAAATTGTCGTGGTCGGATACGGGACGAACAGTAGAAAAAATATCACCGGAGCGGTCTCTTCAGTGGCCGTCGAAGAAGTAGAAGATTTGCCTTTGACTTCCGTTGAACAGATGTTGCAGGGGCGGGTAGCCGGCGTTCAGGTTACCCAGTCGGGAGGTGGAAAACCGGGAGGAGCACTAAGCGTGCAGATCCGTGGAATCGGAACGGTGGGACAGGAACCTCCGCTTTACGTGATCGATGGTGTGCCCATCCAGGCCGGTGAGGGCGGTCAATTAGGTACCAGTATTTTAAACAGCCTGAATCCGAACGAAATCGAATCCATCGATATTCTAAAAGACGCTTCTGCCGCAGCGATTTATGGTATCAGAGCCTCCGGAGGCGTGGTGTTGATCACCACCAAGCGAGGAAAGGAAGGCCCCGTGCGCATTAGCCTGGATGCCTACACGGGACTCCAAAGCCAGAATCAATCTTACGACGTACTCAACGCCGATCAATATGTCCAGTATCTGCGTGATATTCACAGTGGGCCGGACGGTCAGCTTCCGGAAGCATTTGTCAACGGACAGCCTCCTCACGACACGGATTGGCAGGATGAACTTTTTGAAACGGCCTCTATCTCAAACATTAATTTGAACCTTTCGGGCGGCAGCAAGAATGCTGTCTTTAGTGCGGGTATGGAATACTTCGATCAAAATGGTACCATGGTGGGAAGTGCCTTCGAACGATTTTCTCTCAAGTTGAATTCAGATTTCAAACTGGGGAAAAGGCTCAAAATTGGAGAATCGCTCATCATCAGCAAAACCAATACTATTGAAAACGGAGGCTCCGGTGGGAGACGACCCCAGGAACATGCCATCAAGCAGGCACCAACCGTTCCGGTTTTGGATGATTCTTTTCTGGGCGGTTTCGGTCATCCGGATGTGGATGAAGGACAGGATGCTCGCAATCCCATCGCCGATGCTCAGCTACTCACCAATGAAAACACGGTCTATGCCGTCTTAGGGTCGATTTACGGAGAACTGGAATTGCTGCGCGGACTAACCTACAAAATACAAGTGGGCCTGGATTTCAGGTACGGAGATTTTTTCGATTACAATCCCCTTTTTGAGCAAGTTCGCCGGCTCAGAGAGCGATCCTCGCTAAACTGGCGGCGGAGTGAAAACTTCAATCCCATTTTTGAGCAATACCTCACCTACAATCGAATATTTGGACAACACAATTTGACCGTCCTGGCGGGGTATTCCTCCCAGAGCTTCAAATTTACCCAGATTGGGGGCAGCGGGCAAGACCTGCCCAATAACACGGTGATCTCTCTGGGGGCAACTGCCGCTAATAACCAAGCTGTTAGCAATCAGGCAGAAACTTCATTGCGATCCGTATTCGGTCGCCTGAACTATAATTTTGCGAATCGCTACCTTCTGACGGCCAATATCAGGAGAGAAGAATCCAGTAAGCTGTTCCGGAGCGGAGAACCAGTTGGTTATTTCCCATCGGTATCTGCAGCCTGGCGTGTCAGCGAAGAGCCTTTCCTCCGGAACAACTCCCTGATCAGTGAACTAAAAATCCGGGGAGGTTGGGGCCAGATCGGAAATCAATCTACCTTGTCTAATTTTCCCACGGATGTCAACTTAAATACGAATGTCTTTTACGTAATCGGTGGCGAGGTCGTACAGGGGATTGCACAATTGAACTCTGCCAACCCCAATATTCAGTGGGAGGTTTCTACTACGACCAGTCTCGGTGTGGATCTCGGACTTCTTAATAATCGCCTTACCATGTCATTCGACTATTATCGACGAGTCACGGACGATCTGATCTGGCGGGCCAGTGTTCCCGGATCGTTTGGCTTTGGAGCACCTAGTGTCAATGCCGGAGAAGTTCGCAATAGTGGAGTCGAACTGGTTTTGGGCTATACCAAAACACAAGGAGATTTCCAATATAGTATCTCAGCTAATCTGACGACCATCAATAATGAAATGGTCAGTTTGGGGCAGGATGGATTAACCGAAATCATCACCGGCGGCATCACCGACGATTTGAGCGGAGTTTCCATTACGCGACCGGGAGAACCGATCGGGTCCTTTTACGGTTGGGAAACGGCCGGTATCTTTCAGAGTCAGGCAGAAATCGATGCGCACGCCGAACAAAGCCCCGATACCGCACCGGGCGACTTTCGCTTTGTCGACCAAAATAACGACGGCGTCATCAATGGTGACGATCGAACGACGATCGGTAGTCCGATTCCGGACTTTATCTACGGACTTACCGCCAACCTCAACTACAAAGGCTTCGATCTTCAGATTTTTCTTCAGGGCGCTCAAGGTCATGAGATCTACAACGCCGCCCAAAGGTGGTTGGAAGACCTAAGACAGAATTTCAACCAGGGAACTGCCGTACTCAACCGTTGGTCAGGACCCGGTTCATCCAATACAGTCCCAAGGGCCACTCGGTCAGATCCCAATCAAAACCTGAGAAGTTCGGACCGGTTTGTACATGATGGTTCCTACCTCCGTATCAAGAATTTGACATTGGGATATAATTTCCCGGAATCCCTTACGGAAAAGCTGAAAGCTTCCCGGTTAAGGGCTTACGTGTCGGCCCAGAACCTTGCTACCATTACTGACTATTTTGGCTTGGAACCGGAAGTCGGTTCGCTTTCTTCCGGAACGGGGCTCGACGCCGGTCTTGATCGCCTTGTTTACCCGCAGCCTACAACCGTAATTTTTGGATTGCAATTAGGTTTTTGATGGGGCGTTTTCCAAAATCATTGTAAAAATTTCAAACACATGAAAAAACTATTGATCTTAACGATCCTGTTCGTGGCCGGTGGGATACTGATCTCGGGTTGCGACGACGATTTTCTCAATAAAAGCGATGTAAATTCCATCAATTCCGGTATCTTCTACCAGACGGAATCCGATGCGATTGCCGCCATCAATGCCGCCTATGCGCCCTTGCAGAATCGGGGGCTGTGGGCGAGGAGTTTTCATTTTTTTCAAGATTTTTCTTCGGACGACATTGCGCCGACCTCTAACACACAGGGCCCACCGTTTGAGCTGATTTCACATGCTTTTGGTCCGAACGGTAATGAACACATCAACCGCCCCTGGGATAAGTTCTATCAAGTTATTGCTCTTTCTAACCTGGTTATTCAAAACGTTCCGGGCATAAAAGACATCGATGCTTCTCTGAGGAGCCGAGTGGTAGCTGAGGCCCTTTTTCTGAGGGGACTTTCCTATTTCTACATCAATGCTCTCTGGGGTGGCGGCCCGCTGAAAACGGAAGATAACATCAATGAGATAGCAGTTCCGCGAGCCGGTACGGCAGATATTTGGGCGCAAATTGAGCGCGACCTGGCTGCAGCGGCCAACGACTTGCCGGTATCCTACGAAGTTTCTGACCAGGGCAGGGCAACGAGAGGAGCCGCTCTGGCTCAATTGGGGAAGGCGCAGTTGTATCAGGAGAAATGGAGCGACGCTGCCCAGAACCTACAGGCTGTTGTCGATTTGGGAGCGTACCGGCTGGTTACTGCCGATGATTTTGACGGAGACGTCGTCGCAGCATTGCGTTCCAATCATGCTCCGGGAGTGAAGAATAACACCGAAGCGATTTTCGAGGTCCAATTCAAAATAGGGGAGGGGGGCTTCAGTTGGAGTGGTGCTCCGACCAGTCGTCGGGAATCTTCGGTTCGGCCTCGTGAATACGGTGTCGATGGCAATGCATTCTACAATTGTAAACCGAGCGACGAGTTAATCGCAGCATACGAAGACGGAGATCCAAGGCTACAAGCCTTTTTCTTCGGACCGGAAAGTACTTACAAGGGAGAACCCTATTTACCCATATTCGAGACCAGCGGATATGCCTGGCGCAAATATCAAAGAGACGATGCTCCGGAAGACAATGATTCAGATGTCAACCACGATGTCATCCGTTACGCCGATGTACTACTCATGCTGGCCGAAGCACAAATCCAACAGGGCAATTTGAGCGGCGGAATGACTTTGATCAATGAGGTAAGAAGGAGAGCCGATCCAAGTGGGAATATTTTGCCGGACCATCCGGAGGCGGTTTCCAGAGAGGAAGCGTTGGACATGCTCATCCAGGAAAGGCGAGTTGAGCTTTGTGGCGAACAGGTCCGGCGATCGGATCTGGTCAGATGGGGATTGGCGCCAGCGCATCTGCAAAATTTTGTTGCGGGCAAACACGAAGTATTTCCGATACCACAAAGTGAAATCGATAACAATGTGGCCATCAATGAGAACAACCCGGGTTATTGATCACCTATTGCCCTAAGAGGTTATGTGAATTTTAACTTGATGAAGGCGTATTACAGTCTATTTGTTCGACTTGTTTTATAATTCCGATCGATTTGAAAAGGGTGCATTTGGTCTTGCTCAGGGATCGACCGCACCCTACTTTTTCTTCCATACACGATGTTTCATGGATTCTTTGATCACCTGCTGAAGTGTTTGAATATGAAATTATCCTCGGCAATTCCTGTCTTGTGGCTGCTCTTGATATGTACTTTCGGTTGCCGTTCCGGACAAAGTGATGGCTCCCGTTTTGCTTTTCTCACTTCAAAACAGTCCGGTGTCGAATTCGTAAACGCCATTCGCGAAAGCGATGCTTTGAATATCCTGGAGTTCGCCAATTTATACACCGGTGGGGGGGTAGCTTGTGGTGATTTTGACAAGGATGGGTTCGACGATCTTTTCTTTGCTGGAAACGTAGTGAGCAGTGAGCTATACCTCAACCGGAAGGCCCGGTATGGGGAGTTGCGTTTTGAAAAGGTTACCGCGGAGGCCGGACTGCAAACAAGTGCATGGGTATCGGGTGTTACGGCCGTCGATATCAACCAGGATGGTTGGCTGGACCTATACCTTTGCGTCAATGGAAGTAAAGTGGCGGAAAAACGCGCCAACCTATTGTTTGTCAATCAAGGCTTGGACAAGCGGGGGATACCCGTTTTTCGGGAGGAAGCAGCTGCCTACGGATTGGCGGATACGAGTTACACAATGCAGGCAGTTTTTTTTGACCTGGACCTGGATTTTGACCTGGATGTTTTAATGATTGTAAATTATCCGGACTACTACTACGGCAGTAATGTCAATATTCCCGTCACCATCCCGAAGGTTGGACTTCCCTATAAGGTGGATCGCCTGTATCGGAATGAAGGTTTGGATCCATCCGGACAAAGGAGATTTGTCGAAATCGGAAAACAGGCAGGCATTCAGCAGGAGGGGTATAGCCTGGGAGTAGCGGTAAGTGATCTGAATAATGATCGCTATCCGGATATTTACATTACCAATGATTACCTGTCCAGCGATCTTTTATATTTAAACCAGGGAGACGGTACTTTTGTCGAGAGGGCTGCTTCAGCCATACAACATGCTTCTTATGCTGCCATGGGTGTTGATGTATCTGATCTTAATAACGATGCCCGCCCGGATATTGTAAGCTTGGATATGTTGCCGCCCGATAATCTAAGGGCAAAAAAAATGATTCCGAAGGGCAACCCCGAACGTTTTCAACTTACTCAGGAAATGGGTTACCTACCGCAATATTCCAGAAATACCTTGCAATTGCAAACCGGCTTAACAGCAGAAGGTTGCCCCCAGTTCAGTGAGATTGGCCAACTCGCCGGCATCCATCAGACCGATTGGAGCTGGAGTGTATTGGCTGCCGATTTGGACAATGATACCGATCGAGACATGTACATTACCAACGGATTTCCCCGGGATTTAGGAGATCTGGACTTCATTAACTTCGGATTCGAAGATCATCATTTCAATCAGCCCTCCCTACAGGACTCGCTTTTTTTGGCGGAAGCGCATCGACTGCCGGGCATTCACCTATCGAATTTTCTCTTTTTGAACCAGGGAGACTTGCACTTTGAAGACCAGACAAGAAGCAGCGGGTTACATATGCCGAGCTATTCGAATGGATGTGTCGTGGCCGACCTCGATAACGACGGCGATCTGGACATCGCGGTAAACAACATTAACGAACCGGCATTTATCATTGAAAATCAGTCCGCAAACGATCACCATTATTTGCAGTTAGAACTCAAAGGGCCTCCGGGCAACCTTCAGGGAATTGGCACGAAAATCGAGATCACAACCGATCGGGGACAACAGTTCCATCAACAGTTCTTAAGTAGAGGCTATCTTTCCAGCCAACCCCATCGAATTCATTTTGGACTAGGACCCGACACCATTGTTCGCCTGCTTACGGTGAATTGGCCCGATGGTCGCCAACAAAAGCTTCACCATGTTCCTTGCGACCAAATGCTGAAGATTAACCATGCCAACAGCAGCCGACCACCTGAGGAAAATCCTATTCTCTCCAAACCCCTGTTTGCGGGTACTCAGAAAGTGGATTCGGGATTGAATTGGATACATCGGGAGCAGGACTTTGTCGATTTTCACTATCAGAGATTACTTCCGCGAATGCATTCTATTAGCGGCCCGGGTGCGGCAGTAGCTGATTTTAACGGAGATGGGTTGGATGACTTCTGCCTTGGGGGAGCAGCTTATCAATCAGCCCAGTTGTTCGTTCAAACTAAATCGGGCAGCTTCCAGCCTCGGGCGTTAGATCAGACTCATGCCAAGAGTGAAGACCAGGGAATGCTGTTTTTCGATGCCGAAGGGGATGCCGATCTGGATTTATACATCGTCAGCGGTGGGGCGGCCTTCAGCACCAATAGTCCACTGTTACAAGACCGTCTGTATGTCAATGAGGGGCAAGGAAGATTTCGACTGTCTTCAAACAGCCTTCCTCCGATCAATAGTAGCGGTAGTTGCGTGGTGGGAGCCGATTACGACCGGGATGGAGATCTCGATCTGTTTGTAGGAGGCCGAGTCGTCCCCGGAAAGTATCCGACTGCGCCCAGAAGCTATCTTTTGCGTAATGATTCCGGGAGGGGAGGAAGCCCGCATTTTGAAGATGTATCGGACAAAATGGAATCGGACCTTTCGCGCATTGGTATGGTGACTGCTGCGATATGGACGGACTACAATGATGATCAATGGATGGACTTAATTATTGTTGGAGAATGGATGGCGATCACCTTTTTCAGGAATGACCATGGAAATCTCGTTGCCGAAAGACCCGCAATTCGATTTAAATCCAATGGCGAGCCGGCCAGGACCGAAGGTTGGTGGAGCAGCATCACCGGGGGAGATTTTGACCTGGACGGCGATACCGATTACGTAGTGGGAAATTTGGGCCTCAATTCCAAGTTTCGGGCTTCCGAAGAGCACCCGGTCAGGATCTATGGGCATGATTTTGACGAAAACGGAAGTCTGGACCCGGTGCTGACGCACTACGTTGACGGGTTGGAAGTGCCCGTTCATTACCGGGATGAGTTGATGGCTCAATTGGTCTATTTGCGTGGCAAATTTCCACGTTACTCGGACTACGCCGCTGCTGATCTGGTTGAACTTCTGGGGCGCGAGTCACTAGTCGATGCGGAAGTGTTGGAAGTTTCTTATTTACAAAGTGCCTACCTGGAAAATCGGGGAGAAGCGGGTTTTTGGCTGGAGGCCCTGCCGACAATGGCCCAATTTGCTCCCGTTAAAGGAGTCGTCGCTGGAAATTTTGATCGGGACCAGTATCCGGATTTAATCATTGTCGGCAACGATTACGGGGCCGAGGCAGTTGCAGGAAGGTACGATGCAGCAAAAGGATGCTACTTGAGGGGTAACGGCGACGGGAGTTTTACGCCATTATCCTCCGCGGAAAGCGGTTTGTCAATCGGCGTCGATTCCAGGGCCCTGGTACGGATCAATAGCAGAAAATCCAAAGATCTTCTCGTTGCCGTAAACAATGATAAGCCCCGATATTTCCAGGGCCCGGATTGGAGAAGTGACCCGATCCCGGTGCCCGAAGCAGCAGTTTGCGCATTCCTGACCTTGGCGAATGGAAAACAAATGAAAATGGAATTCTACCGCGGGTCAGGGTATTTATCACAGTCATCTAACAAGGCGTTGTCGATCGAACAGTCTTTGATTGATTCGCTTGAATTTATAGATGCGAATGGGGAAGTCATGATGATGAACTAACGGGTGAGTGGAGAGGTTTCGTAGAATTTCTAATGACTAGTTCGGTTCGTAACAGGACTGTTTGATCATCCGTTGGTTCCGTTCGATTTTCGATCAGGTCGAGCAGTAACAACGTGGCGAGTTTGCCGATTTCAAAAGAGGGTTGCTCAATGGTAGTCAATCCAGGATCAATGTATTCCGCCCAGGGTTCTCCGGTAAATCCAATTACCGAAATCTCGGATGGAATAGCAACTTGAGATTGCTTTAGGAAACGAATAACACCAAATGCTGCCGTATCACAGACTACAAAAATGGAGTCGGGGTGCTGTTCCAACTGCAAAAATTCTCTGGTGCAGCTGGCGGCACTTTCCGGTGTAAAATCACAATACTTCAACAAAGCCGGATCAATGGTCAAACCAGCGTCCTTCAATGCATCCTTATAACCCCGGATTCGGTTTTGGGAAAGAGACAAGTCTTTGGGGCCGGCAATGTGGGCAATTCTCCTGCAACCGCTTTCGATCAAATGGCGGGTGGCCTTAAATGCACCTTCATAGTCGTCTACCAACACTTTGGGCACGGCAAGTTGGTCCGTAACCCGATTGAACATGACCAATGGTATTCCTTTTTTATGCAAGCGGTGAAAGTGATCAAAAGATCTGGTTTGCCGGGAGAGGGAAGCCAGTACGCCATCCACCTGGTTCGCTACCAAGGTATCGATGTTGGAACGTTCAATGGCTGTGTCTTCATTGGATTGGCAAAAAATCACGTTGTATCCATGCTCTGATGCGGTTTCCTGGATGCCGGTGATGGCTGAAGCATAAAAATGAATCATGAATCCAGGAATCGATACGCCAATGGTTTTAATGCTTTGTCCCAATAAACCAAGTGCAATTTTACTGGGTTGGTAGTCGAGCTCTGCAGCCAGCGATTTCACCCGAACCTTTGTAGAGAAGGCAACTTCGGGAACATCGCGCAGCGCCCGGGAGACGGTAGAGGTCGAAAGATTTAGAATCCTTGCCAGGTCTTTTATGGTTATTGGTTCTTTCCTCATGGTTCGGGATGGGAAAATAAAAAATACCGAAAATTATAACAAAAATTTGTGAGGACCACAAAAGAAATTTTGCAAACGTGTGCATCCGCCAATTCCTGTTTGATGATCATCGCTAGCCGGCTTTATACTATCTTCCAGGGTCTAAATTCGAGAAAACATGTCAAAGAAGTTGTGTGTTTCGCTGGTTTTTCTGATCCCTTGCTGTCTTTTGGTGGCCCAACCACCTGATTTTACGGAAGTCCCCTGTCAAGTTGATTTTTCCAAAGTACTGAGGGATTGGGATGGCTTTGGTTTCAATTATGTGGAAACTGCCCAAACACTCGATTACACAAAAGATCCCCAGGAATACGGAGGATTCAGCCTGTTGGAAGACGAGCAGAAGGACGAGATCATTGAGCTGATCTTCGGTGAGGACGGCTTGAAAGTGGGGTTGGTCAAAATGTTTCTCGATCCTTGGCACCAGACAGTGCCGGGAGGGGAGTACGACCATCGGACGACGACCGGGAATATGCGTGAGTTTGTCAAGAAGGGACTTGAGGCAACCCGAAAAAGAGGGCAAGATCTTGAAATTATTACGACTCTTTATGGTCCTCCACCCTATATGACCACTCAAAAGATCCTGCGGGGTCGGGATCTCGATCCACGCCATGGCCAGGACTTGGTTGATTATCTGGTAGACTGGGTTCAGTTTCTAAAAGAAGAAGAGCAACTGCCGGTCCGATACCTTTCTTTGCACAATGAAGGTGAGGATTGGTGGCGATGGCCGGCAGACGGTCTGACCGGCAATATTGGAGAAGGACACGATTACAACTTGCATTGGCCGCCGGAACAAGTTGCGGCGTACGTAAAATCTGTGACTAGGGCATTTCGGAAAAAAGGTTGGACCGACGTTCAAGTTACCAACGGAGAACCCACCAACTGGTTCCGGTTTTCTACCTGGGGGCACGCCGATGTATTTGTCGACGATACGGAAGCCCTGTACGATTTGGGAATTGTGACCTCCCATGGATTCTATTCCGGAGGATACCGCAATCGATGGTTTGGGCCGCACACCAGTGAAGGGATCGATAAACTCCGTGCCATTCGCCCGGATATACACGCCTGGGTGACGTCGACGAGTTGGGGTAATATGGATGCCAAGAATATCAAAGAGATGCACGGGAACATCTACACCGCAAAGGTCAATGCCATCATCCCTTGGGCGGGCATTCAACGGCCCACTAAGTGGGTTGGGGGAGATCCCAACCCGGGAAGCGCATTTACTGTTCGGGAAGATGGAACTTACGAAATTCGGAAAGGTTACTACTTCTACAAACAGATTTCAAGAGCCGGCCAACCGGGCATGGCGATTGTCAACACCATTACCCGTGACTCGGAGATTGCCATTATCGGTTTTGGGCAACATCGGTCCGGTAGTCCGGACGCATTCGTCGTGGTTAACTGGGATTTCAAAAACGACCGCAGATTGAAAATTGAAGTAAAAGGAAGTACTTACCGGTCCTTTAAGGCTTTTAGAACCACTGCCGCCCCGGAAGGAAGAACCGGAGGAGACGATTATCTCCTACTTGGAGATATGGAAATTTCAACGGAAAACCATCTGATTTACGAAGCACCCGCTGGTAGCGTCACGACTTTTTTTGGACGTTGAGGAATCCGGCTGTCTGAAGTTTGCTTTTTGGCTATTCGTAGTCTAGAAACCATCGATAAAACAGGAAAACGTGTTTGTATTGACTATATCTCAATGCGCTGCCCGCTAGCGGGCAGCCCCTTTTTTGGCCCTACAACGAGGCGGCATGTTGCCAATGTTTCCTACGATATTCCGTAGCGGTGGCGCCGGTAAATAGTTTGAACTGCCGGTTGAAGTGAGAAATATTGTTGTACCCAACATTATGGGATACCTGGCAGATGGTCAGATTACTGTTGATAAGCATTTTACACGCCTTTCCAATTCTGACCTCATTTACAAAATGACTAAAGGTTTTGGTAGTACGGGATTTAAAATAACGGCAAAACGAAGTTTTGTTGAGGTGGAGTTTGGCGGCAACTTCCGCCAGGGATATCGGTTTATCGAAATTCTGAATTACGTATTCGTACACCACGCTGATTCTTTCGGAATCAACGATGTTGTTTCCATTATTGAATCCGGGGCTCGATAGTGGCTCATATTCGTCGGACTTACTCAATAAATCCAGGATTTCCAGCAGCAACGTCAATCTTTTGAAACCGGAACTCCGGTATATCGCTTTGATCTGGGAGGAGACCAATTCGTGGGTTTTGCCAAAGATCCTTAGTCCTCGCTGTCCTTTTCGGAATAAATCCCGGATCAGAGCCGATTCGACCAGGGAGAATAAATCACCGAAGTGTTGTTCTAGAAAATGGATGACGTACACATCCACAAACAAGTCCTCGTTGTTTTGATAGAATGCCTGATCATTTCGCCACACATGGGGCAAATGTGCACTAATAAAGACCAGGTCGCCGTCATTGAAATGACCAATGTGGTCGCCCATCAGGCGGATGCCATAGCTCTTTTCCACATAGATCAATTCGTATTCCGGATGGTAATGCCATGGATAATCCATATAGGGGGTCACCTCCCTTTTTACAGCGATGGAAGAACCGGGATATTCCGGTATTTTTTCAAGCATTGGATCCATGGTATGGAGGCAATTAGGTGAATTGGAATGAAGATTAAATTTAACGTGTGTCGCTACTACTAAATTTAATGATATTTTCCCAATTTTAACTCAACTGCTCTCTAACTCTTTCCAATAAATCTTTGGTAAGTCGAATGCCCTCTTTGCGCGGCAAATCCTCCCCAAAATATTCTACCGCTACCTTACCTTTGAAACCGGCTCCGAGAATGATTTCCATCATTCTGAAATAGTCGACATTGGTTTCATTGCCGCTCTGGTCAAAATGGGTGGACTTCGCTCCAACGGAACGGGTATAAGGAGCCAGGATTTCAATGCCTTGGTAGGGATCCGGATATAATACCACGGGGTCGCGGCGCATGCGCCACTCGGTGAAATCAGCAAGAATGCCGCATCGGGGGTGATCTACCTCACGAATCAGCCGGACCAGCCAGTCCGGGTCGGAAGAATACCCATTGTGGTTCTCGATCAGGAGATTAATGTCTTTACGAGCAGCGTATCGGACCAACTTGCTCACTCCTTCGACGGCAAATTTTAGTTTTTCTTCATTGGACACCGATACGCGATCGGCACAGACGACCCGGACGGATTCGCAGCCCAGGTGTTCCGCGGCCGCTATCCAGCGAATGTATTTTCTGATCGCCCGTTTCCTTTTCTTTTTATCGACGTCGGCTACATCTCCCAATGCACCACAGAGCAATAAGGAGTTGCGGATCCCGGCGGCCTCGCAGCGATCTTTCATCTTGACAATGTCCCGGTCGACCGGCAAATCTCCCGGGAAATGGAGATTGTCCTGCTCGATGAAATCAAAGGCCAGTTCTTTAGCGATCATGGGATAATCAAAGAGGTCGATGCCCTGAGGATCCGCCTGCCCAAAGGGACGACGCATCAAAGACCAGGGGGCCAATGACAATTCAAAGGATGGCGTGCTGCGTATCTGCCTGCCGGCAAAAATGGGACCCGGCCGGCTGAGTAGACCGAGTGAAACAACGGCGCTATGGGCCAAAAAATCTCGTCTTTTCATGTTTTGCTGTGGTTGCTGTGGTTGCTATGGCTTCTGTGGTTGCTATGGCTTCTATGGCTTCTGTGGTTGCTATAGCTTCTATAGCTTCTATGGTTACTATGGTTACTATGGTTGCTGTGGTTACTATGGCTTCTATGTTTACTGTGGTTGCTATGGCTTCTATGGTTGCTATAGCAGCAAAAGCGACAACAGTAGCAACAGTAGCAATAGTAGCAACAGTAGCAACAGCACCCACAAGTTCAAACTATTTTTAGGGTTCTAAAACGACTAGATTCACCAATGTTTGCACCATGTTTTCAAAAATCAGGGGAATGACTCGCCCAATTGGCAAATCTCGTGTCAATATTTGAAAATAAAGTAGTAGGAAGATCCCTTTTGAGTGACTTAACTTTAATTTTAAAGGATGCTGCTGATCCGGCTACCGAATTGATCCATGATTTAATCTTACGTTGATGAAGATAATGAATCGCAGGAATTTCATAGGGAAGCTTTCCGCTTCCGGTATTTTGCTTACTAACACTCGATTGTCCGGGCAGGGACCAGGCTTTGTGGGAGCCTCTCCTAAAATCCTGCTGTACTCCGGCTGGAATACCAAAAACATTGGTGATCAAGGACATACGCCCGGTACATTGCGATTTCTTGAGCAACACTTCCCGGAAGCCACCGTGACCGTTTGGTTGAGTTCCACAAATGAAGAAACCAATCGACTGTTGCTCCATCGTTTCCCAAAAATCACCATTGTTCGGGGTAAGATGAACGAATTGGGCCAAACGGATGAACCGGAGCTCCGTAAGGCTTTTGAACAATGCGACCTGGTCATACACAATTCGGGTATGGCTTTCAATCAGTTTTGGAAAGCACCTTCCATTTTAGAGGCCTGCAACCGAAATCACAAACCGATTTGTCTGTACGGCCAGTCATTCGATGGCTTCAGTGAAGAGGAGGAGGCCCTAATGGTAGGCCATCTTTCCAAAGCCATGGCCATTTTTTGCCGGGATACGGAATCCTTTTCCTATTTGCGGCGGATTGGGGTCCGCTCCCCGATTTTGGAGTTCGGTCCGGACGGCTGTTTTGGAATCGACCTGGTCAATGAAGCCAAGGCCCATGCTTACCTGGAACGCCATCAGTTGCAACATAAGCAATTTATGGTCGCCATCATTCGCACCAACACTTCCGGCGCGCCCAAACCCAAAAACCTCCCTACCTGGGACATTGGAGACACCAGCCAAAACCCCTGGGAACCGACGCCCGAAGACCAGGCACAGACGGAGGAATGGGCCCGGAAGCTTCGTCAAATCATCGTGCATTGGGTCAAAAATACCGGATTGAAAGTGCTGTTGGCACCGGAGGTCGAGAAGGAGATCATTCAAGCCAAACGGTTGTTGTACGACCGATTGCCTGCCGATGTCCAGACCTATGTCATACACAAATCCGAATGGTGGAATATGGATGAAGCCTGTTCCGTATTTCAAGCGGCACATACGTTGGTTTCTTCCGAACCTCACTCACTAATTATGGCGCTGGGGCGTAGAACTCCGATTATTCACTTATTTAGCAGGCGGCATGGATTGAAAGCGTGGATGTTTCGGGACATTGGCCTTCCGGAATGGCTGCACGACATTGATTACGATCCGGTCCGAAATCCCATTGATACCCTAATGAATATTTATTCGAATTATGACCGGGCTTTAAAAAAGGTAGATCGAGCCATGGCCTTTGTCGAGCAACGGTCTGCTGAAATGGTACACGACATTAAGAACTACTTAAGTTAAAACGAATGCCGATGAGATCTTGCCAGGTTTACCCACTACTCTCCACTGTTTTAATTCTAATGCTGAGCTGCAGTCCAGATGGGAGTCCTTCCGATCGCACCCCCGAGGCAGAGCAACAGAGCTTTCAATTTGCCGACCCGGATCTCCGCATTTCCCTGGTCGCTGCCGAACCGGATGTCGTCAGCCCGGTAGACATGGCCTGGGCGCCCGACGGATCTCTGTACGTAGCCGAGATGCCGGGTTATCCGATCACCGAAAACACCGGGCGCATTAAAAAGCTCACCGATCCCGATGGAGATGGTCGCTATCATCTGGAGGCGGTGTTTGCCGATGACCTGAATTTTCCGACCAGCGTCCTGCCTTATAAGGGAGGGATCCTCGTCACCGATGCCCCCGACCTCCTCTATCTTAAAGACAACGACGGCGATGGGGTGGCGGATGTGAAAGAGGTCATGATTACCGGTTTTAACCCCGGTAACGAGCAATTGCGAGCCAATAGTTTATTTTGGGGTCTGGACAATTGGATCTACGGCGCTAACGGCCGCAGCGGCGGCTCCCCCCATTTTGTGAATGCATCCGAGGAGCCGGTGTCCATCGACAGTCGGGATTTTCGGTTCGACCCAATCCACGGGACATTGGAAGCCGTCAGCGGCATGAGTCAATTCGGTCTGGCCCGCGATAATTGGGGCAACCGGTTTATTTCTTACAACCATCGGTTTGCCCGTCAAGTCGTTTTGGAGGAAGAGCATCTGATGCGGAATCCTTCCTTAGCCATTCATGCCGTGTTTGATACCGAACAAAATGAACACGATCGTCGGGTTTATACCCTTCTTCAAAATACGATGCGGTTCAATCGCGATCCCATTGGATATTTTACGTCCCTATCTGGCTTGTCCGTCTATCGGGGAAACCTCTTGGGAGATGACTATACGGGCGATTTGTTTGCGGGCGAGTCCGTACAAGCGGCCGTCATACATCGCCGAATGCAACGGTCGGGAGTGACCTTTACGGCGGTCGATACGGAAAAGAGTACCGAATTCCTGGTGTCTCCGGATGATTGGTTTCACCCCGTCAATTTCTCCGACGGTCCCGATGGTGCCCTCTACTTGGTCGATTTTTACCGGCTGTTTGTAGAGCACCCCGAATGGGCACATGAGGACAAGCGTCAGGGAATTGATTGGACCTTGGGACAAAACCACGGCCGGATTTGGCGAATCGTTCACAAAGATGCCAAATGGGATGCTACCCGTTTACAACCAAATTTACAGGAAGCAACTGTGGAGGAATTGGTGTCCCAATTGAGGGATCCTGCCGGTTGGCGAAGAGATATGGCTCAGCAACTTCTGGTGGAGGGAGAAAAAAAAGAAGCAGGCCCTTTGCTGGAGCGCCTGCTAAACGATTCCAACCCGTTGGCCAGACTGCATGCACTTCGAACCCTGGATGGGTTAGGCCTCTTGTCGATAGCCCACATCGAAAGGTGTCTGAAAGATCCGGTTGCGCAGCTCAAGGTGCAGGGCATCCAACTCGCCGAGCGGCGATTGGTCCGGTCGGACAACTTAATCAAAAGTTTGTGTACCCTCGCGGGGAGTTCTGATCATACGGTGCGGTTCCAAGCCATTCTGGCCCTGGGTTCAACGGATACTCCGTTGGTTCGAAGTACGCTGATTGTATGTGCTACCGAGTATAAAGACTTCTGGAGCCGTGTCGCTTTGTTGAGCAGTACTGCCGAATGGGCGGGTGAGTTTTCCCGGAAAGTGTTGCGGACCGCAGTTTCCGCAAATCTCAACAGTACCGATGACTTAGCATTTTTTCGGCAAATTGGTACCATGGTCAGTGCAGCCGAAGCAGACCCGATTGCGAAAGACTGGATCTCCGGTTTAACTACGGCAAAAGCGAAGCTCGCCATCCCGGATATGGCTTTTTTAGCGGGTTACCTCGAGGGCAGCAATTCACTGGGTAAAACATTACCTGATTTTACGAAGGACTTCTTTAATCAACTGTTGGTATTCGCCCAAGATGACGACAATCCCTCCGCAGCCTTGATTGCTGTGGCCCTATTGCGGTATTCGAATTCCGAGAATGTACACCGAAGTTTATTGCAGTTGGTTTTGGACTCCAGATCGAAAGATCAACAAATGGCCGGTGTGAAAGCGGTCACTTCCTTGAACCGGTCCGACCTATCGGATGCTTTATTCGGTCGTTTGCAAGAATTTGATCCGGTGATCCGCAAAGAATTGATTTTAGGCGCCCTCAATTCGGTGGCAACTGCCAATAGTCTCTTATCGGCCATTGAAAACGAGGTGGTGGACCCGGCAGAAATCCCGGAAGACATCCGGCAAGCGCTGCTCATCCATACCGATCAGCAATTGCAAGACCGGGCCGTCGCCATTATTGGGAAGGCGGTCAACACCGATCGTCAAACCTTAGTGGAACAATACCAGGCCGCTATCCAAAATAGCACGGTCGATCTACACAAGGGAGCAGCTATTTTTAATACCCATTGCTCCGCCTGTCACGCCGTCAACGGTGTCGGTGGCCAACTGGCGCCAGACCTGACCAACATCGGCACCCGCACCGACGAAGAATTATTGGTCAGCATTCTCGATCCCAGCCGGATGGTGTCCTATGAGCTACGCCTTCAAGTGGTCGTGAGCAAGAGCGGTGAGGTGTTCTCGGGGACCATCTCCGCTGAAACGGCCTCAAGTATTACCATTAAACAACCGGACGGACAGGAAAAAACCATCTTAAGAGAGAACATCCGCAAGAAGACAGCCACCAGCCAGTCCATCATGCCGGAAGGTTTCGAACGCATGATCGATCAACGGCAAATGGCCGATCTGATCGGCTTTTTACGCCAACCGGTGCAAGTATCTTTTCTCCTTCCCTCGGAGTAGTAAACAGTTCGATCCGTCGATTTTACCGACGGGTCATCTCTCCCTCAAAGGTCTCATATCCAATCGATTCCCGTTGGCCCCTACCTGCGTTGTCAATCCTCTGATTTGCGCAATATCCTTCGATTTGAGCAACAACATTACAGAAATGAAATCCGATATCAAGGATATTTGAATGTAAGCGGTAGGTCATTAATATGAAAAACATACCGCTTTGCACAGTTTCTTGCGCGCAAGTTATAATGTATTTGTAATCAATTAATTATAACCGTCAAAACGACAATAATTTTATTAAAGATGAAAAAGTTTAAAGTAACACTTTTCGCTGTTTTAATCACTACAGCGGCCTTTGGGCAATGGAAACAATATAGTCCAAACCCCAATAATGATCCGGCTAATGCTTCAAAAGAGTTGTTAAACCCGACAAATCACACCCTATTGCTGATCGACCACCAAAGTCAAATGGCCTTTGCCGTTGAATCTCAACCCATAGAGGAACTGCGCAATAACCTCGGGCTACTTTCTGCGTCTGCAGACCTTTATAAAGTTCCTACCATTGTGACGACCGTGGCAGAAAAGTCTTTCAGCGGACCTGTTTTTCCTGAAATCAAGGACTATTTCAAAGGCCCCTACATCGACCGGTCTACCATGAACTCATGGGAGGACAAGAGGATCGTGGCAGCAGTCAAAGATCAGGGCAAACGCAAACTCGTCATTGCCGGGTTATGGACAGAGGTCTGCACTTTGGGTGCGGCACTATCTGCCATGGAAGATGGCTATGATGTCTACGTAGTTGTAGATGCAAGTGGAGGTACCTCCCAAGAAGCTCACGACATGGCCGTAAACCGTATGCTACAAGCCGGTGTAAAACCTGTTACATCTCTACAGTATCTCTTAGAAATTCACCGGGATTGGGCCCGCAGTGATGTTTATAATGACATTGTGCGGATTTCAAAAAAGTACGGTGGTGCATACGGCCTGGGCATCGATTATATCAAGACCATGAGCAAATGGCTGACCGGTAAAGAGGCCAGCGAATCCGGAGGTGAATAAGCGGACGAGAGATCAGAAAACCCTTCCGGGCGGTCACCTGGTATTAAGCAAAAAAAGGCCGGTGGGCTTTGAACGGATCATTTTTGTTTAGAGCCCACTTGGTCAATCATTGCTGCCATCATTTCCAAAAAAAGATATTACTATGAAATCGGGATCGTGTATCCTACTGTTTTTTTCGTTCCTGCACTGGGGTTTTTCCCAAGATTTGGAATTTGGTCAACTTCGACAGTTCGATGCAATTTCCGACCTGGAGGCAAAACAAGACCCCAACTTCTACGATAAGCTGAAGTGGCTCGACCTGGGAAAGCGGACTTACTTAAGTCTGGGCGGGAGCTACCGCTTTCAAACGGAAGGCTTCATCAATGAGCAATTCAGCAATGAAGAAGACCAGGATGATGTTTGGTACCTGAATCGCTTCTTATTGCACGCTCATGTTAAGATCGCCAATCGATTCGAGGTCTTCGGAGAATTGGTTTCCAGTACAGTCATCAGCAAAGAAGAGTTGGTCCCGGTCGATAAAGATGTGCTGGCTTTTAATCAATTGTTTGCCCGATACAATTTTGGGGAATCCTTCAGTCTGCTGGTCGGTAGAGAAAACCTCCGATTGGGAAGCAGACGTTTGATCGACTATCGGGAGGGGCCCAATGTCCGGCGTTCGTTTGATATCTTTCGAATGGACTATACTTCCGACAAAGTAAGTGTTACCGGTTTGTTGGGCACTCCGGTAAATCCGATGGAGGGTGTCTTTGACAATGATTATCTAAGTTTCGATGAGATCTTATCCTCCCTCTATATGACCTATAATTTTAGTCAAGACCAACACCTGGATGCCTATTACTTCTACCAAAAAGACAATGACGTAACTTACAATAATGCCACCGGTGATGAGAGGCGGTCTTCCATTGGGATACGTCACTTTGGAAAATTTGGGGATTTTACTTTCGACAACGAGGCAATTTACCAATTTGGAAAAATCGACGATCAAGACATATCGGCCTGGACGGTCTCGATCCAACTGGAAAATCAAGGTATTTCTCTGGGCGAACATTCACTCAACATCGGTGTCAAAACTGAAGTGATAAGCGGTGATAAGGATGCAGAGGACCAGAGAATGAACACCTTTGATGCCCTGTATCCGAGAGGAGCTTACTTTGGTCGGGTAGCACGTTTCGGTCCCGCCAATCTCATTGATTTTCACCCCTACATCAATACCAGGCTAGACCGGCTGTTTCTCGAGGTCGATTATGACGCATTTTGGCGTCACTCAAAAGAAGACGGCATCTACAATGCGGCACTGATCCTGGAATATCCAAGTATCAATGACTTTCGATTTATTGCTCACCAAATCGGGACAATGATTGGTTACGAGGTTAGTAATCACATCGGCGTGGAGTTGGAAACCAATCTAATCTTCCCGGCGAGATTCCTCAAAGAGAGCAACCTTGACCAAAACTTGTTTCACGTCGTTTTCACGGCCGAAGCGAAATTTTAGTATGGCATATGGAAATTACGCCCGCCGACAACATTGTCAATCAATTCCAAAAAATTGGCCAAAAACCTTATACGCAAGGACTCCTACTGATCATTGTTGTGATCGTCGCATTGGTCTGGGCCAACAGCAGTTTTTACAAAAGTTATTTTGACTTATGGCATCAGCCCTTTACCGTCGGTTTTTCAAATTTTAACCTGACGGAGCCGCTCCACATCTGGATTAACGATGGGCTGATGGCCGTATTCTTTTTTTACATTGGTCTCGAAATAAAAAAGGAGGTCATCGAGGGCGAGCTTTCCAGTATTAGAAAAGCTTCCTTACCCGTATTTGCCGCCATCGGTGGAATGTTACTTCCAGCCGTAATATTTCTGATGTTTAACAACGGTACCTCCGCTTCCAATGCTTGGGGGATCCCGATGGCGACCGATATTGCTTTTGCCCTGGGCATTATCTCTTTGCTCAAAGGAGTGGTTTCAAGTACGACCAAGGTTTTCTTGACGGCAGTAGCAACGGTTGACGATCTGGGAGCCATTTTAGTGATTGCTCTATTTTTGACACCATCTGTCGATCTACAAAGCTTGATTGCGAGCGGAGTTTATTTCGGGATAATGTTGTTGGGGAATAAACTAGGAGTCAGGAGTATGTGGTTTTACCTGATCATTGGGGTATTAGGATTGTGGATTGCTTTATTTTTATCCGGAATTCATGCCACCCTGGCGGGGGTATTGGGAGCTTTTGCCATCCCTGCCAATCAAAAGATCACGGAAAGAGAATATCAAACCAATCTCAACCGATTGGTGCTCGAATTCAACAATACCTGTAGAAATCCAACTGCATTGGTCGGCAAGGCACAACGGGAAATCATTCAAAAAATAAAGTTAAGCAGTAGGCGAGTATCAACACCATTGATGAGGGTGACCAGGCAGATTGCACCTTTGGTGCATTATTTGATATTGCCGCTTTTTGCTTTTTGCAATAGCGGGGTCCGATTGGAAGGAGACTTGTCAGAAGTTATCTTGAGTCCCCTCGGACTCGGCATTATTTTAGGCCTGGTAGTTGGAAAATCAGTAGGCATTGTCTCATTTACCTACTTTACGTCAAAGATTAGTGGTGCCCGGTCATCCAGCCGAACCATTTGGAGCAATTTCATTGGCGTGGGTTTTTTTGGAGGAATCGGTTTTACGATGTCCCTTTTCATAGCAGAATTGGCATTGCAGAATGAAGTAGCATTGGGGCAAGCAAAAATTAGCATCTTGGTGGCATCCGTGTTATCCGCATCAATCGGAATAGGTTGGTTTTTACTTTCCAGACGACGTTAGTTTTTTGATTGACCCAGTAAGTGTAAAAAGGCGGCTATCGTTCACCACCACTTATTCCGATAGCCGCAAGACACAAATAATCATTAGCAAACATTTCCTGTAAAGTCGATTTTCAGCCGGATCCGGACTTAAGTAAGGGATCAAATTCAATGGGTAACTTTTGATCACCGGGGAAAAAAGACTTAGCATCTGGATGTTTTTCTAGTCAGTTCGAGAAGTTTGGAGCCCTTCAGGCGTTCGAGCTGTTTGAGACCGACAATTCAAACGACCGAAGGTCTTCAAACAGCTCAAACAATTCGTACATTCGCTTTAATGCCAGCAATCTACATTTGTAACCCTTGAGATTTTCGCAAATTATTTTTGATCACTTACTTATTTTTGACGGCTGACAGCCAGTGTTCTCAGAAGTTTCGGATCAGTAGTACTCCGCCAATGATACAGCCGATGCCCAAAAGCCTTTGCCAATTGATCTGATGAACCGGCAAATTCAACCAACCGTAGTGGTCGACGATAAGCGATAAGCCCAGTTGTCCGGTTACTACCAATCCGAAAGTAAGTGCGGCGCCAATTTTAGGCACTAAAATGATGACTGCAGCTACGTAAAAGGCTCCCAATATCCCCGCTGTCCATACCGACCAATGAACGCTGCCGGCATTACCAATATGACTGAGGTCCGTTTTTGCAAAAACCAGATAGAGGAACAAACCAAACGACCCCACAACGAAGGAAATTAAGGCCGCGTAAACCGGGTCTCCCACGGTCTTACCCATTTTAGCATTAAGACCGGCCTGTAGCGGTAAAACGGATCCGGCTAGAACGGCCAAAAAAATAAATACGAGTATACTCTTCATATCAACTAATTTTAAGAATTTACGTCAGTTGGTGATCTAAGGAATATCGCCCCGGTCCGAGAATGAAAATAAGGCCAAAGGCCAGGGTATACATGTAAGGAACATCTTTGATGGTCCAGGGGTCGGCGGCATGCACGACCAAGAGGCCTACCAATGTTATACTGCAAATGAAAAGAGCACTGATACGGGTCATAAACCCCACCATTACAAAAGCAGCAAAGAGCAGATTGCCCAATAGGGCAATCACCATACTCGGGTAGGCACCTACACCAAATGGATCCGGAATATGTCCCAGCGATTCCTGAAAATTCAATAACTTCTTCATGCCGTGGGTATGGATCATCGATCCTCCGATGCCCAATCGAAACAGGAGTAAAGCAATACTCACCCGTCCGCTCGGAAGGTCGGTAAGAAGAAGTTGACGAAAGAAATTGAACATGTCTTCTGTTTTACAACTAATTAAAAGAATGGATCCACAATGAAGAACCAGCCCTTGCTACGGCGTAATGATGTTGTCGATCCGAACGGTGTCATTCTGTTATCTTGAAACTGACCGATACGGCAATAAAAAAAATCAGCCCGAACAGGACCGCTCCAAAAACAAAGACAACATTCCCGATGGATTCAACCAATAAGCCGCCAAGCAATAGTCCGAATACACTTGCCAAACTGCCCATTGATGCTCCATATCCCTGAATGGTACCCTGAGTACCAGCTTCCCCTACCTTGGAAAGGAGACTTAAGAAACTTGGCCACATCACTCCATTTCCCAAAGCCATTAAGGTAGCGGCACTGCCGAGCATTAAAATATGATCGGTCTTCAACAAGCAAAACCCGATTGCCAGCAATACCGATCCCGATAATAGGAGGGGGGCGGACTTGAATTTTTCTGATAATTTTGAGAGTATGGGGCCTTGGGCTATGATCATCACCAGGCTGAAGTAGGCTAGAAACAAACCCAGCTCGAACGGACTCCAGGATAAATGCTCAGATGCATAAACGGGAAATGCTACATAAAACAAACTAAAAGCAAGGAAAGTCAAAAAATAGATCAGGTACATGGACGGAATTCCCACCAATCTCAGTGTTTGCTTAAAACTGGCCTCATTTCCATTCTGCATGCCTTCCGAATGACAGTTCTTGTGTTCCACCTGAAATATTCTTCTCAAGCTTTTGGAAGAATGCCCTTCGGTATTGACCATACCAGGTATGCTTTCCGGCAAACGATAATAGATGATCCAGATAGAAAGAAAAGCGACGGCTGCCGCCAGGTACAAGGGCAAGGTCATTCCCAAATAAGTGGCGGTAAACAGTCCGGCGACCGCTGGCCCGATCACAAAGCCCATACTGGTCGAGGCCCCCAGTAAACCGAAGTTTTTACTCCGGTTTTCATCGGTAGAAATATCGGATAAATAAGCGTTGGCTACCGAAATATTTCCGCCGGTGTATCCGTCCAGCGTCCTCGCTAAAAATAAAAAAACCAGGGGCAGGGTAATGGCCAATTCTCCCAGGTAAGAGGAGCGGTATTCGAAAAGGACGGATTTAGGCAGGAAGAAGGCAATGATGAATAACGACCACGCCAAAAAAGAACCCAATTGTGTGATCATCAAAACTCTTTTTCTTCCTATTTCGTCGGATAATTTCCCCAATCTTGGTGCCCCCCAAAATTGGAAAAAAGGGTAGGTAGCTCCCAGAACGCCATATACAAAGCCATTTCCTCCAAAATCAGCAACAATAAAAACCAGCACCGGCACTACTAGGCTGTATCCCAGAATTCCGAGGAAATTCACCGTTAGGATTGGAAAGAGATCGGATTTTAACAGAGATACAGCAGGCATGCTCATTATTTTGGAGTGAATTCAAGTACTTGATATTTTTCAACGTAGTTTGCCGAAATCTTCGAAGCTTCAAAAACATCGAAACCATGGATCAGGTTGTTGCCGCATACGTCTTCTAATTTTGGGTCGATAAGAATTCGATAGCGGGAATTCAGCCATGGCTTATGGGGAGCAAAACACAACGTCTGCTCATTGTTGGACAAGACCAAGGTTCCGGCAACGCGATCGCCGGATGCATCCACAACAACCAGGTGGGTCATTGCATTGATGTGATCAATGTTTCGCCCAAAGTGAATTTTCAGTGGTGCCCTGGATCTTGCTCTTGGAGCGCTTACCTCCCAGTTTTGCGGATTTATTTTCCTCATATCTTCGGAAACAACTTCAAAAGTTTTAGTGAACTTTGATTGAAGCGGTTTACCCTGCATCGATAACCAGTCATTTGTTATTGTCAGGGTATACCGACCTCCGCTTTTCAATATTCTCCCTCCTAAAGATTCGTGTGCGATCAATCCTGTTTTTACCCGGCCCGGATCAAAGATGAGCGTAATCTTGGTTCTTTCCCGGTTCCAGTATTCATATCTACTGGGCAGGAAAGCATCCTTTAATTCCTTGCCCTGTTCATTCAGTAAACTTACGTACGCTAAGAAATTATCCTCTCGCATCGGTTGATCAAACTCAACGTATAACCGCAACAGGTTTTCCGGTAGGTAAGTGGAAGACGGGTAAATGTTGATGACTTTGGGAAAGGGTATGGCCGGATCTTCTCCAATGCGGAAGAGCTGGTGTCGGAACGCATTGATTCTATGGCAAAAGAAATGCAGGAAGTAATCTTGTCCGGCATCAAAAGGAACCGCGGGAGTAAATTTTAGACAATCATCATTCACCTCCGTGAGTTCTCCCAGGATAGCATCATCTCTGCTAGCTGTATTGCTGACGCTCAATTGCTCCACGTGCCGATCGGTAATGATAATGGCAGAGACCAGCCCCTCCTCGTCTTCGAGGTACTCAATCCCTATATCCGACTGAGCAGCAGCGGATATAGAGATTAGGAAACCTGCGATAATTTGGAGGAGGGGCTTCAAGATCGAAGTGCGAATCATGGTTCTTTTGGATTATTGTTCTTTTTTAACAACCGTCTCCGGATGCCCTTCATCGACTTTGAGGATGTTCTGCACGGGGCGCCATAATTCACCTTCCTCTCCGTAGGTGTAGTCCGGATAAATGTAATCGCTGATGTGGTCCGTCAATCTAAAGTAGAATCCTTTCATAAAGGATAATAACTCTGACTCTCCCGTTTGGGCATTTCTTCGGAGGGTCAGCAAGTGAGTATCCCCTAAATTCTCCAGTTGATAAGTGCCGCCAATAGCGGGTTGGAAATAAGGAGTACCGGCCGAGTTAAAACCAGCCGCCGTCGTAAGACCGGGCTTTTTACTGCTCTCCTTCAAATCGGAAAAATTGAAAAGCATCGGCCCTCTTGCTTTATTGATCACCAGAGCCACTTCTTGCGTATTACCCTGGGGATCCTGCGCTGAAAATGATTTGATGTCGATTGGCGCATTGCCGTACCCCAGCTCTGCCACTACCTGGCCGACGATGTGCGAACCGTCCTTTATGTCCTCCAAAGGAAAAAGCACTAATGGCGTGCAGGTATAGACGGCTAATACGAATTCTTTCCCATCCAGATTGACAATCTCCAAAGTTTGAATGGGCGACCGTGTCTCCTGCTGGTTATGGACCGTATGAAAGATTTCTACGGTAGTAGTTCCTTGGCCCCCCGCTCGGAAGGGGTAGGGTATGGTTCTTAGAGAGGCATCAAAATCCGCATTGGAAATGCCGGCCACATAGAGTTGACCTTTGTGATACTCAATATCGGTAAAAGTCAGGCTTCGCAGTGGTACTCTCCTCCAAAATACCAGATCGGAATTGGGGGCATCATTGACCTTAAACCGGGTGCTGGCATTCTTTGCCAAATTGAAATTGGATATCTTTCCATCTTGAGTCACCTTCAGAACAAGCGGTTTGTACTTTTTGCCGGAAATTTTGTGTACGGCAACAAAGGCATTTTTTGAGATCGGGTTGACCGTCAGATCGGTTATTTTTATCCGGTCGGTCCTGGTTCCCAAGGCCTTTGCTATTTTGGAGTCGAGTTCCCGGACATTGAAAGATACCCCTTCCATCTGAGCGGGCTCATTCATGGGGTAGGCATAAATATAGCCACCGTAGGAATCACCTACAAAAAGTGTTTGATTGTCATCAAATTCAAGGACACTGATCGATTCCGGCGATTGTCCCCTGACATAAAAGTGTGCCAAAAAAATGAAACACAGTATGGATCCGAATACATCAATTTTTCTTTTCATTTTTCAAGTTTTTAATTCAGGATATAAGATCAAAATATCGGGCAATGCGATTTATCTCATTGTTGCGCTTTTGAAGGATCATTGCGTTTCATTGAGGTGAATGATTAATTGCAGGAAGAAGGTTTGCGATTTGAATTCATATTCCAGGCCAAAAAATCCCGCTAAGGGGGTTGTGGTATGGTCAAAATGCCTCCTTATTCCCAGGGCGCCGATCGATGATTGGTCTTCGTCCAACAAGTAATTGACATCTAAATAAGTGGTCCATTTTGGTGCCAGCGGTACAAAGGCACCCAGTGCTAATTCATCGAATTCACTGGCGTAATTCACGATCATATTGAAACCTCCGACCGTGTAATCCAAGGCCATCAGATACTCCTTATCTTTTCGGTAAAATCCGGTAAAGTTGAGCTTATCCCACTTGAAGCGGGCCTGACTGGTCCAGAGTCCTTCCTGTTTGAAAATGCCGTATGACATGAACAACTTTTTGGCGGCATTGAATTTCAGCACGGCCCCTGGTTTGGTCCCCACCAATCTCGATTGTGCATACAATTCTGTCTGGGATTGCCAGGACACCGGGTTCGGCCTCAGTTTCGTCACCGGCCCCGGTAGCAGGCCCACGTTCATCTGTAGTTTTGGGTGAAACCGACCGATGAATTCAAAGGTAGCTATGGAACCGGTCGGTCGATTGCTGTTTCCCTGGACCACCCCTAAAGCTTTCAAAACGAAGGCTTTAGAAAGGTCTAAAGAAACCTCTGCCCCCGCTCTAAAGGTAGCATCATTGGAAGTATCTAAACTATCGGTCGAAACAACCAATCGCGAACTGACCCCCATGTATAACCGGCTAACCTCGAGGCTGTCGCCCAGCCGGATGTTGGTCATTTGCGCACGAAGTTCCGAAGTGATGATAAGGCAAAAGAACAACACTGTACGACGAATGCCTGCGTTGGTGATCAATATCGGTAGTTGAATCATATTCATCAATCCATTTCTTGAATGGTCCGTCTATTTAAATTTTAGACAACTTCACTCTATCGGAATGGTGCAAAGATTCAATAGCCTGTGCCCAATTACTTTTCTATTGTTGCTGTTTGACGTTTAACCTGCTATTTGTAGTCGCACTGCAGATCGAAATAGGGGTGGAATTTTTCAATATTTGCACTGGGGTTGGTCGCCGGAGCTCTTTGAGATTGACCCTCTCGCTAATGGCAAGTGGGAGCGGGCGCCATTCCCCGGATGGTTGGATCTTCAAAAACCGGAAGCATAATGAATAGATTGTTTGCCCTGCTTTAGCCGGCAGTTACGAATCTTCTTTTGAATGGTCCTTCAATACGTGTTTTCTCCCGATCCCCAACTTTTTCATTCTGGAGTCTAAAGTGGATGGATGCATACCCAACAATTCGGCGGCACCTCCTTTGCCCCTTACTTTCCCCCCGCTGTAGCGCAGGGTATTTAAGATGACCTCCCGTTCGGCATCTTCCATTTTCTGGGGCCGGAAGATGGACGGATCCAGCGCCCCTTTAGGCACGCCAAACCCTTTTTTATCAACGGTGAGATCGAGCTTGGGTCCCTTGTTTAGGAGAACGGCTCGCTCGACCAGGTGTTCCAACTCCCGGATATTCCCCGGCCATTCATAACCCATTAGTTGCTGGAAGGATGAATTGGAAATACCCGTGATTTTTTTTCCCAATTTTTTGTTGCTTTTTTGCAAGAAGTGGAGAATCAGGGCGGGTATGTCTTCTTTTCTTTCCCGAAGCGCAGGTAAGTGGATGGGGAATACGTTCAAGCGGAAGAACAGGTCCGACCTGAATTGCCCCTGCGACACCTCCGCTTCCAGGTTTCGATTGGTGGCAGCAATGATTCTTACATCGGTTCGTATGACCTTGTTGCCTCCCAGACGCTCAAATTCTTTTTCCTGAATCACCCTCAATAATTTGGACTGTAACTTAACGGGCATTTCCCCGATTTCGTCCAGGAAGATCGTGCCCGTGTGCGCCAATTCGAATTTGCCGATTCGACGGTTTGCCGCTCCGGTAAACGATCCTTTTTCATGACCAAAAAGTTCGGACTCCAGTAGTTCTGCGGGTAGGGTTGCGCAGTTTAACTTCACCAGAGGTTTGTGCTTTCTTTTGGATGAGTTGTGTATGGCTCTGGCTACCAGTTCTTTACCTGTTCCCGTTTCTCCGGTGATCAGTACCGTAGTGTCGGCATTGGCTACCTGACTTATTTTTTCAAAAACATCTTGCAATGTCTTGGTGGAACCGATGATCTCTTCGAAATTATGATTGACCCGGATTTCCTCCTGCAGGTATTCTTTTTCTTGCTGTAGCAGCACATTCAGTTTTTCGATCTGATCGTAAGCAACTACTTTTTCCAGCGGGTGGATCAGTGCCGGCAACAGTTGTTCCACAAGTTCTAGATGTTGATCGGTGTAAGCATTTTCCATCTTGCTGTACAGCGAGATCTGAAACTGCCCCTTTTTGGAAAGATTCAGCGGAACATTTAGGTTGGACTGCAGCTTAAAGATCCTGGCCAACGCCTCTTTTATGGGATCTTTTTGCCGTATCCGTTCAAAATCCGCCACATTCCAGATTTCCGGTCTGTGGTAGGCATTTTGTCGGCGTGATGCTTCATAAACCTCTAAACTCATACCGGATCGCTCAAAAAACTGATCGGCCTCCATCAATCGATACTCGTTGAAGCCGATTCTCTCGAATGCGCAGCCTTGTGCATAAGCGCCCTCGGTATCGATTGCAAGACTAATGTAGTCAAAGGGAAATGCCTCCTTCAGGGCTGTCATAATGGATTCGAACCGGCGGGGCCAATCTTTGCCCGAGGTAATGGCTTGGGCAATGGTTGCCTGTAACGATTTGATCTTCTCCCTAAAGACAATTTCTTCGTTCGAAATGATGTTGGAAACAGCTACCGATATTTGGCTGATCACATTGGATAAGAAGGGAATGGTGTTCTTTTCGATCTGGTATTTCTCCCGAAAGTGAAAAGCCCCCACGCCATAGGTTTTCCCGGAAGACTTTAGGCTAAATTTGTAGCTGTAATTAAATCCGTTTTCCTTCATGAGTCGGTGACCGATGAAGTCGGGAAAACGTTCGATCTCTTCATCTACGGATACCAGCGTGAAGTCTTCTTTTCGGAAAAAGGCCTTGGTGGCCGGATCTTCGGTACTGACCAAGGTCGACATCAACCTGCGGTAGACCGGGTTTTCCGTATTTTGCGCATCGGTCTGATCCAGGAAAATGCGATACACTTTATCCTTACGGTCGATGGTGACGAGTACTACGGCGTCGAAAGGTACGTGTGGTTTCACTTTTTCGGAGATCAGTTGATAAAGATCCTGCCGGTTTTTGATCAAGGCAATGCCCTCGCTGATGGCAAGCAGGCTCTCCTTTTCTTGCTGTCGCTGCAGTATTTCTTCATTGGCCAGGATATTGGAAACGGCAATGGAGATCTGATTGATGATGTTTGATAAAAATGGTTTTTTATTCTCGTCTATTTGGTGGTATTCCTTAAAATGAAAGAAAATGGTCCCGATGCGTTTGCCCGTCGATTTGAGGTCAAATTTGCAGCTGTAATCCAGTCCGTTTTCCTTCATCATTTTATGACCGATGAAATCAGGATGTTTTTTCAGCTCCTCATCCACAACGATCAATTCAAAATCCTCTTTGTTGATGACATCGTTGATCGCCGGTTGTTCGTAACTGACCGGGGTGTCCATCAACCGCCGGTAGGCCGGATCCAGGGCTCGCTCCTCGTTAGCCATGTCCAAAAAGTTGCGATAAGTAGTGGTGCCTTCGACCAAGGTAATTAGAATGGCGTCGTCAAAGGGAACGTATTTTCGGACTTTACGGGAAATAAGATTAAATAGGTCTCTTCGATTGCGCACCGCTGCAATGTCTTCACTGAAGTTCCTTAGCTCTTCCTTTTCTTGCTGTCGCTGCAGTATTTCTTCATTGGCCAGAATATTAGCAACGGCCGTAGAGAGTTGATTGGCTACATTGTTGACCAGCGTAAAATTGATTGCCTCAGCTGATTCCCGGGATTTATAGTGCAGCTCAAGAGAGGCAATAACCTCGGCTCCGTAACGTAGAGGGCAAGCCCAAGTTGCTTTTAATCCGATCTCCTGCATCAGTTGTACGCCGGGGAAATCCGGGGATAAATGCTCGTATTCCTCAACGGAGAACAATTGTGGCGCCCTTAGTTCATAAATGGTACGGAAGTGGGGGGGCATTTCATATGGAGCTGTGGTCAGCATGTCATAATGCGGATTACCCTTGTATTTTTTGTCGGCATCCGTAATGAATATTTTCATTAAATTCCGATCGATATCCGATGGAATAGTGATTACAGCATCTTCGAAGTGTAATACGGATTTAAGTTCTTGAAATGCAACTTCAAAAAGATCGTTCCAATCCCTTAACTTAGTAATGTATTCGCTGATCCGAAGAAGAGTTTCTTTCTCTTTTTGCCGCTCCAATATTTCCTCATTGGCAATGATGTTGGAAACAGCTACTGAAAATTGATCGCAAATGCTCTTGTATAACTGAGTTCTATTGGGATCTATCTGATAAGGCTTCTTAAAGTGAAAGATCAGTAATCCGAAGGTCTCTGCTCCGGCTTTTAAAGCAAGATTGAAGGAGTAATGGAGACCGGTATCAATTTGCAGTACCATTCCCGGATATCCCGGGTATAACTGAATCATCTCTTCCGCCTTCCACTCGAAAAGATGGCCTTTTTGAAAAAATAACTCAATGGGGGAACCCGGGATAGGAAGGTCTCTATTGGTTATTTCCTTAAATTGAGGATGGGCTTTTCTATCCTCATCGGCCAGGTTCAGGAAGAGGTTGAATTTTGCCCCGTCTTTATTCTTTACAAGAATGACTGCGTCGTCGAAGTCAATGAAATTCTTGAGTTTTTTCATGACAACTTTGTAGAGATCCTCCCGGTCGCGGATGTTAGCGATGTCTTCACTGATGCTCAGTAGAATCTCTTTTTCTCTTTGGCTTTCCAGGATTTCTTCATTGGCCAGGATGTTCGAGACCGTAATCGCAATCTGATTAGCCACTGCTTCCAGCAGTTTCCATTCAAGTGTCTGTAAATGCCCTTGCTTTTTACTAAGCAACTCAAAGACACCCAGGGTTTTTCCATGGTAGGAGAGGGGGATGACTAAATTCTCCATATAACCCAGATTATGAGTCAGTTGCAGTCCCGGAAACTCCGGGTACAGTTCAAATTGTTTCTTTAAGTCCAGGAGAATGGGACGATCCAGCGGCCAAAGATTTTCATAGGGTGTCCCCTTGGTGGGTAATGATTTTCCGATTAGCTTCCTGTAGTTTGGATCAAATGGTGCTTCTGCCTGCTGATCAGTGGTAAATACGCGTAAGAATTTGCCCTCAACCTCCCACAGGTTAATTACTGCGTCGTCAAAGCCAAATTGTGGCTTTAGATTTTCAAACAAAGTATTGAATAATTCTTTTTTGTCGCGGATGCTGGCAAAGGTATTGGAAAGATCCAGCAATAGGGTTTTGTCCCGGTCCTGTTGCGATGCATTTTTATAGGCTGATTTGTACATGGCCATTTCAAGGCCGATCCTCAGACTGTCCCTTTGCAGAGGTTTTACCAAATAACCGTCGGGCTGGTACTTTTGGGCTTCAACTAACATCGCTTCATTGTGGTGCGAAGAAGTGAATACAAAAGGAATCTTAAATTCGTACCTCAGTTTTTTTGCAAGTTCCAGGCCTTTGTAGTGATTCCCTAGTTGGATGTCCAACAATACAATGTCCGGTACAAAATTTTTGATTTCGACCAATGCTTCTTCGTAGTCAAGAGCCATACTTGCTTGTCGGAACCCTTCTTCTGCCAGCAATGTTTTGGTGTGTTCGGCCAAAAGAAACTCGTCTTCGACAATTAAAATTTTCAATTGTTCCAATTTTTGGAACTTTGACATGCGCTGGATGTTTTTCATGATGCTACTTCTACACTTTCGATGCTCCTTATTATGCCAGTGTCCTTAAATTGTTCAAAAATTAATTTTGCCTCGAGTCCATTGTTATTGATGAAACTTAGTTTAGCTTTAAGCTGTTTGGCCAACCCCCGGACCAACTTGAGGCCAAAGCCCTCGATCGAATCTATGTTCGATGCTCCGATCCCATCATCGCTTACCATAAAAAAGACTTTGTTTTGGTCGGTATAGCCTAATTTGATGCGGATGTTTCCCTTCCTGATAAATGCATGTTTTAAGCAATTGGTAATTAATTCATTAGCAATTAGGCAAAATGGTATTGCCTGATCCGCACTCAGGCTTATATCGGCATTGTAATAGTCTGTTTTGATATTTAAATCATCCATCTGGCCCAAAGCTTTTAAATAACTTATTAGCTTATCCAGGTAGGTTGGGATGATTATTCGATCATCCATGGTGTCGCTTTGATACAAGAGCTGATGGACCAGGGAAATGGCTTTTACCCTATTTCTTGAATCCTCCAGGGTATTTCTTGCTTCTTCCTTAGAGAATACGACCTCTTGATTGGAAAGTAAGCTCTCTACAATGGCCAGATTATTTTTAGTTCTATGGTGTACTTCTTGAATTAAAAAATCCTTTTCTTTAGATGCTCTTTTAATGATCTCGTTTTGGGAGAGAATTTTTGTGTTAGCTCTTTTCCGGAGTATTGAAATCCGCCAGAATAAAATCACCAAAAAACTAAGGATGGCTATCCCAATTGCGCCAAAGGACAACCACAGGGTTTGGATTTGGTTTTGTTGTTCAAGGTTGATTATTTCCTGTTGTTTTTGCTTCAGGTTAAACTCCGATTCCATTTTTGCAAACTCTTTAATCCTGTCCTCAGCGAACAAACTGTCTTTATAAATGGAAGCATTTTGAGTTGCAATCAAAGCTTTTTCAAATTGTCCTTGGTATTGGTAAATTGACGCCAATCGCTCACTGGACTGCTTGATGAGTTCCTTATGCCCCACCCCTGTCGCTAATTGCAGTGCGGTATTGGCTGAGCCGGCTGCCAAACCGTAATTTCCTTGTTTAATATAGATTTCGGATAAGATGTTTTGAGCTTCGGCTTCAATTGACTTATACTTAAAAGATTCAAGTTCTTTAAACACACTTTTGATCAGTATTTCGGCCTGATCCACATGGCCGATGGCGAGATGGCATTTGGCCGACCTGGTATGAGACTGAATGAAGGTATAGCGCATTCTATTCTCATTTTTGCTTTTCATCTCATTGATGAGCCGGCTATATACCGATATGGATTCGGTATACCTATTGGTAGTCATGTAGACTTTGGCAATGCCATACAAAGACAACCATTTAGCCCGTTGACGGTCCCAGCCATCCTCCATCTTTTCGGCAAGCGCCCCTACTTGTTTGAAGTCGGAAAGAGACTTATCATACATGGTTAAGTCAAGAGCGAGCATACCGGCACTGTTTATCCCCAGAGCTTCTTCCATCAAAAAGCCATATTCCTTGTTTACCTCCGCTGCCTTGTAATGAAATTCCAATGCTTCAACGAAATTGCCTAATTCTCTGTTGATCAAACCTTTAATTCGGTAAGCCTGGGAAATTCGTTTTGGAAAACTTCCGGCTTTTGCACTGTTTAACAACTCATCGGCATACAGCAGGGCCTCATCGTACCTGCCCATCTTCATGTTTAAACTGGAAATGGTATGATAGACATCCGTAAATGCCTGATTTGTATTGCTTTGAGTAGCTTTATCTTTTAATACCGTAAAAATACTATCCACCGCAACAAAATCTCCCTTGGCTTGCTCTGTCACTGCTTTTTCGATCAAAGCGGCAATCTCTAGGGAGTCGTACTCCATCGCAGAGATGCGATCTTGGTTGAATTTGAGGGAGTCCTGACTTGTGGAAGTTAGAGAAAAGAATAGTAAGAACAGACCTGGAAATATTTTCAAAAGAATGTTTCTCATACCACTAATAATTTCCTGTCGCACTTTTCAAGGGAGAATTCATGAACAAATTGAGCTGGAGATGAATCTTCACCGGTCCCAAAAGGGTATTCAAAGTCAATGCTGAGCAACTTAGTTGGTGCTCAGATTACCGCTGCTAATTCTTCTTGTTTTTTATGATCATCTCACGGGTTTAGAACCATAGTATGTTTTCACCACCTAAACACGAAATGCTGTGTATTTGTTCAGGTAACACGATATATCGTGCACTTTTACGGATCACTAAATGTGGAATAGAGGGATTAGTTTTTGTGTTTAAAAATCTGATAATTAGATAATTGTATTATTGCTATTAATGTGCTTAGAGATCTTGGCACTTAGGTTGCACTAGTAGGAGCGTAATCAAACGTCGATACAAAATGAAGAGTAGCAACACCATTATTGGCATTGAACGCGTCGGATCTTCTTTGCGGGAGATCGAAAGGTATTTATCGACCAAACCCGTCATTATTTTTTTGGGAGATTCGCCTTCAACGCTCAGCCCTCAAAGTCAGGGTTTTAAATTCTTTGTAACTGCCGAATCAGAAAAAAATTCCAGAAAAGAGCCTTTGTTCATCGGCTATAATGGGGGAGCTTGCGGTCTTTTAACCTACTCCTCGAAGGAAAAAGAGGCGACATTTGTCCACCGAGGTTTCCTCGATGATTTTTTAAGCAATCCGCTGGCCATTTATCTCTCGCAAGAGATCAAATGGGAAGAAAATGGGTTTTCGCACCTTCAGCCCATGCTGATCTCCTTTGGTAATTACCTGCTGTCAAGATACCATCAATCAGAGAACATTACAGAACCCGATCGTATGCAACTAAGTAGTTACAAGCTCAAAGCCATTGACAATTACCTGGCATTTAGCATTGATAAAAAAGTCACCACCAAAGATTTAGCCAGAATTTCAGATTTGAGCTTATATCATTTTACGAGAGTGTTTAAGCAGCGAACCGGTTTCACGCCCGGCCGATACATCAGGAAGTTCAAAATGGTAAAAGCGAAACAACTTTTGATCGAAAACCATCTGCCCATCATCCAAATTGGCTTTGAGGTAGGATTCGTGAATCCCAGCCATTTTACCCGGGTTTTCAAAGGGGTATTTGGCATGACTCCGAGAGAATTTCAGATGCTGATGCCGTCTAAGGGAAATGAAAATGCTGATGGAGAATCATTCGAACAATCAAAGCTACAAGTAGTATGAACGAAATCGAAAAGATCGCAGAAAAAGGGCTGAAATACTGGGTTTTAGCAATTGAAACGGGTAATTGGGAACCCTACATGGAGATGCTCAATGACGACTATACCTTTTGGTTGCCCAAAGGCGGATTCCGGTACAAGACCAGTGATCTACATATTTCAGGAGGTAAGCTGGTAGACGCAGAACTCAATGCAAATCGATTGAAGGCTTACAAGAATCCACCGAATCGAAAATCCATTGGTGACCATACCGTCGTCTTTGAATTCATCTATAGTGCTCTAAACAGTAAAGAACACTTTCAAAATTGTATGGCCTTGTCTTTCGACATTAGAGAGGGAAAAATAAGTGCCTGCAGAGAGTATCACTGTGTGTTGATGAAACTTTAGGAGCGAAATCGACCGGGATGACAACATTGATCAATCGGCGCAATTTCCAAAAAAAAGGAGTCATTGAAATATTGGACCTTAGTCGTAAGGAATAGCGTTTGATAATCTACTTACCTTTTTAAATGGATCAGTATGAATATTTCTTTGTTCAACCCCGCTCGCATTAATGACGACCCGGCCCGTCGAAAACTCTGGATGGAAAGAGTACTTCAAGTGCTTGCCGAGCGCAATTGCGCCTACTTGGTTGTTTTGGACGAGCTTATTGGGAATAACGATCAGGCAGTAATGGATATAATTGCCTGCCAGCAAAGCCGCAATCTTCGGGATCTCCAAGTCTTAATTGTTCACACCAAAAAGAAAGTCTCCGCCATGAGGCAGCAGGAGCATCACGCACCGACAGAGGAATCATTGCGTTTGGAATTCAGTCACTTCCTTGCCTGGTCAGCCTTGATACACCGACAGTGCCGTTATTTTCTTCGGTCAACCGGCTGGAACGATTTTAATCTTTATTTTCTTTAGCTAGCCTCCAAAAGAGTCGTCAATTGGTCGTACAGGGTGTGGCCAACGGCCGGGGTTTGAATGGTCGCGTTTCTGCAGTGAAGAAGATGGTAAAGCGGGTGCCCGTGCTGTCAGAAGAAAAACTCAGTTTCCCGCCAATTTGTCTGGTCAAGCCCTCAATTAGAGCCAGTCCGGACGACGAACTGGAGTTCTTCCGTTCGTTTTGAGGAAAACCCACACCATTATCCCTGATTTTCAAGATGCAATGATCATTTTCACAAGAAATGGCTATCCGGATTATTCCTCGCCATTGTCGTGGAAACGCATACTTGACCGCGTTGGTGATGATTTCATTGGCCAACAATCCCAGGGCCACCGCTTTTTGTACGTCGATAAGAATCAGGTCGTTGGTTTTGGCAAATTCGAGGGTTATTTGAGGCGGAAAGGCATTGCGTAAATTATGAATCATCGTATCGAGGAAATCGATGACTTCGACCTTTGAAGTTTGCCTCGACTGAAACAACTGTTGGTGAATGATCCGAATGGATTCAAGCCGGCTTCGATTCTTATGCATCAGGGTAATCGCCTCGTGATCTTTTACCTTGGACGATTGTGACTTCAAAAGCGTCTCGAGGATCAGCAGGTTGTTCTTTACACGATGGTGGATCTCACTCATTAATAGATCTTTTTCATCCAGCAATTGATCCTTATCTTTTAGTAATTGTTCTTTTTCCCACAGTGTTTTTTCGATGATTTTCCGCTGACTTTCAATCTCGTGATTCTTCGTTTTTCTGATCCTGGAAAGTCTCCAAAGTAGAAAAGTCATCACCATGGTGATGGCGGTGCCGGTGAGAATAATCCACAACCACAATTGCTGAATTTGATTTTTTTGCCGCAAATTAGTGATCGTCTGCTCCTTTTGCCGGATTTTGAATTTTGTCTCCAGGCCGGCAAAGGCCTTGAGCTTTTCCTCATTGAATAAAAGATCTTTGTATTCCATGGCGACCTGCTGGGCCTGCAGGGCTTGCTCGTATGCGCCTTGGTCGGTATAAATGGCAGTTAGCACTTCATGGCTGCTGACTATGACTTCTTTGAAGTCGATTTCTTCGGCTAATTGTTTCGCTTCCATACCTAGCTGTTCGGCAAGTGTCTGATTGCCATTTTGTAGATGGATTTCGGCCAGGCAGCCTTTGGCCTCCGCAATGATGATATTCTTCCAGGGAAAGCTTTCTTCTTCGAGAACCTTCCATAGAAGCCCCTCCGCTGCTTCTCTGTTACCCAGCTCAAAGTGACATCTGGCCATACGTGATAACGACTGAATCCTGGTGAACTCCATGACCGGATTGTCAAATTCCGCGATTAAATCGATGGCCGTCTGATAAATATAGATGGCTTCGTCGAATTCCTTCTTTAAAAGATGGACCAAAGCCCTGCCGTATAGGGATAAAACACGTAGCCAGCGCTTCTGAAATTCATCCTCCATCCCCGCCACGATTTGATCCAGCTTTTCGAAATAGACAAAGGCTTCTTCATACATGCCCAGGTCGGTGCTGAGCCTGGCGATATTGTTATAACCCAACCCTTCATCGAAGGATAGCCCAAATTGTTCGTTGACTTTGGCAGCATCTAAATAATGGCTTCTGGCTGTTGAAAAATTACCCAAATACCGGTGGGCCAATCCCATATGGTTATAGGCTTGGGAAATTCGTTTTGGATACCTGCTTTTCTGAGCGTGTTTCAACATGCGCGCGGCACAAACGAGCGCTTCCTCAAACCGCCCCAGGTCCAGGTATATGTCGGAAAAACTGTGCAAGGCGTCGGCCATCGCTCGGTCCGACCTCATTTCCGATGCCAAGGTATGGAGTTTTTGTAGGTGAAGTTGCATCTGGACGGAGTCTTGCATTTCGAAAAATAGCCTGGCCAATGATTTTAAATGAAGGATGCGAATGGAATCGGGAGAGGTAGGAAGCAGCCGTTGGATACTGTCGATCTGTTCTGAAAATTCCTGTGATGGAGTTGCTCCTTTTAGGCCGGAAAATAGGAAGACCAGGAAAATTACAATCAATGTCCTAAACGGAAGGTTTGGCATTGAAGACGGGTGGTGAAATGACATCATAAGCTGGAATGAGTGCAAAAGTTTGGTTGGAAGTTCAAACAATCGTTGGTACCGTGTTGTGCTAATTTTGCGGTTTTATCATTTTTTTGCGGCAAAAATTGTAACGGCATTTTCAGCAAAAAAACGACAGGCCGGCAATTTTGAGAAAATTGGCCATCAGCGGATCATCGATCTTTGAAAAGGCAATAATGCCATTTCATTTAATCAAATCCAGTAATGAAAAGGAAACATCTGTTGATTACTGCTTTAGGGACGGTCTTTGCACTTATCATCGTTTTATTCGCCTCCGATTTCTTGAATGCCAATACCAATATAGAAGATGAGACGGCCGCCAAAGCACAAAATGCCAAAACTGAGTTTGTGCAGTCCGGGAATACAAAATACGCCTACCGAATCGTCGGTAAGAAAACCGGGGTGCCGCTGCTGATGATGACTCGTTTCCGTGCCAACATGGATGATTGGGATCCCGCCTTCATCAATGCATTGGGAAAAAATCGAACGGTCATCGTCTTTAACAATGCGGGCGTAGCTTCTTCTACCGGAAAGGTACCGAATACGATCAAAGGCGCGGCGGATGACGCGGCCGAATTTGTAAAAGCATTGGGTTACCAGAGAGTGGACATTTGCGGCTGGTCCATGGCGGGCTTTACGGCTCAGGTCATGGCCATCGAACATCCCAACCTGGTTCGCAGGGTGGTACTGATC
>JANQRV010000166.1 GCA_028284395.1 Saprospiraceae bacterium
CCATACTTTGGTATACGATCCTAACACTCTCGATCTTGGCATCGTCGAATTGGGCGTTACTACCGGGGTTGATGTCAACGGATTACTCGAACAAGGTGGTGGCAATATTTGTGCCGCATTGGACGTACCGGGAGCATCCTTTGATTTAGCAGAATGTGTCTGTGAAGCAACAGCTGGCACCTTAACTCCGGTTGACGGTGCTTGCCTGGAAGGAGGTGTAGCAACTATTGAAGCAACCGTTAATGAAGAGCCTAACATTCCCGCAGGCTTCGAACGCATTTACGTATTAACTCAAGGTGCCGAGCTTGTCATTCAGAATGTGAGTGCAACCCCTTCATTCGAAGTAGCAGAAGGAGGTATCTTCACCATTCATACTTTGATTTACGATCCCAACACTTTGGATCTCGGCATCGTCGAGGTGGGTGTAACAACCGGTGTTGATGTCAACGGACTGCTAGAGCAAGGTGGCGGCGATATTTGTGCCGCACTGGACGTGCCAGGCGCGGCTTTTGACCTGACCGAATGTCCTTGTGAAGCCACGGCCGGTACACTAACACCAGCAGCAGATATCTGCTTAAAAGGTGGTATGGCTACGATTGAAGCTTCCATTGACGAAGCACCAAACGTGCCCAATGGTTATGAACTGATTTATGTATTGACCCAAGGTGCGGACCTGGTAATCCAGAATGTAAGCGCCACGCCATCATTCGAAGTTACCGAAGGAGGCATTTTCACGATTCATACGTTGGTATACAATCCGAATACCTTGGATCTTGGCATCGTTGAACTGGGCGTAACAACCGGTGTCGATGTCAATGGACTGTTACAGCAAGGTGGTGGTGATATTTGCGCTGCACTGGATGTAGCCGGAGCTGCCTTTGATTTGGAAGATTGTGCCTGCCAGGCCGGTTCGGGAGCATTGACGGCCAAAAACGACCCTTGTCTTGAACACGGTGAAGCACTATTGGTGGCAAAATCAACCATTGACCCGATCGTTCCTGAAGGGTTTGAGGTTATTTACGTGCTGACCTCCGGCAACGGACTGATCATTGAAGGTGTTAATAGCCTACCCAGATTCAAAGTTCAATCGGAAGGTTTGTACACCATTCATACTTTAGTATACGATCCATCTACACTTGACCTTGGCATCGTAGAACCCGGAGTTACCACTGGTTTTGATGTCTTCGGACTACTGCAACAAGGTGGTGGTGACATCTGTGCCGAATTGGATGTTGCCGGAGCACCTTTCTACATCTACGATTGTGAAAACGGTTGTACGGCAGACGCCGGTACGTTGAGTCCTGCCGATAAGCCATGCCTGGATAATGGCACTGCTACTTTGGCTGCTGATCGCGTCGATGACACGAACGTACCCGACGGATACGAAGTAATCTATGTCTTAACGAGCGGCGATGGCCTTGTCATCACGAATGTAAACACAGAACCTACTTTTGATGTAACCGAATTAGGTACTTATACCATACACACCCTCGTATACGATCCGACTACCTTGGACTTGGGCATTGTCGAACTGGGCGTAACCACTGGCTTCGATGTAAATGGATTACTGATTCAGGGAGACGGTGAGATCTGCGCTGCTCTGGATGTTGCGGGTGCTTCCTTCAATATTGAATTCCGTTGCGAAGACATTTGCGACGCTGATGCCGGTACTCTATTGATCGATAGTGAAGACTGTCTGCGGGACGGTGCAGCTACGTTGGCCGCTCGTCACAACTTCCGCCCAACTATTCCGGAAGGCTTTGAACGCCTTTACGTACTGACTTCCGGCACTGATTTGGTGATCGAACAGGTGAATGCCGATCCTACTTTTGAAGTAAACGCCGGCGGTAGGTTTACCATCCACACTTTGATTTACGATCCTTCGACGCTAGATCTGAGCATTGTGGTACCGGGCACAACTACTGGCTTTGACGTCAATGGTTTGCTCAAACAAGGAGGAGGAGATATCTGTGCAGCGTTGGATGTAGTGGGAGCACCTTTCTTCTTGGGTAATTGCAATGATGCCTGTACGGCAGATGTAGGTCGCCTAATCAAGCGCAAACAAGAGTGCATTACCAATGGCGAGGCGATCATAGAAGGAAAATACCTACAATTGCCATCCATACCCAATAACGACTTCATTGTCACATCTGTACTGACCAGAGGAGAAGATCTTGTCATTGTCGATGTGAACAATCGCGCCAGATTCAGAGTCAATGAGCCCGGTTTGTATACCATTCACACATTCGTCTACGATACCACTGCCTTAGATCTGGGAGTTGTCGAATTAGGTGTCACTACTGGTTTTGATGTCTATGGATTGTTGACGGAAGGCGGTGGCGACCTGTGCGGTGCCTTAGATGTCGTAGGTCTGTCTTTCAACGTTGTTGAATGCGGCTTGGGCTTCAATGGACTGAGCGTGGGCCCTAACCCAGCAAACGAAGAAGTACAACTTAACTTTTCTGATGCCGCTGACGTCAATCGCATCCAAATCGAGGTGGTTGATCCCAGTGGAAACATTGTCAAAGATGTAGAAGCAGCGGGAGGTAACGGAAGCATTAAAGTAGATGTTTCTGAAGTGCCACCAGGACTCTTCCTACTACGAGTTTCCTACGACGGTGAAGAAAAGAAGATTAGAAAATTTGTGAAGCAAAGACCGTGATGCTGTGATGCTGTGATGCTGTGTCACAGTATTATAGAATCTGAAGATTACTACTGGTTTTGATGCCGGCCAATCACATCAGGAGACGAGCGTTTGATGTGAGGCCGGCATTTTTTTTCGGTGCGCCTTGGCCTTGTTCAACAACCACTCCCGGTCGGTCAAAGAAGGCATTTGCTCAATCGTCTCTATCAGTTCTTCCACATTCCTCTCCTTGTACAACCGATCCAATTTTACTAAAATCTTGATGAAGTTAAGGTAGACGTTTTTGACGCTATTGGTAAACACTTTGTTCCGCTTTAGGAAAACCCGGAAGGACTGTGCCAGGGCCAACATCACTTCTATTTCATCTTCTTCGTAATACACCTTTAACAACAATACCCTGGAATCCAATAAGTAATACGGGTCCTTGAACTCTACCTGATTGAGGTGAGCAATGGCCGCTCCATAGGCGCCCTTTATGAAATGCAAATTTGCCAAATTGTAGTGCAGTGCATCTTCGCGGAAGGAATAAGGCAGTTTGTCGATGTAGGCCTTCACAAAGTTTTCGGTCCAGCCATAGCGCTTGGTACCGAGGCCTAGTTTGACGATGTTTTTGAAAGTCCAGGGGGAAAGCTCACCATTTTCCAAAAGAATGGCTTCCTCGATGCCGTTTAGATATAGGTGAAGTAACTCTTCGATGAAAAGCCGGTTTCCACTCCGGATTTTTCGAATACAGTAATTAATGGTCCAGTAGTATAGTTCTTTGATGTCCTCCTTACTGAAATCAGATTGATGGCGTTCCAGTTGATTTTTAAAGGTCTGATAATGGCCATCGTTTTCTTCCTCTTTGAGCATCGCATACAAGTAGAAATATACCTTAACGGCCGGCACATCCATGAATTCGGTGCGAAGGATCAATTCATCCAATACCCCAATCAAATTGATTTCATAGCTCAGTTTAACGGAGTTTTTTCGGTCCAACATCGTGCAGCTGTACTTCAACTTACTCACGAGGTAAAAGACGTCCAGCCGGTCGGCCAGCAGTTGTACCTGGTGGTCGTGCGTTCGGGAGGATTGATTGTGAAAAAAAGCAGCCGACAACTCCGCCATCTTCCATTCCGAATTGTAGAAGGCCACATCCCTTTCCTTTTGATGCTGTAGCAGGCCTTGCGCTCGTTTTTCGTATCTCGCATAATGTTTGTCCAATTTGCGATCAATACAGCTGGCCATCAATTCCAATTCCTCTTTCACCGGCTCTTCATAAAATTTTTCGAGCGCGATGAACTGTTCCACCAGACGCAGCAAGTAATTCATCAAGTGATTCAAATGCCCCCGGTCAAAAGGCTTTCCCGGATACAGTTTCCGATAAACGGCCTCCTTCTTGATCTTCTTCACCGGAAAGTGCGGCGCATACTTTCTGAGATACTCAAAGAGAGTGGTGACTTCGTCGTTTTTATTGAAATAAGGAGATTGAACAAAGTTCTTAAACTTCGATAACTCTGCCTTTGTGAAGGTCGAAAGGGCTGTAATCAATTTACTTTTCTCCATAATTTAACCATTTTTTTCCCGATTCTTGCTCATTTTTTTCTTTCCGCACTTTGGGTAGTAACAGTGATCATGGAAAATGGTTGTCTACCAAAGGCCAACAATGACAATACTTCCGGACTGGTCTTGAGAAGTAACTCAAAAGTGATCGTAACATTTTAACAAAAAAATCATGCATTTTTGCCGATTTTTAGCCGAAATTGTAATTGCAAAATCCTCAGAAGAGGAATAATTTAGTATCAAATTCAGAATAGCGAGCAATGAACATTAGCTATCGAATAAGCATTTTCGTTCTTTCATTTTTGTCTTTTACAGGTGTTCATGGGCAGATTTGGCCCGGAGATGTCAGTGATAATGGTATTGTAGATGGAATTGATTGGTTGTACTTAGGGTCTGCCTTTGGAAATTCGGGGCCAGAGCGTTCGGAGGTATCCACAGTTTGGGCCGCTCACAATGCACCCGGATCATGGGAAGGCAACTTCCCGGAAGGTCACGACCATGCTTATGCAGATTGCAATGGTGATGGAAGGGTCGACGCCATGGATGGCATGGTCATTCTCGATAATTTTAATCGATTTCGGGATAATGCGGTCGCCGAGTCCTTATCCGTAGGTCGGCCAGGGTTTTCACCGGCGATCTTTATGGCCGATCAGCGGCGAGATACGATCAGCGTCACCGCCGGTCGAACGATCAATATTCCCATTTCTCTGGGAGATCTTTCGATACCCGTTGAACAGTATTACGGGCTGCGCTTCAAACTAAGTATCCCCGACTCACTGTCCAGTCAGATCATATCGATAGGACTTGCAGACAATACCTGGGTTGGAGATAATGAAGTGCTGCAGGAGACCTTCGCTTCCGGAGCCGATGAGATTGATTTTGCCATGACGAGGATCGACGGCGATGAGCAAAGTGGTAGTGGTCCAATATTAAATTTGGCAATCGTCGTAGAAGAGAATCTAGTCTTTCTGCAAAGTCCGGAAAGAGTATTCCCAGTGGGGATTGACAGTCTAAAGTTAGTCGACAAAAGTTTGAATACGCTAGACGTGATCGGCGATACACTTACCATCAGAGTATTTCGTGATTCCGCGAGTCAAGTAACGGGACTCGACGAAGTCAATCCGATCGCACCACCATTAATTCAGGTTTATCCCAATCCGGCCAGAAGCGGCCAGGAACTATACCTGGAACAGGATGGTCCGGCTACCGAACAGATATGGACTTTGTACGATATAAATGGAAAACCAATTTTAAACAAGAATCTCAATACTTTCAATGGGCACCAAAGGCTAAGCATGCAAATGCCCAAGCTACCACCCGGCATATATTTTTTTAAGGTACAAAGCCCACAAGGCATAATCACAAAGAAAATACTAGTAGTAAATAATTAAGTAATAATCAGCCACTATGATTGCGACCAATGCTCCAAATTGGACAGCCATTGCTATGCTCAGTCCGCAACAGAAAAAACTGCTGTCTCGTCACTCTTTAAAGCGCGAAGCTGTCAAGGGAGAGTTCATCTTTAAGGAAGGTAATCCAGCAGATAAAATCTTTCTATTACTAGATGGATTGGTATTTATAGAAAAAGCCAATGAATCAGAAGTTGCTCAAAAACTAGTCAAATACATCGTTCAACCCGGAGAGGTCTTTGGCGAAAAGAACCTTTGGTCTAAAATCAATAAGCAAGACCGGGCCATTGTGCGAAGCGCCACCGCCACCTTTCTTCAAATCGATGTACCTGCTTTCCAATCCATCCTGGAGGAAAACAGTGTTTTTTCTCAATATTTTCTCGATGCCATTTTCCACCGGTTGCGTCAGGTGGAAGATCGCTGTGTGGCGTTAAACCTATCCTCCACGCGCATGCGTCTGAAACAACTCCTCCTTTCCTTCATCAAAAGCAATACGCAGGTTGCCTCCGACCAGGAAATTGTCATCCGGCACAATTTGTCCCTCAAAGAAATGGGAAGTATGGTGCGCGCAACGGCCCAGACGATGAGTTCCATCCTCAATGATTGGCGGGGACGGGGTTTGTTGGATTTCACGAAGGAATGTGTGATGATTCGGGATTATGAGGGGTTTCTTTCGGTGTAAAACTTTGAATGTTTGAGTTGTTCGAAGTTCGAGTTGTTCGAATGGTCAGACAACAACTCGAACCCCGAACAGCTCGAACAATTCAAACCTTTCGAACAATTCAATTCAAACACATCAAACCAAAAAACAATTCAATACCGATCAAAAATCGCCTGCAACTCCAAAGCATCCCGAGTGACCAACAATCCCAGGGCCAATAAAATTCGCGCCTTCTCCGGTGGGAAGTTATTGGAATAGATCAAGCCTGACTGCTTCACCGGCCGGCCGATGATACGACCTATTGGGACACCGGAAGCGATGACAACTGGAATTCCTGCGCGAGCTGCTTTTCGAACGCCCGTCAATCCCCCTCCGCTGGTACGTCCTCCGGCAAAAGACCGAAAGACCAATCCGTCAATGTCGCGGGACGCAAAATAGTCGATGATGTGTTCATCAAAGCCAGTATAGTCCATTACCATTTCAATTTGCGGCAGCGTATCAATTTGAGTGACATCAAATTCCGCTTGTAAGGTATGCGGTCGGGTGGAAGTTCGGTAGAAAGCGACCGTGTCGGGATCTACCACTCCTAGAAACCCCAATTGGGGAGACCGGAAGGTTTCTACTCGTCGATTATCCATTTTTGTAACATCGCGCGCACTGGCAATGTCCTCGTTCAACACTAACAGCACTCCTTTTCCAACGGCCTGTGGGTTGACGGCTACGCGTACGGCATTCCGTAAATTGGCGGGGCCGTCGGCCGAGATCTCGTTGGCCGATCGCATGGCTCCTACCAGGATGACGGGTCTGTCGGACCGGACCGTAAGGTGTAGAAAGAACCCGGTCTCCACCATGGTATCCGTACCATGAGTGATGACAATACCCGTTATGGCAGGGTCTTCAGAAAGCAATTCATTGATCCGCTTTGCCAATCGAAGCCAGTGATCGGGTGTCATTTTGGAAGAACCGATACGACTGAACTCGATGACTTCGATGTCTGCATAAATTTTTAGCTCCGGTACCGCTTGTACCAGTGCTGGGCCCTCGATCACCGGCATGCCCGATCGACTGGCGATCGTGCCGCCCGTTGTAATCACGATTACCTTGGGTTGCATAAGATTGGTTTGTGAGAAAACACAAGGTAGGGGGATGGTGAAGGATATCAAAAGTGTCAGGAGGTATTTCATGTGGAATTTTTGAGGAAGATACGCGATTTGTTCCGACAATAATTTGAAGTTGCCTATTTTTAGACCATGGTATTCAAACAGAAATATCCTCTTTCCAATGCTCCCGAAACAAAAGCCTGGTTGACCATTGGTTTTGGCTTTTTCGTCGCTTTGTTCCTGATGGTTTTCCAACCTTTTCAGCTCTCGGCTCCGGGCCTGGAATATCGTTATTTAAAGATTAGCGGATATGGTTTGATCACCAGCTTTATCCTCTTTGTCTACCACTACCTACTCATGCCGAGATTGGATGAACGGCAGTGGACCATTGGAAAAGAAATCATCACCGTCCTCCTCCTGATCCTGGCGATTGCCGTACTCAATTTTCTCTATACGCAGTACGTATTTGACTGGGATTCCGCGTTTGGCCACGGCTTACTCTCGTTCATTTTCTACACACTGGCCGTTGGTGTTTTTCCGGTGACCATCCTCACCTTCTTGAAGCAACATCAATTGAACCGAAAATACCTAGCGGCAGCTCAAGCCATTAACACCAATATCCACCATGAAGCTGCCTTGAAAACCAGTAACCGGACCATCATTTTGGAAGGCGACTACAACGATCGCTTTTCCCTAGATCCCAGCACCCTTTTGTTCATCGAGTCCATCGGCAATTACGTTCATATTCACTTTCTCGACAACGGCCGAAAGAAGAGGAAAGAACTGAGGAGTACGCTTAAGAACATGCAGGACCAGTTGATGGACGTGGAAAACCTCTTCAAAAGTCACCGCGCTTTTCTGGTCAATCTTCACTACGTCCGCCAGGTAACCGGCAATGCTCAAGGCTTACGCCTGGAACTCATACAGGACATCAAAGACATTCCTGTTTCCCGGAGTAAAGTAAAGGAATTCAGACAATTAGCCCTTTGCATTTCGTCCCCATAACTTGCATTTCACCCCTGCACTTTGCATTTCATCCCCGTCTCATTGTCGAGTATCACCAAGGCTTGATTCCCCCAGACAAATGCAGCTTCTTTGCAGCATCACCAAACGATGAAAAAGATGGACCAGGTTTTGATTTTATTACATGCGGGGCTCGGAGGGATCGCATTGCTCAGCGGAACGATTGCCATCATTACCAAGAAAGGAAGGCTGGCACATAAAAGATCCGGCAAGGTATTCCACTTCAGTATGTTGTCTTCGGCTTTACTGGCCTTATTGATCACCTTCCTTCCGGGTCACTATAACCCTTTCCTGTTTTCAATCGGTGTCTTTACCACCTATTTTTTGTTGGGAGGCTATCGTGCTTTGCGCTATCGACAGCCGGATTTTGTCCCTAAATTTGACCGGATCACGAGTCTGACGATGCTCACCTGTGCCGTCGGCATGATTTTGATCCCTCTCTTATACCAGGGGCAAGTCGATGTGGTCTTAACCGTATTTGGTGGGATCAGCATCGTATTTGTCATGCGGGATCTGTCGCTTTATCGGGACCCGAAAAAATTGCGCGAAGCGTGGCTCCGGCTGCATATCAGTAAAATGTCAGGAGCTTACATCGCTTCCGTTTCCGCTTTCCTGGTGGTCAACGAAATTTTCCATTATTATCTCAACTGGTTGCTGCCAACCCTATTAGGCTCTATTTACATTGCATTTTGGACCCGGAAAACCCGTCGAAAAGACGTAAAAGTCGGGGGCGCCGCATTGATCATGCTTCTCTTTCACTTTGCTCCTCTATCGGCCCAAGTTTACACGGAAAAGCAAAGCAGACATCGTTTTGCCCAACTGAGTCTGGGCCTGGACTATCAAACCAGTCTTGGCGGCAAGACAACTTTTCTAAATGCCTCCGGCAACTTGGAAAGTCTGGATCTGGGGTCCATCCAGAAGCCAAGATTCCTCATCGGAGGAACCCACTTCTGGGGGCACGCCGATTTCTACATCGCCATCCCGATTGCCGGCCCCAGCTTTGAATCCAACAACCAGGACATATTTTTCACCAGCGGTGTAGAAACCATCTTCAAGTACTATCCATGGCGGATCGAGCACCATCGGCTCAGGCCCTTTGTAGGGTTTTCCATCGCTCCATTTTTCTATCAACAAGATAACCTAATTGGAGAAGGTACAGGCCCGGAAAAACTGCACCTGGGTTTTCCCTTGCTATCCGGCTTTACCTACAACCACCAAAACTTCCTGCTGGAATTAGGCCTCAACTATAATTACAGCAACTCCATCGATTACTTTATCTCACGATCTCGTGAAGCAACTATCCAAACCCCACCCCTCTATCTCTATTTTTCTCTTCGTTATATGCTAGAAACCACTCTCAGCGCCGAGAAAGGCTGGGAATCAGGAGAAACCGCACGGATTACCGATCACTTAGCAGCCAAAGGCCAACTCAATAACTTCTTTATCGGCGCCGGCATGTCGTCGGCCTGGTGGCTGGGCAACTCGAGCTATAACCAATCCGAACGCCCCTTTCTGCCCGGTTACGGTATCTCCCTGATGCCCGATTTCTCCCTGGGTTATTATCTGCATCAACCGGACATCAACCTGGCCTTGAATTATCGCAGCTACAATGGCGGCGGCACCACCTACGGCGTGCGTCAATCCCTAAAACGCCGATCAATCAGCCTGGAAGCTACCAAATACGTACTGGACTATCACGGATTTGCCCCCTTCATCGGGCCAGCCATTTCCTACGAAAATCTGAGATTTCGCGAACGCTTCGAACAAGAAGCACTCAAAGAATTTCAAGACCAAAAAATAGCCTTCGGCATCGCTTTTGGATGGGACATTCGGCCCAACCGCCTGCAAACTTTTTTGTTGCGTACCAATTTGCGGTACTTCCCCAGTCTGAAGCTGGATGTAGCCGGCAATAAGCAGATTAATTTCAGCAATATTGAATTTAACTTTATTCAGTTGATCGTGTTTCCGGAGCGCTTGTTTTAAAGGGGTAGCGACAACCGGCCAGATCGATTGAGGAAAAGTCACGACCTCCTCCGAGGTATTCACTAATAAGAAGTCTTAAAGAAAAAGCATATAAAGAAAAAACAGGTACAAGTTTCCTCGGAGGTTTCTCATGATCCCAACTCATAAACACCTCCGAGGACCGCTTTGCTTAGCATCTCTATAAGCCTGGCTGCAA
>JANQRV010000176.1 GCA_028284395.1 Saprospiraceae bacterium
CGGTCCCGCTTTTGACCGCGCTGCTGATTCTATTGATCACCTTTATGGCCGGGAAAAGCGCAGCTATGATGCTGCGGCTACAAATCCCGATGTTGATCCTGGTTGGCCTCAGTATCTTAGCGTTGATCATTGGCGTACTGACCAACGGATTGCAAGCTCCGGAATGGGGCCCGACCTACCGAACGGAACCGGGAGGCTTCTGGGTAATTTTTGCGGTCTTTTTTCCCGGGGTTACGGGCTTCCTGGCGGGCATAGCGATGAGTGGTGACTTAAAAGACCCGGGACGATCCATACCACAGGGCACCATTGCGTCAGTGTTGACCGGAACCGTAATTTATCTGATAATTCCCATTCTCCTTTCGATTACGGCATTGCTGACTTATGACCAAATGGCGGACCCCGAATTTGGCATCCAAACCTGGACCAAAGTAGCCCTATTTGGTGGTTTGATCATCTATCCGGCGGCGTGGGGGGCTATTTTTTCTTCGGCCGTAGGCAGCATGCTGAGCGGCCCCAGGGTACTGCAATCGCTATCTATGGATGGATTGGCGCCAAAATTCTTGTCAAAACTATCGAAGACGGGCCAACCAACGGTGGCAACCTGGGTGACGGGAGCCATTTCACTGGCGGCCGTAGCATTGGGCGAATTAAATACCGTTGCGAAGTTTGTAACGGTACTTTTTCTAACCTTATACGTGGTCATCAACTTAGTGGCGGCCATTGAAAAACTGGTAGCAGAGCCTTCTTACAGGCCCAAGATAGACATCCCCTGGTACGTCTCTATGGCAGGTGCTGTTGGTTCTCTATTTGTTATGTATTTGATCAGTCCCACTGCCTTATTATTGGCGGTAGGCCTGGAATTAGGATGTTACCTCTATTTCAAGAAGAAGGCTCTGGAACAGAGTTGGGGAGACGTTAACGCCGGTTTTTGGGTCAAAGTCGCGCGCTTTGCTTTATTGCGCATGCGCAGTCGTCAGGTGAGCACCCGTAATTGGCGACCTATGATCTTGTTATTTGCAAAAGACATATCCGATCGGATCGAACTGGTAAAATTGGCAGCAGCTTTTGGACAAAACCGAGGTGTGCTGACCATTTCCAAACTCATTTCCGTAGAAAACCAGGTAGAGGTTGCGCAACGAAAATTGATCGAAGAGCAGATGCAGCGGGACCTGAAACCATATGGAGTAGCTGCATTTTGTGAAGTCAATGTCATCCGTTCGCTCCATTCCGGAATTTTGGATTATGCGCGTGGCCATGGCGTAGCGGGCCTAAAGACCAATACTGTCATTTTTGGTCTATCCAGAAGCGTGACGGAAAATGCTCATCAGCTGAAAGTAATTAGAGATCTTTCCATCGCCGGTAAAAACATTTTGCTCATCAAATTCAACGAAGGGAGCAACTGGCAGGAACAACACCACGAAAACATCGATATTTGGTGGGGCGGACAAGCAACCAATGGGGATCTAATGCTCATTCTAGCTTATATGCTTAAGCTCAATAGGCCCTGGAGCAAGGCCAACATCAATATCCGGGCAGTGGTCGGGGCTCCGGAAGAGCAATCGGCTAGAGCAGCCGCCATCAAACGATCACTGGCCGAAGCCAGGATTGACGCAAGAGTGCAAACGATCGTCCAATACGAAGATTCTTTCCCCATCATTTTGAAACGGGAAAGTAGTCATGCCGACATCGTTTTTCTGGGTTTAAGACATACTGGAATCGGCGAAGAGGATAAACATGCCGGAAAAATTGAAAAACTGGCATCGATTGGTAAAATTGTGGTTTTTACGCAAAACAATAGTTTACAAGAAACCCTCCCTAAATTATTATAATGGCTGATTCGCCCCTATTATTGAATCTATTGATAGCCTTTGGTGCTTGTCAGGCCTTTTTCATTTCCGGTATCATGATCAGCCAAAGGCCGAAGCAGCTCCCGCAGCACTTCTTTCTGTGGTTTTTGATCATTGAAGGAACCACCTTGGTCGAACGCCTTTTGGTTGAAAGCAACTTCATCGATGGGTTCCCCCATATTTTGGGAATTAGCTATCCGCTCAGTTTTATCAAGGCTCCCCTGTTGTTTTTTACTGCATTAGGGCTGGTCAACCAGCATTTTCGCTTGCGAAGAATTCATGCCCTGCACCTCATCCTATTTGTGATCTTTTTTGCAATCAACATCCCATTTTACTTGCTATCCGGACCGCAAAAGGTTGAACAGGTGCGGGAGTTTATGGCCTACGTACCCGGGTATACCAGCTTTGAGTTTTACTTGTATTTGTCCTTTTTTGTAAATATTGGCCTTTATATTGGAGCAGCCATTAAACGATTACAGCGTTTTCGCCAACAGGTCAAAAACAATGCCCTGGTCAATGCCTATCTCCAAGTATTACAGCTGTACATCGGCTTTCTTCTGATCCATCTACTTCACTTCGTACTACAACCGACAGGTTGGCTGGAGATTCCGCTCTTCAATTCCATCAGCATGTTATTGATGACCTTCATCATCCAGGCCATCGCCTACAAATTCATTGCCGCATCGGATATCTTTAGAGCACGGGCAACTCCTGACCTCAGTAATCTTGGAAAACGAAATCGGGACGAACAACAGATCCGGGAGAAATTTGAAGTCGACCGGGTATTCCTGGAGGAAACGATCAATCTGAAAGATTTTTCGAAATCAATTGAACTTCCTCCCGCCTACATCTCAGAATTAATCAATCAGAAGTTTGGTTGCACGTTCAAAAACCTGGTAACGACTTATCGCGTCGAGGAAGCCAAACGATTGATGGAACAGGCAAAAAATAACGATGTTCGCCTCATCGACATCGCCTATAGTTCAGGGTTCAACAACAAGGTCTCTTTTTATCGCGCCTTTAAATCGTCGACGGGCAAGTCTCCATCGGAATACTTTAAAATGTTAAAAACGGCCTCCGCAGCCAAAATCTAGGTAACAGAACCGTTCCGTAACCTCCTTCCGAATCGATTTGCCTAATTATGCCTAAAACTTTCAACTATGAAATTCAAAGGCTCTGTAGAAATTAATCAGTCCAGAGAGAAAGTGACACAACTTTTCGCGGACCCCAACCACCTTAAGGAGTACCAGGACGGATTTGTAAAAAAAGTCCTGGTCAAAGGCACTGCCGGAAAAGCGGGTGCCGTATCGAATTTACACTATGCAGCGGGGAAACGAAAAATGGTGTTGACAGAAACAGTCGTTGCCAATCGACTCCCCGACTATTTTGAAGCGCGCTATCATCACGAACACATGGACAATGATATGAGGTGTACCTTTACCGCCATTGGCGACAACAAAACGCGATACGATTATGAATTCGAATATACCCGGATCAATTGGATCTTACCAAAATTGATGGCAATTTTGTTTCCGGGAATGTATCAACGACAAGGTGATAAATGGATGAATCAATTTAAAGAATTTGCGGAAAAACAATAATTCATGTGGGAAGAGAAGTTAAAAATCTACGATGCACTGATTGCCAAATGCGATAGATTCGAAAGAAAGGGCAAAACGATGCCTTATACTTCCGCCAATGGCTACATGTTTTCCTTACTGAATAAAGCCGGTGAAATTGGAATTCGGTTTTCCAAGGATGTCCAGCAGCGGTATATGACAGAATTAGACACTACGCTTTACAAATCATACGGTGCAGTGATGAAAGGATACATTTTAATCCCGGATGGACTATTAGAAGACTTGGACAAGGTTGCGGCCTACCTTGATGAAAGCTATGAGTACGTCATGACTTTACCACCCAAATAGTTCAGGTAAGCAGGGGCAGTCTTAGGCTTGTACCAGGTCTCCCTGGTGTACTGGGAGAGAAAACCAGAACATGGCCCCTTGGTCCGGCTGACTACGGACCTGGATAGAAGAGTTGTGAAATTCGAGTATCTTTTTCACAATGGCCAGTCCCAGGCCAGCCCCCTTATTACCTTTCACTCCAGTGCTGTCGGCCTTCCGATAACGCTCAAATATGTAGGATTGTTCCTTGAGTGGGATGCCGGGACCATTGTCGGCAATGCTGATTTCAACATCGTTCTCCAAAGCCGCTAATTTGATGTTAATGGCGCCGTTATTGGGCGTAAACTTGATGGCATTGTCGATCAGATTTTGAATGGCCCGCTCCACCAGGGCAATATCGGCAAAAACCAAGGGAAGATTTTCCGGTACATCTACTTCTAATTGAATGTTCTTTTCCTTTGCCAAAATCTGATACTTGGCCATCATGTCGTTGACCAAGTCGGAAATAAAAAATGGCTCTTTTTGAATCTCGATTTGATTGGCTTCCAATTTCGAGTATTCAAAAAGCTGACTAACCAGGTCGCCCAATTTAGAGGAGCTGTCCAGTATCGTCTTCAGGTATTTGTCTTTTTCTTCCCGTTTCAGGTCGTCTTTTTTCATCAAAAGGGTTTCGATGTAGCCCCGCATAATCGCCAGGGGCGTGCGAAGATCATGAGACACATTGGCAATGAGTTCCTGTTTGAGTTTGTCAATGGATTTCAACTGATCAATATTTTCCACAATCTTATCAGCCATTTCATTGAACGTATCGGCGAGAATTACGAGGTCGCCCTTATCGGCCTCGGCCACCCTGGCATCCAACCGCCCTTCCTTAAATCGACGCACCACCTCCGTGATTTTTCTCAAACTCCCCGTAAAGAACCACATGGCCAACAACCCTACTAGGAGTGCTCCGAGTAGCGTCATGACAAAGATGCCAAAACCCATTTTTAGCATGTAACTACCTCGAATAGTAGCAGTGACTGCTTCTTGTTCCTCTCCCGCCAGAATGATATAAGCATACCCCGACAATTGATCTCCCTCGTAAATGGGCGCCGCAGAGAAAACATTGCTCCCTTCCGGGTCTTTCGGGTCATCACCAAGAATAAAGGAGTCCCCTTCGCTGTCGATGAAGTCATTGACCGGCTTTAGGTCAACTCTTTTCCTTTTCACAGTTTTGTAGGGAACGACGTAATCGATGATCTCTCCGGTCGGATCAAGGATGTAGACTTCCACACTAGGATTTACCATCATCATTGAATGCATAATATTGTGGGTGGCCGTCGTGTCGGGTTTGCCATCTACTAAGGGTTTGGCCTCCTTCACCAGATGCTGTGCAATGTCTCCATAAAGTTGTTGATTGATTTCTTTGATGTAGCGTTTCGCCGTATAGGATGTGATCATGAAATAGCCTATACCAACAAGAATAAGCAACCCTAAGAAGATCAGGGATATCTTGGAATAAAGTCGTAACAATGGGGTTCTACGGTTCATAACTTCCTTTTAAAACTCTTCACTAAATCGATAACCTACACCCCAAGTCGTCAGGATGTATTTGGGTTGATTAATATCGGGTTCAATTTTACCTCTCAGTCGGTTAATATGGGAGTTAACAGTATGTTCATAGCCCTCGAAGTCGTATCCCCATACTAAATTTAAGATCCGCTTACGATCGTAACTTTTGCCGGGATTGGACGCTAACAAGACCAACAATTCAAACTCCTTCGGAGATACATTGACCCTTTTTTCGGAGATCGAGACCTTCTTCTTCTCTACTTCAATCTTCAAATTGTCAAACTTGAGCACTTTGCTATCGGCCTGTCCGGCAACCGGATTACCATAGTTATTACGTCTGAATATGACTTTGACTCTCGCAATAAATTCCCTCAGGCTAAACGGTTTCGTTAAATAATCATCCGCCCCCGTTTCCAGACCAAGTACTTTGTCGATTTCCTCCGACTTCGCCGTCAACATCAGGATCGGCGTATGCACTTTATTCATTCTGATCTCTCGACAGACTTCCAACCCATCCATTTCCGGAAGCATGATGTCCAATACAATGAGATCGTATGCGTTACTCACTGCCAGTAACAATCCCTGCTTTCCATCGAGTGCTCTAGTGACCTCGCAATTGAGGTCTTTCAAATGTATTTCCAATAAGTCAATGATGTTCGAATCATCTTCGATGATGAGTACTTTTTTCATGCCGTTGACATTTCTGGGGACGATCCAACTTATGGTGGTATGTTTAATGCCCGTTTTGTTCATTCACCCGTGTAAACCGTCAATATTATTATTTTCAATCGAATAAAGAATCACAAATTCATCACAAATTCATTGCCATTTCTAACAAATCAATTGCCAAATATGCAATTCACCCTCAATTATCCTTTAAAAACCGGGAGGAATCTGTCTTTGGATTGACATTACCCTTTTTTGCCGATCAATGTTTCCCAGATACATTGGGAAGATCAAAATCACAAAAACCTGTATTTCAGCTTATTAAAAATAACACTTTTTTTATTTGTCGTAAACAAATGTTTCGGACAGTTTTGTTAATCTTCCGTGATCCTCTCGTGAAACTTTGGTGATACTTAGGGTCTAATTTTGTATCCGAACCAAAGCTTAAACTCACCATGACAAAAAGTTTATTTACACACTTGTGCCTGGTTTTGCTTCTTATAGGAGGTTACCAGGTCGATCTACATGCCCAATGTCATGTCGACGGAGGGTATCTGACTACTGAACGAGGAGAAACAATGATTATGACCTGTGCCGGTGATGGGATGCCGGACGTGGTCCAACCTTGGCTGGAAAAGACGAAGGGCAGTAAATCTGCCTGGGCAATTACCGATCGCAATGGGGATATTTTGGCGATACCGGATGCGCCCCCCTTCAATTTTGAAGGTGCCGGAGCAGGTACTTGCTTTATTTATCACATCAGTTTTGAGGGTCGCTTATCCAGATTTAAGATCGGACGCAATATTCGCAGCCTAAGGGGTTGCCACGATCTTTCCAATCCCATACGGGTCAGCCGTTATGGTGTCAATGGCGGGGAATTGACCACGACTGATGGTGCTACTGAAATTACCATTTGTGCCGGCGATGGCGTCTCGGATGCATTTAATGTAGAACTGATGGGAGAAGAAGGGATGTCTTTTGCCTGGGTCATCACCGATGACAAAGGCAATATACTGGGCTTACCTCCGGGACCTCCATTTGATCTGGAAGGAGCAGGAGAAGGGGTCTGTCTGTTGTATCACCTCAGTTATGCTCCCACTTTCCGCGGACTGAAAATGGGAGGCCATCTCAAACACTTTAGAAATTGTTTTGATTTATCTAATCCGATTACCATCAACCGGGTAACCGATGGTGAGCTTTGCGCCGTGGATTGTATGGTTGAAGGTGGTATGGTCAGTGGTGGACCGTATGAATTCTGTGTGGGAGACAACATGGAAGACAGAGTCTCCAATGTCATGCTTGAGGGCAATAGCGGTGCCAACTCTCAGTGGGTCGTTACCGACGAAGCGGGTAAAATTTTGGGGCTCCCCCCTTCTCCGGAAGCGGTGGACTTTGACGGTGCCGGTGAAGGCACTTGCCTGATCTGGCACTTAAGCTATGAAGATGGCTTGATGGGGCTGATGGAAGGTAATAACGCACTGACCGATCTGGTAGGATGCTACGATCTATCCGATGAGTTCGTTACCGTAGTTCGGGTCATGGATGGAAGTGCTTGTGAGGATTGTGATGTCGAAGGTGGAGTCGTAGCCGGCGGTCCTTATGAGTTCTGCGTCGGTGACGAGGTAGCCGATATGGTTGCCAATGTAACCTTGGAAGGAAACAGCGGCACCAACTCCCAATGGGTGGTGACCGATGAAGACGGTAATATTCTTGGTTTGCCACCAACTCCCGAAGCAGTAGACTTTAACGGCGCTGGCCCCGGTACTTGTTTGATCTGGCACTTAAGCTACGAAGATGGTTTGACCGGATTGATGGAAGGCAACAATGCACTGACCGATCTGGTAGGTTGTTACGACCTCTCCGACGAGTTTGTAACCGTGGTCAGGCTACAGCCGGAAGGTGGAGTCGTAGCCG
>JANQRV010000192.1 GCA_028284395.1 Saprospiraceae bacterium
TATGGTGTCTTCTTTTCGACTTAAGTCTACCTGGTTCCCCAGGTAGTATTTATTCTCCATACCGGCTGCGGTGCGCGTAAAATCAAAATCAGCGTCCCAAAATATCAGTTCCGGTAAGCGGAGACCGAAGGGGATAACACTTCTCTCTCGATAAAAATACCTGTCAAAATCAAATTGATACTTCTTAGCAATCTTTCTCAGGAAATTATAATAGGGCTCCAATTTTTTTCTTTTTTGGAGAATCACATCCCAGGCCGCTTCGATGGTATGAATTGAAATGTCGTTGCTCCCGGGAATCAAGTCACTCTCGAGTGGTGGAATTTCCTGATCTTTATCCCCGGCGATTTGAGTACTGGCCAGTAATACGGGCACTTTTAGATGGGTCAATGGAATGACCAATGCTAGATAGAAAATATCTAGAATGATCAAATCTGGTGTGTAATTCCGGATGAAGTTTTGGTAGAGGTTCCCATCATTCAGGTTCTGGAGAAAGTTTTGAAAGCGGATAGCTTGGCGATCTATTGACAATTGTTGTGATTCCTGATATTGGCAATAGGGGTCCAGTGGGACAAAATCGAACCCCTGCAAGACAACATGTTTTTGAAGCTGATGTCCGTCCGGGCCTACGGGTGGTCCACAGTACCTAACTGAATGAGAATGCCGCAATAGTTTCTTGGCCAGGGGGAAAGTGGTAATCTGATGACTGGTATGGGACATCAGGAAAAAGATATTTGCCATGGACCCTATTTTAATTGACTCGTTCTAGGCTTTCCATCAATTTTACAAATGAGGTGCCTCTATAAAGAATGGACCGACCTAATGTATCGATCAGAATGTATTGGGGGACGGATTCAAACCCGTAGGCCCCGGAAACCAGAGCAGATTGTTCTTTGTCAGCATGGAAGTGGTTAATGGAGGGGTGGGGTTGATTGGTATTCAAAATCTTCAACCACTTTTCCTTGGTATCAAAGATGTTGACAAGGTTTAGTCGAAGCCGATTGTCGTTCTCTTTTATGTATTCACTCAAGGCAGGTTGATTTCGTAGACATGGCTCACACCAGGAAGCCCAGAAACTCAAAATCAAATAAGGTGATTTTGAAGTTAAGATGCTTTCCGGATGCAGGTCTGGTGTCAATAGTTTAAATTCGACCGGTTCAACGAGTTGCAGTGATTCTGATTTTCTATTGGCTTCCTGAATTATTAACTGTCTTGTGGCTGGAAATTCCATCAGGAGTTCGTCGATTTCCAAGAGATATTCATTGGCAAATCTTAATTCCGATTCGTTTTCGGCCAGGAAAAACAGACTGCTGGCTAGAGAAACAACGAAATGCTTGCGAAGCTTATCGAAATGGGCAAACCGCCTTACAGTTCGGATATACCTTTTTAAACCGTAGGTATAAACCCCATTCTTTCTTGCATTAAGACCTTCGATCAATTGGAAATAGACGGCATTCAGATAGGCCCGCGAGTTGACCTCATCAAATAATTTTATAGAGCCAACCTTGGTTTTGGCTTTATAATATGCGACGCGATCTTCTTCGGTGAGGTTCGGTTGTCCTTTTTCGCTGTACTTTTTCAGCAGGTTGCTTAAGGCCAAATGATAAAATCCCGTAATCTCGGCTTCGAAGTATTTAGAAAAACTCTTGGACACTTCTTTCCCCAGTTGTTGTAATTGCTGATGATAGGATTCCCTTAAGGAGTCGAGATGACTCATCCCATCCGCTAAACTTTTCTGTTGAACAAGGCGCAAGTCGATCTGGTCGAGGTCCCCAAAGCATCGGAAAAGAAGGTCGTTTTCCGGTTTTCTGGTTCCGTTGATTGCCAGTCGATGGTTCTCTTTAAGTTCAAGATAGAGTAAATCTCCGGGTTCTGCGTAAAACCTATAGATTCGTTGGTCTATCTGTAGATGGAACACCCTGGCAACCGTCAGTTCATAGATAAACCTCTTTTCAGGACGGTCGGCCTGAAAGGATTTCAATGGCGGAAAGCCCGGCTGGACATGCACATTCTCATAGAGCCCAACTGTAAATGAAGATGTATCAAACCCAATCCCCTCGAAAAATAGTTCGACTCGTGATTGCCCAAACATGGGCGTGATGCCAAAGAAGGATAAAATCAGTATTCTACACATGGCGATGAAATTGTTTAAGACCGGAGAAACCCAGTCGATTTCTCCGGACGATTTTGACGGGATGCTATGTACAGGCTGGCCCTGTAGTCATAGTAGTGTTGGTGTAAGTAGCATCCTTACAAGTCTGAATACGCGTTTGACCACCGTTGCAACTGTAAGTGACTGTTCCTAGTAAGGTGCCGTTATCATCCTTGCAATAGATGGTAATGCTGCCGCTACCACCGCCACCATAACCGCCCATAATCTGCTTCATGTCATCGTCTGAAAGGGTCGTGCCCAATTCCTTGAATTGAATTAAATTGTTCATAATCAATAAATTTGATTGGTTGAGAAATAGAATGTTTTAATTATATGTCTTAGGTCTCCTTTTGCAGAAAGATCTTGCTCATGAGGAACTCAAAATCTGAGAGGTCGTATAACCGGGGGAAAATTTTGCCGTTCACCAGGATGATCGGCGTCCAGTCGAATTCTTTTGAGTGGCACCAGCTGCGCATATCTTCCAGTATTGCTTGGGCTTTTGGGCGATGGACTTCCAATGATTTTTCCATATTTTCCGACGGCAACCGGTTTTTCCACTTTTTGTGGGGCCGATTCTTATAATTCTCGTACCAGTCTGTACTACCATCAAGGAATTGCATAATGACTCGACCCGCAACTTGAGCATCTTCATCTACAAATCGACAGTTTTTTATATTGAAGATCATGGTCAGAGAGGCAAAGCACTTTAATTTTTCTTGCATGGCATCGATCATCGACATAACTTGACCACATGATGGACAAGAAGGATGCAACACCAGTGTGATATCCCAGATTCCATGGTCGTAGTGCTTCGTAGGAAATCTTGTTTTTTGCCAGTCGACATCGGTCAGCAATGGTTGTGCCGACTCTTTGAAATAGGGGGCTAAAAGATTCCAATTTCGTCGGAATGATAGAAGTTCCTGTTTACTGATCTTCAGATCTAAACTTTTGCCAAAGATGTTTCTAAGGTGGTTTACACCGCCGTATCCGGCAAAAGCAAAGGCGCCTAGCAATAGAATAGGGAGTATGGATATTAATCCGTAGGCAGCAGCCGAACGCGGGAGAAACAGTAATTGTAGGATCAAAACCAGGTCAATGAATAAACAGATGGGGCACCAACGTTTGGTATCAATTTGTTCTGAAAAGGAGTAAAGAATAAAGGGAATCGATAAAAGCGACCAGTAGGTCATAACGGTACTTTGGTCCCGAACACTTACCCATTGTCCACCGACCATGTAAAACAGTATTTGTACGGCAAAATATACAATTGCTAAATCCGTCAGGCTGATCTTTTTTAGCCAGTCTGGCCCCTTAATGTAGTGATTTTCACGGCAGGCAAAATTGCGACCAAGGTTGCAGAATTTTCTAATAAAGCCAGGCTGATTGTTGAATTCCGTCTGCAACTTGAAAATACCGGCCCACAACCCTAAGGTAGAGAGCAAATAGTGAGCAGACCAGTGAGGTGGCAATAATATCAACGGCAAAGAGAAAAGAAAGAGGAAGAAAAACGAACTCAGGTATTTCGGTGGCCACAACGATTCCTTTACTGCTGATGGCTCTAATAGGACGACGATGCCATTCCAGCATTTCAGGAATTCTCTTTCGTCTATGATCTCTGTTTCTTTTTCGCTGTAGTATACCTTGAATTTCCGCGTTTTGGAATTTCGGCTCACCTTAACCAACCTGCTGTCTTTGGCGGAGGAGAAGTAAGCCAAAAAAGTGTTCTTTATCTTTGGTAAGTGTTCTGCTCCCAATCTGGTGAAAATGTTTGGAATCCGTAAGCGGTTCAATGTATCGGCGATTGCTTCCAGCGAGGGGAATTCCGGATGGGCGTGTAGCTCCAATTTTACATATTGGGGATTGTAGCCA
>JANQRV010000221.1 GCA_028284395.1 Saprospiraceae bacterium
CTTTGAGGTGGATTTAGACGGCAACGGCAATTGGGTCAACCTACGTTCCATTCGACTACCTCCGATGGGGTCGACTTATCTTTCATTTAAAGAATCGGATCAGGGAGAATGGATTCGGGTCCACGCGGATCAAACTACCATCGCCACGTGTCAATTTAATTACTCCGATATCGAAGAAAGGGAGCAGGAGGGCCATGACATCTTTGCCGGAATCGCAGATGTCAATTCCGATGAAATCATGGATGGGTTGTTGTATGGACTTGGAGATAACGACCGGAAGTTGGGAGTAGCTACGAGCAAAGGATACTATGAATTGGATGGCGCTTTGGTGTTGGATCGCAAAGACCGGCCGGAAATGCAGTCCTTCATCGAACAGAAGTTTGCCATTCCGCAAAATGTGATATCCGTCGAGCCTTCATCCGTATTGGTGGTAGATGATCAGGACAGGAGGTGGCGATTTCCATTGGGAGATCCGTCGTTCGATGAACCGACGGAAGCTGGTAAACTACGCATTTGCCGGGAGGTAGCTACGGAGAGAGATCTTTTTAACTGCCACGGTACCTTTTACGAATTACCGGCTGAAAATGCGGATGGCTTTGCGAAAATCAGGCCGATTGCTTCCCATTCGTTTCGCATTCACGATTACGCTTCTTACCGTGGAATGCTGGTCTTAACCGGAATAACCCCTGATGCACCGATGACCGATCACTTGATTCGGTCAGAGGATGAACAGGCCGCAGTATGGGTAGGAGTGATCGACGATCTTTGGAAACTCGGTAAACCCACGGGGCGCGGAGGTCCCTGGAAAGATAACCTCATTGAAGCGGGAAAGCCTTCGGATCCCTACTTGATTGGGTTTTATGATCAAAGATCGCTGTCGATTTCTCACGATTCATCTGACCCAGTTACCTTTCGGGTAGAAGTGGAGCCCATCGGTCATGGACCCTGGATGTTGTACCAGCGTGTCGAGGTGGCACCGGGTGAGGTATATCGACACGATTTTCCCGATGACTTTCAGGCGCGATGGATCCGTTTTGTTGGTGATGTTTCCTGCAAAGCGACTGCTTGGTTGGACTATCAATGATGGCCGGATGTTAAAACTCCACTTCGGAGATCCTAAAATCTTACCTTTGGGCCCATATGAGAAAAAAGCACCAAGGGAAGGGCAGGAATTTCCTCGTGACCCCCTTGAAAATTGGCGTTGCCTTCGTGCTTGCGATGGCGGTGCTGACCGGATTGGTTTTGGTCGCGGCAAACGCATACCTTCAATCCAATCGACAGAAGATCTTCAATAGGACTGCCTTTTTGAACGAGGGCATACTTTCATTCGACAAAGCTTCTGTAAGTATCTGGCGTGATTTTCCAAATGCTTCCATCGTATTGCAAGGGGTCACGATGGCCGGTTTGCAACCATGCGAGGATGAACGTCCCGTTTTGAACCTCAAAGAACTTAGAGCCGTCTTGTCCCTAAAAGAATGGCGTCGATGGGAATTCGAGCTCAAGACCATTCAATTGGCGGATGGGCAATTGACGGTGCAAAAAGATTTACAAGGTCATTACAATTGGCAGGGCCTGCTGAGTAAGGGCCGAAGCGCCCCGGTAGAGCACTCGAAAATCAAAGTGAATAGGGAGGAAGTTCGATTGGTGATACGGGATGTAATGCTTTCCTTCCGGGATCGCGCCAAATCGACGAACATTACCACGAGCGTTAAATTTCTCAAATCAAGGATCCATTTCGATCGCAATGGTTTTGCCGCTGATATGGATGTAAAACTTCGGGTGAAGGAGTTGGTACTCAAGGAAGAGAATGGCTCTTTTTTGAAAAATAGCAGCATCGAAGGAAGGATTGCATTAACCGGGGAAGCAGGAGAACTAGCCGTCGCACCGACAAATGTAAAAATCAATGGTGAGCCCTATCTCATTTCGATGGATGTTGCTCCGGGGGCATCTCCATCAACTCAAATCAAGATTGAAAACCGGCAGAGTCGTTTTGCCGCAATTGTACCATTGTTGTCCGATAATGTTCGGGAGGCCTTGAATCCTTACCATGTGGCCGGCGACTTCTTTGCGAGTGCAACGGTCGATGTATTGCCAGGACAGCCAACTCGGGTCGACATTGACCTTGAGATGCCGGGTAATGATGTAAGCATCTATGGCCATTTCTTTCGGCGCGCAGTAGCCAAAGGCAGGTTTGTTAACAGCCTCTATGATGACGATCGATACCCGGCAGAAAGCAAAGGAAACGTCCGACTGCACTTGTCTTCCATACAGGCCAATTATGGAGGCCTTCAATTGGAATCCAAAGATGTGTTGGTTACTGCCACGCCGGAAACCCAGGGTTGGATCAAGGCCGAGACAAAGATAAGCGGAGCGGCCAGCGTCATCAGTTCCTGGTTGGGCAATCGGGATGTTGTATTTGACGGCGGAACCTTCTCTCTGACCGGGAACGTAGACGGCCCCATTGGAAATTTTGGCCAGATGATTTTATCCAGTACCGCTGACGTTGATATTCGGGACCTGTTGGTGTCGTATCGGCAGGCGGAAGTCGCCATCCCACTGGAGCATCTCCAGCTAAAGAAAGTGCCGGGAGAAACTACTTTTTCGATTGTGAGTTCAACTTTCCTTCGGGGGCACGACTACCGACTCGACGGCGGGTTGCGCAACGTTGCGGCGCTACTGGTGGAAATGGCGGAGTTGCGCGCCAGCAGTGAAGTTGATCTTTACGCTCAGAAATTGGGATGGGAAGATATGGTCGACCTATTCGGTACCGGCGGGTATTTCACCGGGGCGACACCGAAATCAGAAAGGGAGAAGAAGAAAAGTATGAAACAGGTCGTTCGTGCTTTGGAACATCACTTTCAACCAACGCTTTCCATAGCGCTGGACACGCTGAGCTACCGCGATAAAATTGATTTGATCGATTTTCGAACCGGGCTGCATTTTAACAGTGGTGGGTTTGTCATACTGGACAGCGCTTCATTTGTCGTTGATAGTGGCCAGGTCACGCTTGCAACAGAATTGGACATAAGCCGGGCCCATGAAACGCCATTTGCATTAACCCTAAAGACACGTCACATCGATCTACAAAAAATGCTCCCTCCGCTGGGGTACTTTAATGTCCAATTATTGGCGGCGCAGAAGAGTCATCCCCGCAACCTGGACATCGATATGGCGTTGCAAGGCGTCATCGATGATGTTCGGGGTCTGCGATCGGAGGATGCACGGGGAGTGATTCGGTTCAGAAGTAACGAGAATAAGAAATTTGAGGGAAGAATTGCATTTAAACCGGTATTGACACCCGCCAAAGAAAAGCAAAAAATGCTGGTGAATACCACCATCGAAATAGAAGGAGACCCATTTCTATTCAATGATTTTTTCAACAACCAAAAATTCCTGTTCCTTTCTCGCGGACGCTTCGGGGTACGCTTTGAATACGTTGGCGATGTGACTTCTACGAAAGAGTTGTTCAACAGAGCAAAATGCTCTTTTTTTCTCGAGCAAGGAGCAGTGTACGACGTTCAATCTGATCTGACCATACCGCTGAGTCGAATCGATTTGGAGATGGACCGAGATATCGCAAAATTAGAACTACTCATTCGTTCGGATTCACTGGATCAACAGGTGAAAGTAAAGGGTGAAGTAGTCAATATGAGCGAATTGGTACTGGGTAAAACGGGAAAACATTTCCAGGCCAAAGCCAGTGTTCACAGCCCGCGATTGGTTTGGAAAGATGTGACGACGCTTTTTGCCAAACCGACCGATGCCAACCGGGAATCGAAACCTTTCGACGCGAAAATGAAATCTCTGATCAAGAGTATGTTAAATACATTCGATCCGGAGTTGGACCTTCGCCTGGACACCCTCGTGTATTCCCCAAAGTTGATGCTGTTGAATTTGAAGACCGGCTGTGAAATGAAGGATTCCAATCATCTCGTTCTGCAAGAAACCGGATTTGATTTCCATCGAGGTAGCATCGCACTCAATGCCGAGTTAGACCTGAATTCACAATTACAAACCCCTTTTGTTGCCCATTTCCGAACCAAAGATTTGGACGTGGGGGCCTTAATGAGAGGTTTGGACTACCTCGGGATAAAAGCCCTTAAGGAGACGGAAAAACTGAAAGGCAACATCACCCTGAACCTGGATTTAGAGAGTGCGATCACCGCCGGAGGAAAACGGCTGATACCGGAAGAAACCGAGGCCGAGCTGGACTTTGATCTTTATGGCGTTGAAATTCAAGGACTCAGCTTTATCGATCGCATAGCAGAAAAGGTTCGGAAGAGAAAACGTTTCCGGCAAGTACTGTTCGCGCCCATTACCAATTCTCTATCCCTGAAAGGGAAACGCATCCTCATTCCCCAAATGGAGATCCAATCCAATGCCATCGATATGTTTGTAGAAGGAGAGGTGGATCCTCCAAACGACACCAATGTGTGGCTCTCTATCCCCCTGGACAATTTGAAAAAACGAGATGGAAATCTAATTCCCGACAAAAGAGGCTATGCAGCATCCAAAAACAAAATCTATTTGGAAATTACCAGTACCGGAAAAATGAAACTCCACCTCAGCAAGCGAAAGTTCTATGAACAGCGTGGCATGGCTGGAGCCTTTGAAGCTTTTAGACGTAAAAACCGCCACATTCGAAAGGAGAATCGTCGGGAAATGAAAAAGGATAATGCCAGGCAATAGACTTATTTCACTGTCCTGCCTCACAGTTGTTGAGGGTTCGAGACAGGGCCGGGTCGGAAGTAAATTTGGTTGGCCGGATATCGGAGCCATTACCTGACCGGCGATGGCCGACTTCCACTCGATGTGAATGATTTATTGCAATCCTTGGCGGCTGGTGCCGATCAATTGGTGTATCAGCGGAGTGGATCGCCAAATTCATAAAAAATAGGAGTCTCAAAATTTTAGAATTCATATCCATTCTGGGTTTGGAGAATGGTGGTCAAGATGCTGGTTTTGGGTTGCGACTTTCTGCACTTATGTTGTCAATGCTTGAACCTATGTTGACTGTTGGTGAGAATTATTATCTTGGACAACTAAAAATTACACCTATGTTCTATCTAACCCAAAGCATACATCGAAATGCTCAATTGCGCGGCCAGAAGACGGCCACGATCTGTGGTGATCGGCAAAGAACTTGGCAAGAAGTCAAACAGCGAGTATCGCGTTTTGCTTCTGCGCTGGTTGGACTCGGGGCAGAAGCCGGAGATCGGGTAGCCATTTTGGCGCTGAATTCCGATCGCTATTTTGAATACTATTTTGGAGTGCCCTGGGCGGGTGCCTGTGTTGTGCCCCTGAACATCCGTTGGTCACCGACAGAGAATGCCTATTCGCTAAAAGACGCCGGTGCCAAATATCTGGTGGTGGACGATGCTTTTGCCAAAATGGTGCCAGCCTTGAAGCAGCAGGGAGTAGAATTAGAGGCCATTATTTTCATTGGGGATGGCCCCACACCGGAAGGCATGTTTAATTATGAAGAACTTATTTTGAGTCACGAACCAGTGGCAGATGCCTGTCGCCACAACGATGATCTAGCCGGAATTTTTTATACTGGTGGTACTACGGGGTTTCCCAAAGGGGTTATGCTGACTCATACCAGTTTGTGGAGCAGCGCGATCACTTTGATTAACCTGGTGGGATTGGATGAGGAAGCCAGGATTTTACACGTAGCGCCTATGTTCCACCTGGCTGATGGTGCTATGACGCAAGGAGGAATCATTGCTGGCTCTACGCATGTATTTGTGCCGATGTTCACACCGGCAGCTACGATCAGTGCCATTGCACAATACAAAACGTCTCACGCATTGTTGGTGCCCGTAATGATCCAGATGGTTATCAATGATCCGGGCTTATCGGATGCGGATCTTTCCCATCTAAAGTATGTATTATACGGGGCATCGCCGATCGCAGAGGCGGTGTTGATTCGGGCGATGGAGGCATTCCCGCAAGCCAGCTTTGCACAGGGGTACGGACAGACCGAACTATCTCCGTTGGCTACATTCCTGGCGCCTAAATACCATACGACGGAGGGCCCCTTTGCCGGAAAGCTTAAATCAGCAGGGCAGGCCATTGGCTGTGTGGAGATTCGCGTGGTTGATGAGCAGGGGACTGAAGTAGAACTGGGCTCCGTTGGAGAGGTCATCGTCAGGGGGCCGAACGCCATGCAAGGCTACTGGAATAAGCCCGAGGAGACCGCTATTTCCCTGCGGAACGGCTGGATCCATACCGGTGATGCCGGGTATATGGATGAGGAGGGTTTTGTATTCCTAGTCGATCGGGTAAAGGATATGATCGTATCGGGTGGAGAAAATGTCTACTCGGCCGAAGTAGAAAATGCGGTTATGAATCACCCGGCGGTTGAACAAGCCGTTGTAATTGGTATCCCATCCGAAAAGTGGGGGGAAGAAGTGCATGCCGTGGTCATCCTGAAGGCTGGTCACCAAGCCACCGAGCAAGAAATCATCGAGGGAGCCCACGAATACATTGCCAATTATAAATGTCCGCGCAGCGTCTCCTTTCGGACTGAGGCCTTCCCGCTTTCCGGCGCCGGGAAGATTTTGAAACGGGAAATCCGCAAGCCGTTTTGGGAAGGCCGAGAACGGGACATCAATTAAGCGGGTTTAGAGTGTTGAACTACCTATGCATCATGAATATAAATCTTCGACAGTTTTTATCGATCACAGCATTTCTGCTCACGGTTTCGGCTACATCTTGTACTCAAGGCCAAAAAGATGCGGCACAAAATGAGGAAGAACCAGCACCGCCCAATTTCGTCTTGTTGATGAGCGATGACCAAGGATGGGATGAAGTTGGATACAGCGGACACCCACATCTTAAAACTCCCGTGTTGGACGAAATGGCACGCAATGGATTGCGATTTGACCGGTTTTATTCCGGGCACTCCTCTTGTTCCCCAACCAGGGGTAGTTTCATGACGGGAAGACATCCCAATCGGTACGGTACTTTTACCCCAAATTGGTCTATCCGGCCGGAAGAAACCACCATTGCCCATATCCTGGGCAAGGCCGGATATGTAAGTGCTCATTTTGGTAAATGGCACCTCGGGCCAGTGAAGGAAGAATCGCCAACCAGTCCCGGAGCCATGGGTTTCGATGAATGGTTATCACACGACAATTTCTTTGAAATGAATCCGACGCTGTCTCGGAACGGCGGCCCACCGGAGCAATTTAAAGGGGAAGGCTCTCAATTGATTGTAGACGAAGCCATTCAATTCATTGAGAAGGCCAAGGAGGATCGCCGTCCTTTCCTGGTGGTGATTTGGTATGGCTCTCCCCACGAACCATACAGTGGTTTACCTGGAGATCTCGATTTATACCAGGATCTGCCGGGTGAGTACGCAGATCAGACCGTTGGTTTGACATCGAATGAAACGGGGCGAAGAGTTGATCGTCCTTTGGATGAAGTCTTGCAAGAACGGTATGCCGAAATTACTGCGATGGACCGCTCTATTGGCATCTTACGTGACTACTTGAAGGAGGAAGGTCTTCGGGATAATACCGTGTTTTGGTTTTGTTCCGATAATGGGACTCCGCCGAGTGCAGCGCGGACCGCTATGACTTTGCGCGCTCAGAAGGGGACTGTTTATGAAGGAGGCATACGGGTGCCGGGAATCATCGAGTGGCCGAAATACATCAAGGAACCAAGGGTCAGTCAATTTAATGCGGTAACCAGTGATGTATTGCCAACCATTTGTGGATTGGCCGGTCAACCCTTACCCAATCGGCCATTGGATGGGGTCAGTTTAGAGGCAGTTATAAAAGGAGAGGCTCAAAATCGTCCCAACCCACTTTACTTTTGGCATTTCGATGCCAAAAATGCTTTCGACGACTCTGCTCGCCCTTACATCGATCCAACCCTGCAAGTCGGCACGGTCCCTTTGGTCAAAATCATGAACGGAAAGTACACGCGAACTTTTCGAAATCTTCACTATGATGCCATTTCACAAGATGATCTTGTTGGCGCCCGGGCCATGATCGATAATCAATACAAATTGGTACTCCAGGCAGAAGGAGGCGGCGATAACAGCCTCGAATTGTTCGACTTGGGAAATGATCCCGGGGAAACTACTAATCTGGCCGGGGAACACCCGGAAATAGTCGCATCGATGCGGGAAAAAATGCTCAGTTGGCAACAGTCTGTGCTGCGCAGTTTAAATGGTCAGGACTATTAATTGTAGCTGCCGCATGTTTCCTCGCTCGTCAGCACGATCCCGGTGAACATCAAACACTAGCATACAATAATTATGAAGCAAGGTAATCCAATTGCAGATAGATTCAGAGAAGTTGTTCTAAATGGTAAGTGGGTAGCCAATACCAATTTCAAAAAGGCATTAGAGGGCGTAACCTGGCAACAGGCCAATCGGAAAATAGGTTCTCTGAACACGATTGCTGCGCTCACTTTTCACGTCAATTATTACATAGCCGGTATTTTGAAAGTATTCGAAGGGGGAGCTCTTGAGATCAGAGATAAGTACAGTTTTGACTGCCCTGAAATTGAATCTCAAGAGGATTGGGAGCGATTGGTGGGTGCATTACTGGAAAATGCTGAAAAGTTTGCAAAACATTTGGACGGTATGTCAGAAGAAGCCCTGGACCGTCCATTTGTGGAAAAAAAGTATGGAGATTTTCGCAGGAATATTCAAGGCATCATCGAACATAATTACTACCATCTCGGGCAAATTTCCCTGTTGAAGAAATTGATTTCGGAAACCGATTCATTTTCTTAATGCGCTGGTATAGTGTTTCTTATATGGAAATGTTTTGACGTGATGGTACGTAATCCGCAATGACATCCTGGTTTTGACTGTAAAAGTTAAGGGTTGGAAGTCAAAGATGGGGTCTTAATGGAAGTTAGATCAACTGTTGCAAGCTTTAAACACGGGATTATGCATACTTCGAAAACAAAACCTAAACCTCTATTTTGGACATTTTTTTCTTTTCTTGCCTTTTTGCTCGTAGTCTTTTCATTACTCCATTGTGAGCGAGCGGAGGTAAAAATTCCTTTGGAAAAGGACGACCGCATCTTGTTGCTCGGTAACAATCTGGGTTCCCGTATGATGAATTACGGCTTTTTTGAAACCGAAATGCACCTCCGCTTTCCCGACCATCATCTTTTTATTCGAAATTTATGTGATGGTGGCAATACGGCGGGATTTCGCCCTCATTCAGGTCGGGAGTCCCCCTGGGCGTTCGCCGGGGCCGAGCAGTTTCACGCGGAAGGGGCAAGAGGTTTTGAGCATATGAATACGCAAGGTTGGCTGAAGGACGGCCCGATCGGGCACTTTTGGACGCCGGATCAATGGTTGGATACCCTAAAACCGGATGTCATTATCGCTTTCTTTGGTTATAACGAATCTTTTGCAGGAACGCCAGGGGTAGAAAACTACCGGGCCGAGTTGACTGCCTTCATCAATCACCTCAAAAATCAGCAATACAACGACGAATCCGCTCCCCGATTAGCCTTAGTGTCTCCGATCGCATTCGAGGACCTTTCCGATCGATACGATTTGCCGGATGGCCAGAAGGAAAATGACAATTTATGGCGATATACAAAAGCGATGCAAGAGGTCGCAAAGATGCACGATGTGGTTTTTCTCGATGCCTTTACCCCATCTAAAAAGTGGTTTGACTCGGAGGGAGAAATGACTATAGACGGTTCTCAAATGAATGGCGAAGGGTATCAAAAATTGGCGACATTACTAGCCGATGGTCTGTTTGGACGCATATCGTCTTCAGCTGACGAAAACCGTTCGCTCATTCTGGAAGCCGTCAATGAAAAAAACTGGTTTTGGCACAATGATTTCAAGATACCGAACGGTGTTCATGTATACGGGCGACGCTATGATCCCTTTGGGCCGGATAATTACCCGGCTGAGTTGAAGAAGATTCGGGAAATGACTGCAGTGAGGGATCGGGCTATTTGGAAAGCTGCAAAAGGAGAACGCCTGGATCTCGCCAAGGCGGATTTGCAGACCCACCAATTGCCCCCGGTAGAGACCAATTATAAACCAAGTCGTAAAAATGGGAATCCGGAGTACCTCTACGGAGATGACGCTTTGGCTAAACTAAAAATGGCCCCCGGCTACAAGATCGAACTATTTGCTTCCGAAAAGGAGTTCATCGATCTGGCCAATCCCGTTCAGTTGTCTTTTGACGACAACGGTCGCCTTTGGGTGGCCGTCACGCCGACTTATCCTCATTACAGACCCGGAGATCCCAAACCAAATGACAAGCTAATAATTCTGGAAGATACCGACGGCGATGGAAAAGCGGATAAGCAAACCACTTTTGCGGATGGCCTGCACCTGCCCGTAGGTTTTGAATTTGCCCCGGAAGGCGTATACGTGTCCCAGGGTACGAATCTCGTACTACTGCGAGATACGGATGGCGACGATAAGGCGGATGAAAAAGAGATCGTCCTGAGTGGTTTTGACGATCACGATACGCATCATGTGATCAGCGCTTTCTGTGCTGATCCGTCCGGTGCCATCTACATGGGGGAGGGCACTTTCCTGCACTCTAATGTCGAGACTTCCTACGGCACCGTCCGGGGAACCAACGGCGGCTTTTATCGGTATAATCCGGCCCGCCATCATCTTGAGAAAACAGCCCAATTAAGCATCCCGAACCCCTGGGGCATAGCCTTTGACGAATGGGGACAAAACATCTTTGCCGAAACTTCCAATCCCAACGTAAGATGGATGTTGCCGGGATCCGTCAAGCCTCAATATGGGGTTGCGACCCACAAATCATTCAATCTGATCGAAGCCGACCACATGGTTCGACCGACTTCCGGATTAGAATTCATTTATAGCCGGCACTTTCCCGATGAAGTCCAGGGTGACTTACTGATCAACAATACCATTGGCTTTTTGGGAACCAAGCAACATTCCGTTTCCGATGCCGGTACGGGGTTCGATGTCAAACACCGCCAGGATTTAGTTGTTGGCACCGACGGAAACTTTCGACCGGTCGACATGGAGTTTGCACCAGACGGTTCGCTCTATCTGATCGATTGGCACAATGTACTGATCGGACATATGCAGCACAATGCTCGGGATCCACTTCGCGACCATGTACACGGCCGCATTTATCGAATCACTTACCCGTCGCGACCATTAGTGAAACCTGCAAAGGTAGCCGGTGCTACCATTGATGAACTATTGGAAAATTTGAAGTTGCCAGAATACCGTACTCGCTATCGAAGCCGTAGAGCTTTGCGAGGAAGGGATGCCGATGAGGTAATGTCACACCTCAAATCCTGGGTAGAGGCATTGGATAAATCTGACCAAAGATACGAACATCATTTGCTGGAAGCCCTATGGGTGGGTTGGGGAATGAATAAAATGGACGAACAACTGCTCCAGCAAGCCTTGAACGCAGACGATTCTCGAGTTCGGGCAGCGGCAGTCAGGGTAGTACGTTACATGGGGCATCAACTGGACAACCAGGCTGAGTTGCTCTTACGGGCGGCGGCCGATGCACACGGAAGAGTGCGCCTGGAAGCCATAGTGGCGGCATCGTGGTTAGATAAGGAAGCCGGTATGGCCATCGTCAATGAAGCCGGTAAAAAAGCGATCGATGAGTGGATTGTCAATGCCCATGTCGCGGCGACAGCTCATCTGAATGGCGATATCCCAGCTGCCGAAGCCAGCGAGGAAATTGTCACTCATTTGGAAGGAGCAGATCGGGACCTCTATGTCGAAGGCAAGAAAATCTATCACAAGGACGGACTCTGTGCGACCTGCCACCAAGGTGATGGCAAAGGGTTGCCAGCTTCGGGCTTCCCTCCGTTGGCGGAGTCCAAGTGGGTAACTGGTGCTGAGGAACTTTTGATAAAGATCAGTCTGAAGGGACTTATGGGTCCTATGGAGGTGAAAGGTAAACAGTATTCCGGACTCGTGCCGATGACACCACACGAGGGATTATTGACGGATGAGGAAATGGCAGCGGTTTTGACTTACGTCAGAAACTCTTTTGGCAATAAATCTTCCGTCATTCAGGTCGATAAGGTAAAAACGGTGCGGGCCAACATAGCGGATAAAAAGGGATTTTATCTGCCGGAGGAGCTGTTGCGGGAACATCCGTTGGATTGATTGGGGGATTGGCGACTGACCGCGAAAAGTAACCGTGCATCCCGATTATGGAGCCGTTGGTCTATCTTTTGGTGTTGGCGATAATAATTTCATCCCTTTCATTCGTTCCACAGGAGAAGTTTTAACCGCAATCACCAAATTGAAACCAAATGATGATGATTTTCGCTCCAAGCAAATGGCGGGGTCTTTTGTGCTCTGCGATCGCCATTTTGGCGATAACCAGTTGTTCTCGTCCGTATTACTTATCAGCTGATTTTCACGAACGCACCGACGACCATCGAGTAGTAGCCGTTTTACCTTTTGAGATGATCTATACCGGAGTACTACCGGAAAATATGGCGGATCAAGAACTTGACGATTTGCAGGCCTTAGAGAGCCAAGCTTTTCAAGTGTCCTTTTACAATCAGTTATTGATGAATGCGAGAAGAGGCAAAAAGGCACGCCGGGTCGCAATGCAGGATCATCGGAAGACCAATCAACTCCTCAAAGAAAATGGGATTGCCATTGCGGAGTCCTGGAGCGTAAGTACCGAAGAATTGGCCGAATTATTGGAGGTCGATGCCGTCGTTAGAGCCCGGGTCGAGAAAAATCAATTGATGTCTGATCTCCAGTCCTACGGCGTTGATGCCGCCGTTCAGGTTCTGGACGTTTTAACGAATAATTCGGCTCGTCGTTGGCTGCCCGGAAATCCCGCTATGTCGAAAGAAGTCAGGGCCAGCTATACATTACTGGACAAAGAGGAGGGGGCAGTTTTGTGGTCGATGGCCATTTATCAGGGTGGGGATTGGCGCCGAGAATCCCGCGAGATGATTGATTTGACAAATCGACGTGGGGCCCGGAATTTTCCTTATGGAGGACGATGAGGGGGGGTTGGTTCCGGGTTTGGGGTCATTCTTTTGCCGCCGACCAACCGGCGTATCCTCCTGCCAATTCATAGACTTCCTGAAAGCCCATTTCTTTTAGCTTGGCGAGGGTCTGGCCACTACGGCCGCCTTCAGCCCCGGCCTGGCAGTAGATCATGACGGGTTTATTCTTGTCTAATGTGGTCAATTGTTGATCGAAGTTCTCGCCGTGAAAATTCATGTTGACCGAATTTTCGATTGTTCCGGCGTCAAATTCTTCCGGTGTACGGACATCAACCAATTGGATGTCTTCCAGTGATTGTAGTTTTTGAGAAAAAGTAGCGAGGTCTACCTTTTGGACCACCGGTTCCTTGGAATTGGAGGCGCAAGTAATTAGGAGGCCACTAAAGATGGCTAAAAGTGCAAGTCTCTGGATCATTCGAAATTATTTTTGCCGCTTGCTAGAGCAGGCAGTTCTAAATACCGTAAGAAGTTACAAAAAAATCGGAATCTCATTTCAGAAAATTGGTGGACAAGCAACGAAACTACTTATCTTCATCCGACCTCAATGAGCCGCAAATTGCATTCACTCATGAACGCATTTATCAGGTGCATGCTTTTATTGTTGGTAGCGGGAGCAATGGTACCGTCGATCGTTAGGGCTAGCCACGATACTTTGTACATCTGTCAACCGGGCGAACTTCTGCAGATCGAATATGTACCGGGTTTTGCCGCTTATAGTTGGACGCCCATTGAGCGAATCGACAATCCCACGGTACACAACCCTACGGTTCGACCACGGACCAATACGACTTACGTGGTTGAAGCCATTACTTCCTTTGGTCAAAACCTGATCGCGAACGCCGACTTCTCCGAGGGTAATACTGGATTTACCAGTGAATATGACTTTGTACCCCAGGCTATTACAACCCAGGGCGTATACAGTATTTCCAATGACCCGTCGCGATTGAATGCGCAATTCTTTTCTCCATGTAACGATCATACCGATAGCACCGGTAACATGTTGGTCGTGGATGGGTTTCCGGCCGCCAATGTCAAGGTATGGTGCCAGACCATTGACGTGGAGCCCAACACCCAGTATGCATTCTCTACTTGGGTAGCTTCCATATTTGAAGTTAATCCGGCGTCTCTTCAGTTTTTCATCAATGGAAATACATTGGGGCAGCCATTTAGAGCAAGTTCGACGGTCTGTGATTGGCGGCAGTTCTATGAAACATGGGACTCAGGAATATCTACCGAAGCGGAAATATGCATCGTCAATCAAAACCTCAATCGCCAGGGCAATGACTTTGCCCTGGACGATTTTGCCTTTTTTGAAATCGGTGAGATGCGACAGGATACATTTAGTGTATTTATTGAGCGGCCCGCCTACACGATTATTGATACCAGTATTTGCCAGGGAGATCTATTGGAGATTGGTGGATTTTTTTTTCCTGCTGACACCAATGTGATCCTACCCTTTAAAACGGTACATGGTTGCGATTCTCTGGTCGAAGTTCAGGTGTCGGTATTGGATACCATCTTCGAATTCTTGCGGGTTGACACGTTGTGTCCGGGTGATGTACTTTCCTTTTTGGGCAATACCATTGTCCAAGACACTTTGATTTGCGAGACCTTCAGCATTTCCCCTACCTGTGATTCCAGTTATTGCCTGGTAGCTGTCTATTTGAATGAAACGTCGATTGGCCCCATCATTGAAATGCCTTCCTGCCCTGGTGCCAGCGACGGGGAGATTACTTTGGTGCCGCAAGCGGGGATACCGCCCTATGATTTTCTATGGGAAGATGGGACGGAATTACCCAGTTTGCTTCAATTGGCAGCCGGTCAATATCAAGTGTCGGTATTCGACAGTAAGAATTGCCGGGCTTCCGCTCTTATTGAAGTAGTCGATCCACCCGTACTGGAACCAAAAATTCGTGCAACGAGCGAGTGGTGTAACGGAGTGATGAACGGGCAGTTGGAACTGGCCGCCGAAGGAGGTACACCGCCCTATGAATTTTCCATTAACGGCACGCAGAATTTTCTTCGAACGGATTTTGTGGAAAGTCTCGCCATCGGTTCTTACAATATTACAGTTAGAGATGCGAACGGCTGCGAGTCTGAGGTGCAGGTCGAGATACCCCCTCCTTTAGCAAACCGGCTTCTCTTGCCCGATGAAGCAACACTTAACCTCGGAGACAGCATCATCGTTTCGATCACTAATGAATTGGGCGAAGCGCTCGAATATCAGTGGCGCCCGGAATCCGGTGTTGCTTGTCCTACTTGCCCGGTTACCCAATTAACGCCTCCGGAAACTATGACCTATACCATTGTTGCTTCCGATTCCGCAGGATGCGCGATCGAGGCAGAGTGGACCGTCCGGGTAACTCGAAACAATGCCCTATTTTACCCTAATGTCTTTTCTCCGAACGGAGACGGCATCAACGATTCCTTTCGACTTATTGCCGGCAGTGCCATTCGTCAGATTCGATCCATGAACGTTTTCGATCGATGGGGAAATCAAGTGTTCGAACGGACCGCCTGCCTCACTTCCGGTCAGGATTGTGATTGGAGCGGACTGACTGGAGGCCGGTCAGTTGATGGCGGCGTCTATATTTTTACTGCTGAAGTGGAATACATTGACGGTTTCATAGAAACGGTGAGTGGAGACTTCTTACTTTTAAAGTGATTTCTTGTGCCGGAAAAGTCATTTTTTTTGGCTACATTAAGGTGGCGATAAGCAATAGAACTGTAAAATAACGATCAACCAACAACAAGCGTCAATATGAAAATTTTCAATCGTAGGGATCTGCTAAAATTGATCCCGGGCAGTGCCTTCGGCGCTGCCGTCGTAGCCCCATCGCTTTCCTGTACGGGGGCAACCGCCGAAACATCTTCTTCCGCCATTCCAAAAAAGCCAGTGCTCATGAAAATAGGCAGACAGCGTGGGGGTACCGGAAAGTCTAATCTGGAATTCTGGGCTCGTCATGGCGTCTACAACGTAGATGGTGGCTCGCCGAAGCTGATCGAAGGCGTCGGTTGGGATCTGGACGATTCCCTGGCCATGAAAGAAGCTTGCGAAAAATATGGCATCAGCCTTGATGCTTACCATTTGCCACTTACCTCAGCGGGTATCGATCGGGTAAGTGTACCCAATATCATGCTCGGTAAAAGCCCGGAACGGGATCGCGAAATCGAAATGATCCAGCAGATGATCGAAGTGGCCGCGAAAAGTGAGGTACGGCTACTTTTGTACAATACCACGATTCATCGGGTACTGCGAACGGGAAGAACTGTGGATCCCAAGCGAGGAAATGCGAGCTACAGCACCTGGAACTACGAGGAAGCCATCCGCAATCAAGATAAACATACCATTGCGGGAGAAGTGGACATCGACGAGATTTACGAAAGGATTACTTACCTGCTGGATCGAATCCTGCCGGTTGCCGAAGAATTTAACGTCAAATTGGGAAATCACATTGCCGATCCACCGACGCCCGTCGGGTACCGGGGAATTACCCGCTGGAACAGTCCGGATGTGTTTGCGGGCATTCAAAAATTTGCCCAGTTGTACGACAGTCCATCTCATGGTTTTAACCTATGCCTGGGCTCCATTGCGGAGGGTTTGAAAGATCCAAAAACGGAGATCTTGCCGATCATCAAATGGGTGGGCGAGCGGAATCAGATCTTCAACATACACCTTCGCAACATCATTGGTGGATGGAACAATTTTCAAGAGGTTTATCCCGATAACGGAGACATGGACTTTCTCCAGATCATTCGTGCATTGCGCGACGTAGGGTACGCCGGGATGGTCATGCCGGATCACATTCCCGCTCATGAGGATCCGGCTAGTAGTCTCCAAGGGCACGCCTTTGCTTATGGTTACATCAAAGCTTTGATTCACGCCGTAGGAAGCGAATCATGACATTACGAACCAACTAAAAACCATTGAACCTTGAATCCATTAATTATTGTCCTCATTGCGGTCCTCGTAGTTCTTACCAGTATCATTGTATTTCGTCTGCACGCCTTTTTGGCTTTGCTTTTGGCGGCCCTGGTAACCGGACTTTTGACAGCCGATGTCCAAATCTATGAGTTTGCCATTGGAAAGGGAATGGCCGAAGGTCAAGCGCAGGCAATGTCCACGCAGCTGATCGGCAAACGGCTTGCGGGTGCATTCGGTAATACGGCGGGGAAGATCGGAATTTTGATTGCCCTGGCATCGATCATTGGGACCGCTTTGCTTCGGAGTGGTGGCGCTGAACGCATCATTAGAAGTCTGTTGAGCCTCATCGGCCGAAAGAATGCTTCCCTGGCCTTTCTTTCCAGTAGTTTTGTTCTGGCCATCCCCGTCTTTTTCGATACGGTTTTCTACTTGATGATCCCACTGGTGAAATCAATGAGTATCCGCAACCCGGCCAAATTTAGTTTGTATCTGATGACCATCATCGCGGGCGGGGTCATGGCACACTCATTGGTGCCGCCAACCCCCGGACCACTTTTTGTTGCCGAGGAATTAGGCATCGATCTTGGCGTCATGATCTTGGCGGGCCTGGTAGTAGGCATCATAACTATTGTAGCCGGCTACATTTATGCCCTGTGGGCCAATCGGAAATGGGAATTGCCCCTGCGGGATACATCGGATATCAGTATGGAAGAATTGAAGGCGATTGCGGATGCGGAGCCAGAAGCCCTTCCGGGACTCTTCTCTTCACTGCTGCCCATTTTACTGCCCGTCTTGTTGATCACCGGCAATACCCTGCTGAATATGACCATTGAAGGCGATCATGCCGCTAAAACCCTTTTTTCGACATTGGGGGATAGTAACATCGCTTTGCTCATTGGAGCCGTATTTGCCTTATTTTTATTGTGGAACAAGGTAAAGGATATAGACCGTTTTAGAAAATTCATCGTCGAATCTCTAAACAGCGCCGGGATGATCATTTTGATTACGGCCGCCGGCGGTGCATTCGGGCAGATGCTTCAACAAACAAATGTGGGTGCCAGTGTCGAAAGCCTGGCAGCTAATTGGCAAACTGCCATCTTACCGTTGGCCTTTTTTATTTCCGCGGCCGTGCGTACGGCACAGGGATCTGCGACCGTTGCCATGATCACGGCCATAGGAGTAATGGGAGGCCTGGGTACGGCAGGTTTGGCTTTTCACCCAGTTTATTTGGCTTTAGTCATTGGCTGTGGATCGAAAATATTTCCCTGGATGAATGACAGTGGATTCTGGATTGTGACCGAGATGAGTGGTATGAAGGAAAAAGAAACCATTCGGTACTTTTCCTTTTTGTTGACGGTGATGGGCTTTGCGGGATTGATTGCGGTGATGATTTTGGCGGCTTTATTTCCTTTGGTTTAGGGTTTGGTTTGGGGGCTTAGTTTGAGTAGTTGGAATTGTTCGAATACCGGAAAATCAGAGAAAGTTGAGAATGGGGAATCTTATTAAGATTACACCTCGGGATAATGTTGGAATTGTGGCGCATTTGGATGGGTTGCCGATGGGGACCGACGTAGGGAATGGTGTGGTTCTGTCGGAGGCGATCCCGATGGGACACAAAGTAGCATTGTCAGACCTATCTCCCGGAGACGAAGTATTGCGATATGGAGAGGTCATTGGTCATGCAGCTCAGCCCATTCGCAAGGGCGAGTGGGTGATTGGTGATAAAATAACAATGCCGCGGCCACCTGATCTAAATCTCCTCTCCAAAGGTGAGGAAATCATTGATGGGCCCGCTCCGTCGATTTCCGGGTATACTTTTGAAGGATTCCGCAATCGTGATGGGAGTGTAGGCACGAAGAACATCCTGGCAATATCAACCAGTGTACAATGTGTGGCTGGCATGAGCCGGTACGTCGAGGAAAAGATACGCCGTGAACTGCTACCTCGTTACCCGAATGTAGACGATGTGGTGACCATTAGCCATCACTATGGTTGTGGGGTAGCGATCGATGCGCCAGCGGCGATCATCCCCATCCGTACGTTGCAGAACATTGCACGGAACCCGAACTTTGGCGGAGAGGTGCTGGTGATTGGCCTGGGGTGTGAGAAACTGAGGCCAGAGCGCCTATTTCCGCCGGGCCAATCGACAGACCATTCTCCTGCCGGCGATTTGTTGTATTTGCAAGATGAGCGATTCCGGAGTTTCTCGGATATGGTATCAGGCATTATGGACCTGGCCGACCGTCATTTGCGAAGACTCAATGCGAAACGACGAGAAACTTGCCCGGCCTCCGTCTTGGTAGTGGGTATGCAGTGTGGTGGCAGTGATTCCTTTTCCGGTATAACGGGAAACCCGGTGGCGGGGTTTGCGGCCGATCTAATTGTCCGGGCTGGAGGAACGGTGTTTTTTTCGGAAGTAACCGAAGTGCGCGATGCCATCCATTTACTGGTTCGGCGAGCAAGCAGCGTTCAGGTAGCCGAGGCTTTGATCCAAGAAATGGCCTGGTATGATGATTACCTTGCTAGGGGAGGAGCCGATCGAAGTGCCAATCCCACACCGGGAAATCGGAGAGGCGGACTGTCCAACGTCGTCGAAAAAGCACTTGGCTCCGTGGCAAAATCGGGAACGAGTCCAATCATTGATGTAGTTGGCCCCGGCGAACGAGTCCGCAAAAAAGGATTGAACTTTGTGGCCACTCCGGCAAGTGATTTTGTCTGCGGCACCCTCCAACTGGCGGCTGGAATGAACTTGCACGTATTCATAACGGGGCGTGGCACTCCGTATGGGCTTTCTGTAGTACCGGTCGTCAAAGTCAGCTCAAACTCAAAATTGGGCAGTCGCTGGTCGGATCTCATCGATTTTGATGCCGGCCCGATCGCTCATGGTCAAAAAACGATTGAGGAAATGGGATGGGAACTCTTTCATCAATTGTTGGCAGTGGCCAGTGGCGACCAAAAGGTGGCGGCCGACCGCCTGGGTTTGCACAATGATTTGGTATTATTTAATCCTGGCCCGATTACGTAGCGTGATAGTTGTTTTTAGTCGGCCGGAATACGTACATTCGGGCAAAACAAAGTTATGATAAAGGAAAAGTTCAATCTGAACGACAAGGTGGCCATCATCACCGGGGCTTCCAAAGGTATTGGCGAAGCTATGGCCCGTGGATTGGCTGAATTTGGTGCGACAGTCGTTGTAAGCAGCAGAAAACAGGAAGCGGTGGATGCCGTGGCTGCCCAATTCCAATCGGAGGGCCTCAAAGCCATTGGTGTTGAGTGTCATGTCGCCAAGGCAGAACATCGAGCGGCCTTGGTTCAAAAGGTAATGGCGGAATTTGGGCGGATTGATATTCTCATCAACAATGCCGGCACAAACCCCTATTTCGGCCCAATTCACAAGATGCCGCCCGAGTTGTATCAAAAGACGATGGATATTAACATCAATGCGGCCATGGCATTGAGCAACCTGGTCTATCCGATCATGAAAGAACAAGGTGGTGGCAATGTCATCCACGTCAGTTCAATCGAGAGTATGCACGCTTCCAAAATGATGGCTGCGTACAATATCAGCAAAGCGGCATTGACAATGCTCGGCAATAATCAGGCCATCGAATGGGGGAAATACAATATCCGGGTCAATACCATATGCCCGGGATATGTCCGGACAAAACTAAGTGCCGCCCTCCTGGAAAATGAGTCTGCCTATCTGAGTCTCACCAATAACGTCGCTTTGGGACGGCCTGCTACACCGGATGAAATGGCGGGCTTGGCCGTTTTTTTGGCTTCGGATGCCAGTTCATATATGACAGGATCGACCATTGTGAATGACGGTGGATTGCTACACGCTCCTCTGTTTTAAAGGCTTCCTTTTCGGTGTCTATTATTCGCCATTCCGGGTGAATGTCATTTTCTAAGATGAGATAGATCAATCAATTTGTGCCGCAATCTGATTTAATTGCCGACAATTTACGTGCAGTTCTCCCCACCATTTGCTGCCATTGTCTAGGTTCTTAAATCAGGAGAAGCATGACCATTTTAGACTACTTCTTGAAATGGGAAGAAGAAAGCCCCGAAGCTATTTTTTTGAAGCAACCCAAAGGAAATGACTGGATGGAATATAGCTGGAGTAATGTCGGGGCCGAAGCTCGTGCATTGCTGGGGGCTCTTCAATCGGAAGGTCTTGAAAAGGGCGACCGAGTCGCCATTCTATCGGCGAATTGTGCACAATGGATTATTTGCGATTTAGCGCTCATGATGGGCGGATATGTGTCGGTCCCACTGTACGCTAATGTGAACGTCAGGACGATGCGGAGCATCCTTAAGGACTCCGGGGCCCGCTTTTTGTTCGTAGGAAAGTTAGCGTCAAAAGACTGGCTACAACTGGAAAAAGGGATTCCCGGTACCCTGCCAACTGTTGCGATGGAGGGCTATGAAAAGGAAAACATCCGGTCCTGGAGAAGTTTCCTGGAAGCCGGCCTGGATCCAAAACCGAACGTGAGTAATCCTGATGAAACGATGACGATCATTTATACTTCCGGCACAACGGGAGACCCCAAAGGAGTGGTTCATACCCACCGGTCGATTATGAATGCCGTCGTAACTGCCGCCGATGAAGTCGAACTAAACAGGCCTGGGAACCGATTTTTATCCTATCTGCCACTCAGTCACGCTGCCGAGCGGGGACTGATCGAATCGGGTGGCATCTACTGTGGAGGGACCATTGCCTTTGTCGAATCGACTGGAACTTTCGCGGCCAACATGAGAGACATTGCCCCGACCCACTTTTTTGGAGTGCCCCGGATCTGGGAAAAATTTCACGAGAAGATTTTGGAAAGAATTCCACAATCCAGACTCACCTGGTTGCTGGCCATTCCCATCGTAGCAGGAATTGTGCGACTAAAGATAAAGCAATCCCTCGGCCTACAAAATGCTTGCGTCATTCTTTCGGGAGCAGCACCGATTTCTCCAGAGCTCATTCACTGGTTCCAGAAACTGGGAATTGTGATTCGGGAGGGCTATGGGTTAAGTGAGAACTTCAATGTTATTGCGATGAACCCCAAGGGAGCCATTCGAATTGGGACAGTTGGTAAGTTATTCGACAATCAGGAAGTCCGAATTGACCCCGAAACGAAGGAAATCCTTCAAAAATGCGACTGGCTGATGCAGGGTTATTATAACAAACCGACATTGACCGCTCAAACAATTGTCAATGGCTTTTTGCACACTGGTGATATGGGATCCCTATCGAGAGATGGTTATTTGACATTGATCGGACGGGTTAAAGACATTTTTAAGACGGCAAAAGGAGAGTATATTTCTCCTGCCGTCCTCGAGTTGGAATTCCTAAAACTGCCTTCCGTAGACCAGGCCTGTGTGTTGGGCACCCTTTACCCACAACCATTTGTACTGATCGTGCTTTCCAATGCCGGAGCCAGGATGGAGAAAAGAAAACTGGAAGCCGAATTAATGGTCATCATTGATCAATTGAATAGCGGCGCGATGCAATATCAGAAGCTGAAGAAAGCCATCATTGTACAGGAAGCATGGACCATAGACAATGAACTGTTGACCCCCACCTTAAAAATGAAGCGCAATCGCATTTCCGAAAAGTATGAGTCGTCGTTAAAACCGATTTATGAAACCGATGAAATTGTATCATGGGAGTATCAACGAATATGAAAGAATTGCCATTTTTGGGTAAAGTGGTGTGGATTACGGGAGCTTCCTCCGGTATTGGTGAGGCCTTGGCGAATCGATTTTCTGAGCTAGGGGCTTCCCTGATTTTGTCGGCCAGAAGGGAAGAAAAATTAAAGGAGGTCAACGCCAATCTGCCTCGAGAACCCGGTCGGGCCAAAGTGCTTCCGCTCGATCTTGAAGATTTGACGTCGCTGCCGCAAAAGGTGACGCAGGCCTTATTGTTTTTTGGTAAAGTGGATTATTTCATTAGCAATGCTGGTGTGGCGATTCGAGATTTCACTTTGAATACGGAACTTCACATCGATCAGAAGTTGATGAACATCAATTACTTCGGACCAACGGTAATCACAAAGTGTTTGCTTCCGCACTTTCTGGAACGACAGTTTGGACACATAGCCGTTGTCAGTAGCCTTTCGGGGAAATGCGGCGTACCCCGATTAGCCGCCTATGCCGCATCAAAACACGCTTTGCACGGCTTCTTTGAAACCTTGCGCAGTGAAACTTTTGACAAGGGTCTGTACATCACCATGATCTTACCTGGTTTGATAAAGACGGACATTACTGCCCATGCAGTAACCGGTACCGGCGCTACTTTCGGACGAATTGAAAAGAGTTTTGAAAATGCCTATCCGGTCGAAAAAGCAGCGGAGAAGATGGTTCGGGCCATCCTCAGGAAAAAGGAGGAAGTCTTTGTTGGTGGTGCAGAAGTCATCACTTTGTGGCTCAACCGGATTTCTCCCTGGCTATTGCGCCGCTTTATTCGCAATCATCCGATTAAGAAATGGAGAAAGTTTAAAAAACGTTTTCTACGATTGGACTGAACCTGTACTTGAAAATTTTTCAAATGGGATGTAAAGAATTTCAGATAATGTTCTTCCGATCGGGAGGGGCTTCCAATAACTTCAATTCTAAAAAGCTATGATTACCTGTTACCTGGAATACGTAATAGATCCGAATAAAATGTCAGAATTTGAGACTTACGCTAAGCTGTGGATCCCTCTAGTTGACCGATTTGGCGGGAAACATCATGGATACTTTCTTCCGTACGAAGGAGCTAATAACATAGCCTATGCGCTCTTTAGCTTTCCTTCCCTGGCGAGCTACGAGCAGTACCGATTGGAGAGCAGCCAGGACCAGGCCTGTATGGAGGCGTATGAGTATGCTCAAAGAACGAATTGCATCATTAGTTACAAAAGATCTTTTATGCGACCGGTGCTTTCCTAGGCAAGGATCTGTGGTAAAGTACCCGTAGCATCCCCAAATTTGTCCAGGGGTGCTTCCATCACTTGAGCCATCGTCAAGTATAGATTGGCCAACGGCGTTTCTTCCTCAAATACCAGGTGTCGGCCACTGTGTATTTTCCCATTCGCACCACCAGCCAGGAGAATTGGTAGATTCTCTTCTGCGTGGCGATTGCCATTGCGAAGTCCCGACCCAAAAAGTACCATGGAATGGTCTAGTAATGTGCCGTCGCCCTCCGGAATCGACTGTAATTTCTCGAGAAAATAGGCTACCTGCTCGATGTGCCATTTATTGATCAGTTCGTACTGCTTCATCCGCCTTACATCATCCTGGTGGTGGGAGATGGAGTGGAAATTGCCGTAGACCCCATCAAGGAAAGAGAAATTGCGACCACTCGCAGCGTTCCCAAACATGAAAGTGCCTACTCGACTGGCATCACTCCAGAACGCCAGAGCCATGATGTCCAGCATCAAACGGACCTTGTCGGTCACGTCTAAACCGGCTTCGAGGTCAACGTAATCTTCAATTCTTATGTCGAGTTGTTGAAGTTCTTTTTTGAGCCCGGGAGAGATGCTAGCTTCGAAATCCTTCATTTGGGCTTGATTGTCCAAGCGCATTTCCACAGACCGGATCGAAGCCAAATACTCCGCCATCTTATTTTGATCGGCGATGCCCAATTTTTTCTGCAGTGCTTTAGCGTCTTCCCGGACGGCATCGAGAATACTGGCTTTTAGTGGGTTGTCTGGTCTTCTGTTCTTAGAGGGTACGACGTTGCGAAACATCCGATCGAAAGCCAATCGGGGAGTGATCTCCTTCGCACAGGGTTTGTTCGGGGTTTCCCAAGAAATGGTAGAGCCATAAAGACGGGTATAACCAGTGGAAGCACAGACACCGCTGGAGATTCGATCGATGCCGTAAACTAAAGAGGGTATGATGGTCTCCTTTCCGGTTTTTCTAGCAAGTAGTTGATCGATGGAAACCCCACCGCTATTGACTTGGGAGCCGATCGTTCGAGTGACGGCCATCGAGGTCAAGAATGGAGCCGTTTTACTATGATGCCCTTCCCGCGCGTAAATCGTATTTTTGTTCATCAATTGTTGCAGCACCAGGAGTTGGTCACGGACATTGGAGAGCGGGGCTAGGATCGGAGATAATTCAAAATTGCTGCCGACTTGCTTGGGAGCCCATTTGCCCGGACAGACGCCGTTGGGCATAAATAAGAATGCGCTGCGAATCGGAGGAGCTGCGCAAGGGTCCGTCAAAATACTGGAGGGAACCATGGCCTCCAGAAAGGGTAAGGCGATACAGGCACCCATGCCTTTTAACATTCTTCGCCGAGATATTTGCCAGTTCTTCTTCATGATACCTGGGGTTTTACATCTTTATTATCACTTTTCTTATAGCGAAAAGGGTAACTCTTGACAATTTCAAGGATTAATCTTTCGCTATCGAAATTATCTTCTAAAAGAATTTTCTGTAAATGTGCAATAGTTGGACTGTCTTTAAATCCAAGGGATCTACCCAGGGCGAACGCCAACATCTTACGGCTGAGATTTTTGGCGAAAAGCTCCTTTTTATCCATCAGGATTCGACGAAGCTCGGCCGGGCCTTCAAAAACTTCTCCTGATTTTAAGACACCGGAGGCATCGATGGGTTCATTTCCATAGGTCGTGCGCCACCGGCCAATGCCGTCAAAGTTTTCGAGCCCTAAACCGATTGGATCCATGGCCTGGTGGCAGCCTTTGCAGGCAGGGTCGGAGCGATGTCGTTCCAGGAGCACACGCAGGCTTTCTACGGGTTGATTAGGATCGTGACTCGCCTCCAATTCGGGGACATTGGGTGGTGGCGGCGGGGTAGGAGTTCCCAATAGTTGTTCCAGGACCCATTTGCCTCGCAGCACTGGACTGGTGCGGGTTGGTAAGGAGGTGGCGGTCAACACGCCGGCCATGCCCAGAACGCCTCCTCTCTCTCCAGAGGTAAATTGTACCTTCCGCATCTCGGGACCTTCCACTCCCGCAATGCCGTAATGCTTGGCTAGATCTTCATTTAGAAAGCTGTAGTCACTGTCGATGACTTCCAAGAAGTTCTTGGTTTCCCGCACAATATTGTTGAAGAATAGACTCACTTCTTCCAACATTGCTCCCTGCAATTCGGGGGAGTATTCCGGGAATGCCAAGGGGTCAATTTGAAAGGAGGGGTCCTTTAATTTTTTGATCTCCAACCACTGGATAGCGAATTGTTTGCCCAATCTCTGCGATTTGGGACTCTTCAGCATTCGTTTCACTTCTCGTTCCAGAACGACCGGGTCATGGAGATTCTCCCGGTAGGCCACTTCCAAAAGTGTCTGGTCGGGTACACTGGACCAAAGGAAAAACGACAGTCGCGATGCCAATTCAAAATCATTGATTTCGTAAGGGCCGTCGATCTCGGGATCGTCCTCAATGCGGTAGAGGAAATGGTGTGAAATGAGAATGCGCTTCATGGTTTCGCGGATACTCCGGTCGAAGCGATCCTGGGCCGTTGCAAATTGCTTGTAGGCTTTCCCAAAAAATGTCAGCAGGCGATCTTCTTCATCGGGAGCTAAAAACCGTCGATAAGCCAGCGTAGCGAATGGGAATAGTGTTTTGGAAGCTTGTGCGATCGGGCGTTCCATCGAAACATCCTTTCCCCAAACCGTCCGATACCAAAAAACCCGAAAG
>JANQRV010000224.1 GCA_028284395.1 Saprospiraceae bacterium
TTCCTCCATACTGTGACTTTCTACTATTGGGAAACACCTCCGAGGATCCACCTTACTTGGCGCCTTGCTTTCTCCTGTACTGCGATTATCTGCTTTTGAGAGAAACCTCGGAGGAGGTTTACACTAGGTTGGAGCAACAGACACGCCACGACTTTCCTCCGAGGTTTTTATCAAGAACAAAGCCCGGACAAGAAGAAAATGGAAGCAGCTAAGCCAAGTGTTCCTCGGAGGTTTGACAACGCTTTTCAGAAAAGACCTCCGAAGATGACCTCGCTATACACAATAGGAGAACACCCCAAATTCAGAAAGTTGGAAAAGATTCTTATTTTGAGGACCGGTCTGGCACCTCTATATTTCTAAACTTTTTGAATACGTACAATGGGTTACTATCAATACATTGATGGCAGAAAATACGACCGTAGCATATTAGACGCAGTCCAGGCACTATTGGACGGCAAAAGCAAGGGCGCACTTTCCGCCAGGGATGCCGCAAAGATCAAACAGTATTTCATTGACGCACCGGATTTTTCAGCAACCAGTCGCCGGACCATACAACGCATCCTGGAAACCAGCCGGTTCGCAGCAGATGCCAGACCATGGCTAAAAGAACAGTTGGACGCAAAGCCCGTTAACTGGTATGAGAGTCTTGAACGAATTGTCGAGGAAGAATTGGGATTTCACCACCTCAACATCAATGTGAAGGCAGAAATATTGTCCCATCAATTAAAATTTAAGAACACCACCAATTTTGAAGATGCGGTTCGCCTGGCGCTTAAAAACTTTACGCTTTATGCCGGCCATGAGCAATCTTTGAGGAATGTATTGCAAAATCTCTATGGGTTCGAAGCTGGTACCAACGGTACAACCGATGATGGCCTGCTGGAAGGTATACTGAGCGATCATCTCAACCATGCGGAATTCTGCCTGGTGCCGCCGGCAGCTCAAACACCCGTACTTCCCGATTACCATCGCTATGCTCCTGATGAAGCAACCATCCCATCCAATTGGGTCTTCGGGTTGTTATTACATGAATTGCCCAACTGGTATTTCTGGGCCGTCATCGACCGCGAACATTTACAAGACCCTTTTAATTTTGGCAAGATCCAGCCGTCTCCGGCTTGGGGCTCCAACTAAAATTGGTTGGAGCATCGTTCTTAGATGATCATACCGGCCGCCACCGTTTCATTGGTTCCCTCATCAACTAAAATGATGCTTCCCGTAATCCGGTTTTTCCGATAGCTATCGAAAAAAAGTGGTTTCGTCGTCCGGAGATGTACCCGCGAAATATCATTCATCCCAATGGTCTTATCTTCTTGATTACGGTGCAGGGTGTTGATGTCCAGCTTATAGCGAATCTCCTTAATGATGCACCTAGCTTCTCTGGTGGAATGGAGAATCGAGTATTTTCCTCTGAGTTGCAAAGGACGCTCATTGAACCAACAAAGCATTACATCGAGGTCTTGTTCTACGGTTGGCTGGTTGTTTTCCCGCACGATCATATCGCCGCGACTGAGGTCGTAGTCGTCTTCGAGCAGCATGGTGACCGACATCGGTGGGTGCGCCTCATTCAACTCGCCATCGAAGGAATCGATCTTCGCAATTTTTGTCGTAAAACCGGAGGGCAACAGCGTGACCTTATCTCCTTTCTTAAAGACGCCCCCGGCAATCCTTCCGGCGTAACCCCTGTAATCGTGAAATTGATCATTATAAGGCCGAATGACGTACTGTACCGGAAAACGACAATCGATGAAATTGTGATCGCTGCCAATGTGTACGTTCTCTAAATAGTAGAGTAGGGTAGTGCCCTTGTACCAAGGCATGTTTTCGGATTCTTCTACGACATTGTCCCCGTTGAGTGCTGAAATCGGGATAAAATGAACATCGTTGACATCCAATTTATAAGAAAATTGGCTGAATTCTTTTTTGATGTTTTCAAACACTTCCTGACTGTAGTCGACCAGGTCCATTTTATTAATGCAGACGATCAAATGAGGAATCTGCAGCAAGGAGGCAATGAAGGAGTGTCTTCGTGTTTGCTCCACAATGCCATTTCTGGCATCGATGAGCACCAATGCCACATTCGCCGTAGATGCCCCCGTCACCATATTCCGGGTATACTGAATGTGGCCGGGCGTATCGGCGATGATGAATTTGCGATTCGGCGTGGCAAAATAGCGATAGGCCACGTCGATGGTAATACCCTGTTCGCGTTCCGCCTTGAGGCCGTCCGTTAGCAGCGCCAGGTTCACCCCTTCCTCTCCGCGTCTTTCACTGGTTTGTTTGACCGCATCGTACTGATCTTCAAAGATGGATTTGCTATCGTATAATAATCTTCCGATCAGAGTACTTTTGCCGTCGTCTACACTGCCGGCGGTGGTGAATCGAAGTAGATCGGTATGGTCGAGTTGTATGTTTGTATTTTCGTTCATGATTGAAAGTTAATGGAATGAAACTGTGGTGCTTTGATGCTACATGGGCCTTGGCGGCCCATTTGATGCTTTGATACTGGTCACAACTTGCTTTTGCTGATCGACAATGCTGTTTGGCCATCACAGCATCACAGCATCAAGGTAGCCCCCAAGGCTACCGAAGCATCTTCTTAAAAATATCCTTTCTTCTTACGATCTTCCATCGAAGTCTCCGACCGCTTGTCATCCGTACGTCCCCCTCTCTCGGTTTTGCGCGCCATGGAAACTTCCTTAATGATGTCTTCCAGATTGGCGGCCTCCGATTCCCAGACGCCGGTACAAGTCATATCGCCAATCGTCCGGCATCGGACCATCATTTCTTTGACCTGCTCGGTGGGCCGGCGCGTGATGTACTCACAGTCGGCCAATAGGGTGCCTTCCCGTTCAAATACCAATCTTTTGTGGGCGTAATACAGATTGGGCAGGGGGACGTTTTCGATGGCCAAGTATTGCCAGACATCTAATTCGGTCCAGTTGCTGATGGGAAATACCCGGAAGTGCTCACCGTAGTGCTTTTTGCTGTTGAACAGGTTCCACAGTTCCGGTCTTTGATTCTTGGGATCCCATTGACCAAATTCGTCGCGGTGCGAAAAGAATCTTTCCTTGGCCCTGGCCTTCTCTTCATCCCGGCGTGCTCCACCCAGGGCGGCATCGAATTTGCCATTTTCCAGGGACTCCAGTAAAACGAAGGTTTGTAGACCATTTCTACTGGCGTTGTATCCTTTTTCCTCGACTAGTTTTCCGTCGTCGATGGCCTTTTGAACGGAGCCTACGATCAGTCGTGCTCCCAGGCGTTCGACCAGTTCATCACGGAATTGAATGGTTTCCGGAAAATTGTGTCCGGTATCGATATGCAAAAGCGGGAAGGGGATCTTGGCCGGGTAAAAGGCCTTTGCCGCTAAATGAGTCATCAATATAGAATCCTTACCCCCCGAGAACATGATGACGGGATTTTCAAATTGCGCTGCCACTTCCCGGAGCACAAAGATCGATTCCGATTCCAACTCCCGTAGGTGGTTGAGGTGATAATTCGTCATGCTAACACTATTTTTTGCAAAATGAATTGATAGATCGATTCGACGGATTGATCGATCGTCTGTTGGTCTGTTTGTATTTCCAATTGTGGATGGAGCGGTGGTTCATAAGGAGAATCGATGCCCGTAAAACCTTTGATCTCTCCACTTCTTGCTTTCTTGTAAAGCCCCTTGACATCCCGTTGTTCGCATACTTCGAGGGGGGCGTTGACGTAAATTTCGATGAAATCGTCGGCCCCTACGATGTCTCTTGCCATCGCTCTAATCTCTCTAGTTGGACTGATGAAGGAGTTGATGCTGATGATGCCGCTGTTCAGGTAGAGCTTTGAAACTTCCGCAATACGACGGATATTTTCCTGTCGGTCCTCTACACTGAAACCTAGGTTTTTATTAATGCCCGAACGGATATTGTCTCCGTCCAAAACTTGCGCACAAAAACCATTGTTATATAAATGGCGTTCGAGTGCCTGAGCAATGGTGCTTTTACCAGAGCCCGATAAACCCGTCAACCAAATAACTTTGCTTCGCTGTTCCAGCATTTTTTCCCGGTCCGAGCGTTGTAATAACCGATCGAAAATGGGATGAATATTGTTTTTCACGTCAAAGGAGCTTTGTTCTTTTTTTTTGCGGCGAAGACCGTGCGAACGGAGCCTCGGGGCGCCATTTGCCACGCGCGTTCGTGGAGGTAGTAAATGACCAGTTTGATGACCAGTTCCAGGCCTGCTACCATAGTGGATTTCTCCAGAACGTCTTCACATCCAGTGTTACTGAAAACGAGGAAAGCCAAAATAAAAGTAGTTCCTGTAGCGATGAACCTCCAGGTGATCGCCTTTAAAATACTTCTTGCTCGAGATTCCTTTTGAATTTGTTTTGCCACGTGAAATTAGATTTTTTTTAAAAAATAGTCTTGTTCAGAAATAAGAAATGATGATATGAAATTTAGATTTTTGTGCTGATCCCCGCCTGACCGATCAGTCGGGCAGGAAGGAACGCCCGGAGCCTAATAGCCGAAGCTATTAAGGCGAGGACGTGACAAAGAGCAGTGCAAAAAGATATTTTCATATCGCAGATTGTTATTTTTGAACAAGACTAATGCTAACACTATGGATTCTATTGACGCTATAGTTGCTGTTGTTACTTTTGTTTCAACACTGTGCTGTGTGTGACTTAGTCGTCACAGAAGCCATAGCCGCCAAAGAAGCTAGAGCAACAACAGAATCCACTTAGTAAAATAGTGTTCTTCTCAGATGTCGTGTCTTATGTAACTACATTGGGAACTGCCTCGTATACCGGAAAGTACGGAGGCTAAGACGAGATTGTAAACTTTTGAAGTTAGAACACTTCAAAACATAGAGCGAGATGTGATGAATGATTTCGAGTAATAATATTACGCAACAAATATAGCCATTATTTTGATAATAGCTTACTTTTGTGCCTTAATTCAAAACCATGTCAGGTATGGATACGGGAAAATTACTAAAAAGATTGCTTCAGGAGCGAATTTTGGTCATCGACGGTGCAATGGGTACCATGGTGCAGGAATACCAGTTGGAAGAAAAGGATTTTCGGGGAGACCGCTTCGAGGATTATCACATGGATATCAAGGGCAACAACGATGTGTTGTCGATTACCCAGCCCAATGTGATTCGCCAGATCCATAAGGCTTATCTGGAAGCCGGTGCGGATATCATTGAGACCAATACCTTTTCCTCTACCAGCATCGCACAAGCCGATTACGACATGGAAGCCTACGTTTATGAAATGAACGTGGCATCGGCCAAGATTGCTAAAGAAGTGGCCACTGAATTTACGGCTAAGAATCCGGACAAACCCCGGTTTGTGGCGGGGGCATTAGGACCCACCAATAAAACCGCTTCGCTTTCACCGGATGTGAACGATCCGGGGTTTCGGGCCATCTTTTTTGATGATTTAAGAGCAGCATATGGGGAGCAGGCCCGGGGTCTACTGGATGGTGGAGCAGACTTGCTGTTGTTGGAAACCATCATCGATACCCTGAATGTCAAAGCGGCACTTTTTGCCATCGAAGAAATATTTGAAGAACGAGGAATTAGAGTGCCCATCATGGTGTCGGGGACGATTACGGATGCGAGCGGCAGGATCCTTTCCGGCCAGACAACGGAGGCGTTTTGGACCTCGGTAAACCACATCGACTTATTGAGTGTCGGATTGAATTGCGCCCTGGGGGCACAGGAGATGAGGCCGTACCTGCAAACGCTTTCCAAAGTAGCCGACTGTTTTGTGAGCGCCTATCCCAATGCCGGATTGCCAAACGAATTCGGCGAATACGATCAGGGGGCAGAAGAAATGGAGCAATACATCCGTGAATTTGCCCAGAGTGGATTGGTCAATTTTATTGGTGGTTGCTGTGGCACTACACCCGACCACATTCGTGCCATGGCAAAAGGGGTAGAGGGTATTTCGCCCCGCAAAGTATCGGAAATCGAAGCTTATACCCAATTGAGTGGTCTGGAACCACTGACCATTCGGCCGGAAACAAACTTTGTCAATGTTGGAGAGCGGACCAATGTTACGGGTTCGCGAAAATTTGCCCGATTAATCAAGGCGGGAGATTACGACGAAGCCTTATCGGTAGCCCTGCATCAGGTAGAAGGCGGCGCGCAGATCATCGATGTGAATATGGATGAAGGACTGCTGGATTCAAAGAAAGCAATGACCGAGTTTCTACATCTGTTAATGTCCGAACCGGAAATTGCCAAACTGCCCATCATGATCGACTCTTCCAAATTTGAAGTCATTGAGGCCGGGCTGAAATGTGTACAGGGTAAATCGGTCGTGAATTCCATTTCACTTAAAGAAGGAGAGGAGCAGTTTATACGACACGCCAAACTAGTCAAGCGTTACGGAGCCATTCCCTTGGTAATGGCATTTGATGAGGAGGGTCAGGCCGACACCATGGAGCGCAAGGTTGAAATTTGCAAACGGGCTTACGACATCCTGACGCAACAAATCGGTTATCGGGGAGTCGACATCATCTTTGACCCCAATATTTTTGCCGTCGCAACGGGGATCGAGGAACACAACCAATATGCGATGCATTTCATCGAGGCGACCAGAAGAATCAAAGAATTGTGTCCGGGTGCGAAAGTAAGCGGCGGTGTCAGTAATATTTCTTTTTCTTACCGCGGAAACAATGTGGTCCGGGAGGCCATGCATTCTGCTTTCTTGTACCACGCCATACAGGCGGGAATGGATATGGGTATTGTGAATGCCGGGCTGATCGAAGTATACGAAGCCATTCCCAAAGAATTATTGACACGAGTTGAAGATGTCTTGTTTGATCGAAGACCAGATGCGACCGAACGTCTAACCGAGTTTGCAGAGCAGGTCAAAGGAGATGGGGGTAAAACGATCGCCAAAGATCTGTCCTGGCGGGAAAATTCGGTAGAAGAGCGATTGTCGCACGCGCTGGTCAAAGGAATCACGGATTACATTGAAAAGGATGTTGAAGAGGCTCGATTAAAAGCCAGCCGACCATTGGATGTGATCGAGGGACCCTTGATGGATGGAATGAATGTAGTAGGGGACTTATTCGGGGCGGGGAAAATGTTCTTGCCGCAAGTCGTCAAGAGCGCCCGCGTGATGAAGAAAGCAGTTGCTTACCTGACTCCGTTCATTGAAGCGGAAAAGATGTCGGGTGGAAAATCTTCCAAAGGAAAGCTGCTTTTGGCAACGGTAAAAGGAGATGTGCACGATATTGGCAAGAATATTGTAGGAGTAGTACTGGGATGCAATAATTATGATATTATTGACCTGGGGGTAATGGTGCCGGCAGATAAGATACTAAAGGCGGCCAAAGCCCATCAAGTTGACATCATAGGCCTTTCGGGCCTCATCACCCCGTCGCTCGATGAAATGACTTTCGTGGCAAGAGAAATGCAACGGCAAGGTTTCAATGTTCCCTTGCTCATTGGCGGAGCGACTACTTCCAAAACCCACACGGCTGTTAAGATTGAACCTGAATACGATGCGGGGCCCGTTGTTCACGTACTCGATGCATCCAAGAGCGTGGCCGTGGCTGGTGCGCTGTTAAACAGCGATCCCGACAAAAGAAATACGTTTATTACCGAACAAAGAGATGCCTACCATCGTATCAGAGAATCAAGAGGAGATCGAACCGGTGTAAAGAAATACATCGGCCTGGAAGAGGCCCGGAAAAATCGATTTGCCATCGATTGGAATGGCTACCAGGTTTCCAAACCTGAATTTTTAGGTAAAAAGATCTTTGAAGATTTTGATTTGCAGCAATTGGTAGAGGTGATCGATTGGACGCCATTTTTCAGCACTTGGCAGATGGCGGGAAAGTTTCCGGCAATTTTAACCGATGAAGTGGTGGGCACCGAAGCCCAAAAGCTATTCGATGACGCCCGGGAAATGTTGAAAAAAATCATTGCGGAGCAATGGATAACGGCCAAAGGAGTAGTGGGTATTTATCCAGCCAACTCCGTGCGACACGATGACATTGAGATTTATGCCGATGAAACGAGAACCGAACCACTAATGGTGGCCAACCACTTGCGGCAACAGCGTAAAAAAGCACCGGGACAACCAAATCTTAGTCTGGCTGACTTTGTTGCACCAAAGGGTGAAAAGGAAGATTACATCGGGGCTTTTGCCGTTACCGCAGGTCTCGGTATTGAAAATAAAGTCAAGCAATTCGAAGCGGCGTTCGATGACTACAATGCCATTCTTCTGAAGGCTTTGGCGGATCGGTTGGCCGAAGCCTTTGCCGAATGGATGCACCGCTACGTGCGCACCGAATTATGGGGATATGCATCCGAGGAATCGCTGGATAATCAAGCTTTGATCTCAGAGAAGTATCAAGGCATTCGGCCGGCTCCCGGTTATCCCGCTTGTCCGGAACATACCGAAAAAGGAAAGATCTGGACCTTGTTGGATGTTGAAGAACATACCGGCATGAAGTTAACCGAGAGCTATGCCATGTACCCGGCGGCTTCCGTTTCGGGTTGGTATTTTGCACATCCGCAATCCAAATACTTTGGATTGGGACAGATTATGGAGGACCAGGCGGCGGATTACGCAAAGCGTAAAAAGATGTCCGATGGCCAGGCGGAAAAATGGCTGGCACCGGTCTTGAATAATTGAGTAAAATTTTTGTTCATTTTCGTAGAAGTTTTATATTTGCGTTCATATTGAGTCATTTTATTACTCAAATGATAGAAGCAATCATATCTTCGAAAACGCGGATCAAACTTTTACTCAAGTTTTTTCTCAACAGCAAAACTACGGCTTACCTCCGTGGTTTAGAGTCAGAATTTGGGGAATCTACAAATGCGATCCGTATTGAACTCAATAGGCTGGAAGAGGCCGGGATGTTGTCCTCCCGTCTCGATGGGAACAAGAAGATGTTCCAGGCAAATACCAAACATCCGTTATTCGGAGAAATTCACAACATTTTATTGAAACACGTGGGCTTTGATCGGATCATTGAAGATGTGATCGAGCGACTGGGGAAGGTAGAAATGGTCTTTGTGTTGGGCGACTTCTCTAAGGGACTCAACAGTCAAATCGTAGACCTGATGATCATTGGCGATATTCAAAAGGAATATTTGATCCAATTGATCGACAAAGCCGAACGACTGATTCGCAGAAAGATCAGATACATTATATACAGCGAAGAAGAATTCAAAGACGTCAACTTACAATCTTATAACCCGGAGCCATTATTACTCTGGTCGAAAGATTAAGCAACTATGGTAGACAGTAGGAACATACAAATGGTAGATTTAAAGGGTCAGTATCGTAAGATGCAAAAAGATATTGACGCCGCTGTACTGGAAGTAGTCCGGTCTGCTGCCTTCATCAATGGCCCTGCTGTTAAGTCTTTTCAATCCAACTTAGCCAGTTATCTGAACGTTGCCGAAGTCATTCCTTGCGGCAATGGGACCGACGCACTGCAGATCGCTTTGATGGCCTTGAATCTGCAGCCTGGTGATGAGGTCATCGTACCTTCTTTCACATACGTAGCTACTGCGGAGGTAATTGCGCTATTGAGATTGACGCCCGTAATGGTGGATGTCGATCCCGATACCTTCAACATTACCGCCGAAATCATGGAGGCGGCGATAACTCCTAAGACGAAAGCAGTAGTGCCGGTCAATCTCTTCGGACAGAGTTGCGACATGGAGCCGATCATGAAGATCGCTGATAAACACGGTCTTTACGTCATTGAAGACAATGCCCAGGCCATTGGTTCGGATTATACCTTCTCAAACGGAAGCGTGCAAAAATCCGGAACGATTGGTCACATCGGTTGCACTTCTTTTTACCCTTCCAAGAATTTGGGAGCGTACGGTGACGGCGGAGCGATCTACACCAACGATCGTGAGTTGGGAGCCAAGATACGTATGTACGCCAATCACGGACAACAGAAGCGGTATTACCACGAGACGATTGGCGTCAATTCCCGCTTGGATTCCATTCAGGCTGCCATCCTGGATATCAAATTAAAAAGACTGGATGAATATGCCGCTGCGCGCAACGAGGCAGCAGATCACTACGATCAGGCATTTGAAGATATAGAAGGGCTTGTTACTCCGGTGCGGGCTTCAAATGCATCTCATGTTTTCCATCAGTATACCCTGCGGGTAACCAATGGCAAGCGAGATGCGCTACAAGCTTATTTGAAGGAACACGGCATTCCTTCCATCGTATATTATCCGGTACCCCTTTATCGGCAGAATGCCTACAAGAACTATGTGGAAGCAGGATTTAGTTGGCCGATCACTGAAGAATTATGCCAGACCGTGCTCTCTCTGCCCATGCACTCGGAGCTGGACCTGGAAACGCTTCAGTACATTTCGGGAAAGGTTTTATCCTTTTTTCATTAATTAGCTTTTGACAACAAATTATAAATCCACCAAAGATGAACACTGGAACAAAATACGAGAATCACTTAGACCCCGATGAGGCCAAATGGTTCGCCGTATACACAAAATACAAACGGGAAAAATTGGTTTGCCGGCACCTGGAGGAAAAGGGAATTACCTCCTACGTACCACTCCAACACCATACCCGTCATTATACTCGCAAGATCAAGCAGGTTACCCTGCCACTTATCAGCTGTTATATTTTCACCAAGATCACCCGCAAGGAATACGTGCCGGTTCTGGAGACGCAAGATGTCGTAAAATTTGTGCAATTCTCCCGCAACCTGATCGCGATTCCGGAGAATGAAATCCAACTCCTGAAGCGCATTTGCGGCGAGAAATTGGATTTAGAGGTAGAGCCCTGCAGTTATCACGTAGGTGACCATGTGGAAATTATCAGCGGCAATCTAACCGGCCTGAAAGGGAAACTACTCAGGACCGGCAAAAAGAACTTTTTAGTAGAATTGGCCCACATCGGCTATACTTTGAGAATGGAGATCGATCCGGCGATATTGAGGAAGACTTCCGGGTTGAAAACAGCTATTGCTTATTAAGATTTGCCAGATCAAGATTTGCCAGATCTTTTAGATCTGGCAAATCTGTGGCTGCAACAGCCTTAGCGGCTGTCTTGATGCTCTGATCCTTTGATCGTCATAACGCGTCATCGTATAACGAAAGCGAGTAGTGGCCATCATCGCAGCATCAAATGGGCCGTCAAGGCCCATGAAGCATCACAGCATCACAGATACAGAGACATAGACCAATAATCGGAATAAAAAACGTCATGACTTTGATTTGCCAGATCTCCAAGATCTGGTAAATCTGCACGACGTACATACCAAAAAACTTGAAATTAGTGTACGGCGTCATCCGGGAGATGACACGGTATTGTAGCGTCTATCTAGGAAATGTGGTCCCTGCGACTCATTAAAGGCGAAGCCGTATCTCTACTCCCAAATAAAGCCCGCTAATTGGCAACAGTTTCATCCACAATTACGTACTAACCATCATCCAACGTCTGCGCACCAGTTTCCCGCTTACGGCTCACTACGCATCACATAACATCATAAATTATGCATCAAGGACTGCTGGCAAAAGAAAAGAAAATTTCCGTTATCGGATTAGGATATGTAGGACTTCCATTGGCACTTGAATTCGCCAAGAAGTTCAGTGTTGTTGGTTTCGATATCAATGAGCAACGTGTGGAGATGATGAAGAATGGAGAGGATCCCTCCAAGGAATTGGAGTCTGAAGCTTTTGAAGACAAAGACATCCTCTTTACCGCGAATCCGGACGACCTGAAACAGGCTCATTTTCATGTGGTGGCAGTACCTACTCCCATCGATGGCCACAACAACCCCAATTTGCGCCCCCTCTTGGGTGCGTCTAAAACCGTAGGTGCCATCCTTAAAAAGGGTGATTACGTCATTTACGAATCCACGGTTTACCCCGGTTGTACCGAAGAGGACTGCGTGCCGATCCTGGAAGAAGAATCTGGTTTGAAGTTCAACCGGGATTTCAAAGTGGGATACTCGCCCGAACGCATCAACCCGGGCGACAAAGAGCACACCGTTGCCAAAATCCTAAAGATCGTGTCGGGCAGTGACGACGAATCACTCGAAGAAATCGCCAATGTTTACGGCGAAGTGATCACTGCCGGCATTTACAAAGCCAATGGCATCAAGGTTGCAGAAGCAGCGAAGGTAATCGAAAACACCCAGCGCGATCTCAACATTGCTTTCATGAACGAGCTGTCGGTCATTTTCGACAAAATGAACATCGATACTAAGTCCGTCCTGGAAGCGGCCGGAACGAAATGGAACTTTCTGAAGTTCTCTCCTGGCTTGGTCGGCGGCCATTGCATCGGCGTAGATCCCTATTACTTGCTACATAAATCGAAACAATTAGGTTATACCCCCCAAATCATTACCAGTGGCCGGAAGATCAATGATGAAATGCCGGCCCATATTTCTAAAAGACTGGTACAGTTACTGATTCAAAGAGGAAAAAACCCGGGCGATTCCAAAGTCCTCGTCATGGGAATTACCTTCAAAGAAAATGTAGCCGACATAAGAAATTCCAAAGTTGCAGACCTCGTTAAAGAACTCATGCAATTTTCCATAAATGTGCACTTAGTGGACCCCCACGCCTCCCCGAACGAAATTGCACACGAATACAGATTAACCTTGATGGACAAACCCGCTAATGATTACGACGCCGTAATTGTAGCGGTCGCCCACGATGAATACAAAGTTCTGGACATGGATTATTTCAAATCCTTAATGAACGGCCAGCCCATATTCTTCGACCTCAAGGGAATCTACGAAAATGCAGCGGCCAACAACGGTCTGACCTATTGGAGATTATAGTACTTTTCAAAGTTTCTAATGAAGATATTAATCACCGGTACGGCAGGTTTCATCGGGTTCCATCTGGCCAATCGCCTGATGGAAAGGGGAGATGAAGTAATGGGCCTCGACTGTATCAACGACTACTACGACGTCAATCTGAAATACGACCGACTGGCCTACGCCGGCATCGAGCGATCACAAGTCGAATACGGCAAAGTAGTCCAGAGCAATAAACACAAAAATTACCGTTTCATCCAATTGAAACTGGAAGACCGCGAGGCACTCCATCAATTGTTTGCAACCGAAAAGTTCGATGCCGTATGTAATTTGGCAGCACAGGCCGGTGTCAGGTACAGCCTCGTCAACCCCTATGCCTACATCGATAGCAACATCATCGGCTTCGTCAACATCCTGGAAGCTTGTCGCCACAACGAAGTAGGGCACCTGGCCTACGCCAGCAGCTCCAGCGTATATGGCCTCAGCAAACAAATGCCTTTTTCAACTTCCAACAACGTGGACCATCCCATGTCGCTCTACGCCGCCAGCAAAAAGAGCAACGAACTAATGGCCCACACCTACAGTCATTTGTTTGGCGTACCAACTACAGGTCTGCGATTCTTCACCGTATATGGTCCCTGGGGCCGCCCCGACATGGCCTTATTCCTCTTCGCCAAAGCCATGCTCGAAGACCAACCCATCAAGGTCTTCAACCATGGCAACATGAAGCGGGATTTTACCTACGTCGCCGACATCGTCGAAGGCATCACCCGGGTAATCGACAATCCGCCAAAAGGAAATCCCAATTGGTCAGGATTACAACCCGATCCATCAACATCAACGGCACCCTACAAGGTCTACAACATCGGCAACCAAAACCCCGTAGCCCTCATGAGCTTCATCGAAGCCATCGAAAAGAAACTGGGTATCGTGGCCAAGAAAAATATGATGCCCATGCAACCCGGCGACGTGGAAGCCACTTCAGCCGATGTCTCCGACCTGGTGGAAGACCTGGGCTATCGTCCGGACACCCCCAACCAGGAAGGCATCGATCAGTTCGTTGACTGGTATACTGCCTACTACAAAGTCATGGTCTAAACCTCCTCCTCGGAGGTGTTAAACCCCAACAAGGTAAAGATACCTAACCCAGCGCAAGCATAGCAAAAAATACTTATCCAGCGAGATAGAGGAACTAACATTCGATCCTCCAAAAAAACCGTACATTTGCGGTTTAAATCGCTTTATCATACATGTTCAACTTCTTCTCAAAAAAGAAAGGAAGTCGCACCGACTTTTCCTTTCTAGGCACCGACCTTCACTCCCACTTAATACCCGGCATCGACGATGGTGCCCAAACCCTGGAAGACAGCCTAACCCTCATCAAAGGCCTCCAGGACCTCGGCTACAACAAGATCATCACCACCCCCCACGTCATGATTGACATGTATCCGAACAAAAGAACCGACATCCTACAACGTCTGGAAGAATTAAAAAAGGCCCTATCCAAGGCCAACATCCATATCCAAATAGAAGCCGCCGCCGAATACATGCTGGACGACGGTTTCGACGATTTAATCGACAACCAAGAATTCTTAACCTTCGGACGCAACTACGTCCTTTTCGAAACGTCCATGATTTCGCGCCATCCCGGCCTGGAGGACTACGTTTTCAAAATGCGAACCAAAGGATACACCCCATTACTCGCTCATCCCGAAAGATACGTCTACATGAAAGACGACTTCAGTAAATACGAGCGACTAAGGGATATGGGATGCCTGTTTCAGCTCAACATCCTGTCTCTCATCGGCTACTACGGAGCCGCCTCCAGAAAGATCGCCATCCAACTACTAAAAGAAAGAATGGTGGATTTTTTAGGGACGGATCTGCATCATGAACGGCATCTTGAAAAGCTGCAGACTGTTTTGGATAATAATAAAGTGAATTTGCTCTTAAGTGATTATGAGTTTATGAATGGTTCGCTTTGAGGTGGTGTTCTAATGAACCCTATTTCTTGTGGAATCGTATCACCCCTTGAGAGTAACTTTATTTCCAAAATTGTGGGGCTTTGTTTTTTGCCTGCGGCAAAGTTTGCTTGTTCTTTTTTTCATTGCCAAAAAAAGAACCAAAAAAGTCTAGAAAAAATCAATCCCTGCCTGAACTGCGTTCACGTAGGCAGGTCCTCCGGGGATTTTTTCGGGCCAACGCACGTGTGGGTATGGGATACACTAAGGCTACTTTGTAGCCTCTGACGTGTGAGGGTGTGAGACTGAGTAGGACAGCTGTAAGCACGGCTGATAGAACAGCTGCCCTACTCAGCCCCACACCCTCAAAAGAAGGCTTTTAGAGCCGCCGTTCACACTCACACCGCGGGATGCCAGAAAAGTTCCGCGGAGCATTGGAAGTTTTCTAGACCTTTTTGGTACTTTTTGGGGCAATGCCAAAAAGTACAACCCCCATTGCCGTAGGCAACAAACAAACAATCCCATAAACAACATTACTATGAGTCTAAAAACCATAACAATCACAACCCTAACCCTAACCATACTAGCATCCTGCGCCTCCCACGAAGACCTCGTAAACTTCAATCAAGGCCCGGAATTTCCCTATTCCCCAGCCACTATTACCAATTTCAAACCCATTACCATACAGGGGGATGATATTTTACACATTACGGTGCATAGTATTGACCCGATTGCGGCACAGCCCTTTAATTCTTTGATGGCAACTGCCGGTGCTGGTTTGAATAGCCGGGATTTGATGGAACTCAATGGGTATTTGGTGGATAAGGATGGGAATATAGATTTCCCGGTATTGGGTAAAGTAAATATTGCAGGACTGAGCATCCAAAATGCAAAAGAGGTATTGCTTGAAAAATTACGTTTGTATTTGAAAGACCCTGTTGTAAATCTTAGATTGCTGAACTTTAGGATCAATATAACAGGGGAGGTGAATCGTCCAGGGGTGTACTCTATCCCAAATGAAAGAGTCACAGTGCTGGAGGCACTTGGATTGGCTGGAGACCTCACTTCCTTTGCGAATCGTTCAAGAATTCTCTTAACTAGAGAAGTGAATGGTGAACGGACCTTTGGGTACATCGACCTCAATTCTACGGAAATCTTTGATTCCCCTTATTTTTATTTGCAACAGAACGACTATGTTTATGTGGAGCCATTACCTACTAAACTGAGCACGGTAAGGGATCCGGTGACTCGGATATTACCTTGGGTATCGGCATTTACTTCTACGGCTGCGTTTTTGATTTCTATATTACGATAAGTAAATGAAAGGCATTATACTCGCTGGGGGTTCTGGTACCCGTTTATACCCGATCACAAAGGCCATTTCCAAGCAATTGATGCCGATCTATGACAAGCCGATGATCTATTATCCCTTGTCAATCCTAATGCTGGCGGGCATTCGTGAAGTATTAATCATCACTACACCTCATGATAATCCTCAATTTCAGCGATTGTTGGGAGATGGATCGGAATTAGGTTGTAGTTTCAAATATGCCGTACAGGAAGTTCCCAATGGCCTGGCACAAGCGTTCGTGATTGGTAAAGAATTCATTGGTGAAGATACGGTGGCTTTGATATTAGGAGACAATATTTTTTATGGTGCTGGTCTGTCTCAGTTGTTACAGAAGAGTGCCCAATTAACGAAAGGAGCTAAGGTTTTTGCTTATGGGGTCAAGGACCCTGAAAGATATGGCGTTGTGGAGTTCGATCAGCATTTTAAAGTACTTTCCATTGAAGAAAAACCTAAAAAACCCAAATCAAATTTTGCGGTTCCGGGGCTGTATTTTTATGATAACGAGGTGGTTCGGATTGCTAAAGAACTTCAGCCATCCGCCCGGGGCGAATATGAAATAACGGATGTAAATAAACATTATCTAAAAGAAGAAGCCTTGACGGTCGGGCTAATGCAACGTGGCACGGCCTGGTTAGATACGGGGACATTTGATTCCTTGAGTGATGCATCGGAGTTTGTAAGAGTGATCGAAAAACGTCAGAGTAGTAAGATTGGATGTATTGAGGAGGTAGCTTGGCGAATGGGCTTTATTGATGATGCGGCACTGCATCACATTGCAGAGAAATACATTAAGAGTGGGTATGGTTTGTACTTAAAGGGATTATTGTAATTTTAAAATTCTCGCCTTTTATTTGAAGTCTATTTTAAAATTCTCGCCTTTTATTTGAAGTCTATTTTAAAATTATCGTATCTTGTAATATGGACTTCATAAAAAGAAAGGTTGAGAAGGAGTTACAGGCGCATCTAAAAAAGAAAGAAATCACTTTGCTGATCGGGCCTCGGCAAGTAGGAAAATCTACTCTGTTATACCGACTGAAAGAGGAATTGGAAAAAAGTGGAGAAAAAACAGTTTTTTTCAATCTTGATCGTGAAGAAGACCGTCGAACTTTTGAAAGCCAATTAACGGTCTTAGCTAATATAGAGCTATACAGCGGAGGACAGAAATGTTTCGTTTTCATTGACGAAATCCAACGGAAAGAAAATGCCGGTTTGTTCCTCAAAGGCTTGTATGATCGGGATTTACCTTATAAGTACATTGTCAGTGGTTCAGGAAGCCTGGAGTTGAAGGAAAAAGTAGTAGAATCATTGGCTGGCCGAAAACGCATTTTTGAAATTACCCCGATTTCTTTTTGGGAATTTATTGATTATCGAACGAATTACCAATTTTCTGATCGTTTAGAAACTTATGCTGACCTCCATCCGGAGGAAATACAACATAGATTAGAAGAATACCTCATTTTTGGTGGTTACCCTGAAGCAATCAAGGCTACCACAACCAGAGAAAAGGCATTGACTATTGAAGAGGTCTATCGTAGTTATATTGATCGAGACATCAATGCCATCATCAACATCGATAAACCCAATGCTTTTGAAACACTAATGAGATTGCTGGCAATTCAAATTGGTCTGCCGCTTAACTATTCTTACTTGGCAAAAAAAACGGGACTGTCTTCTCCGACGGTCCAAAAATACATCTGGTATTTGGAGAAAACCTACATCATAAAATTGGTTTGGCCCTTTTTCACCAATCCAGTCAAAGAAATCAGCAAAGCTCCAGTGCTCTATTTCAATGATCTGGGCATGCGGAGCTACTTACGACGGACCTTCAATTTTGATCCTCTAGCACCGGATCTGGGCTTTGTTTTTCAAAATTTTATTTTTTTGCAGTTATTTGAAAAGGCAACCGAGGCTTTTACCGAGCTAAAATACTGGCGAACAAAAGATAAGGCGGAAGTTGATTTTGTGTTGGATCAATTCCCGGTTCCGATTCCTTTTGAAGTGAAATATTCGAATTCAATAAATCACAAGATTAATACCTCATTAAGAAATTACATCAAGCAATATAAGCCTAGGTGTGCTTATTTGATCAGCCGTTCTTTACAGCAAACTATAATGATCCAGCAAACGGAAGTGAGGTGGATTCCTTATTGGAAAACTCGATCCCAAATTCAGTGACCGTAAAAGGCAGCGGTAAGAGATTACTACCCAGCGATTGAAATTGGATAAGGTTCTTACCAACCCTCATTAAAGCAAAATCAACATTTGTTATTTAATTCATTTGAATTTGGCATCTTTTTACCAATTGTATTCCTACTCTATTGGTTTGCATTCGGGAAGAATTTGCAATGGCAAAATCTGCTTCTACTATTTGCAAGTTATTTGTTTTATGGTTGGTGGGATTGGCGATTTTTAGGACTGATTCTTTTTAGTTCAGTTTTGGATTATAGCTTGGGGCTAAGGATTGGATCGACTGAAGATGACAGAGTTAAAAAGCTATTCTTAGTAATAAGTCTCGTTTGTAATTTAGGGTTACTAGGGTTTTTCAAGTATTACAATTTTTTCGTTGAACAATTCATTACCGCTTTTTCCTTTTTCGGAAGTAAGCCTTCTATTCATACATTAAAAATCATACTGCCAGTAGGGATAAGTTTTTACACCTTTCAAACATTAAGTTATACCATTGATGTCTATAGAAGAAAGCTTCAACCAACCAATGATATCGTGGCATTTATGGCTTTTGTTAGTTTCTTTCCACAATTGGTAGCTGGCCCAATTGAAAGAGCTTCCAATTTACTCCCTCAATTTGTAAGCCCGAGGCGCTTTGATTTGGAGAAAGCTAAGGATGGGTTGAGGCAAATTTTATGGGGATTATTTAAGAAAGTAGTAATTGCTGATAATTGTGCCATATTGGTAGATCAAATTTTTGGAAATTCAGAAGCATTATCAGGAAGTATTCTTTTAATTGGGGCAATATTGTTTGCTTTTCAAATCTACGGCGATTTTTCTGGGTATTCCGACATTGCAATTGGTACTGGTAGACTATTTGGCTTTAACTTAATGCAGAACTTTGCCTTTCCATATTTTTCCAGAGATATTCCGGAATTCTGGAGGAGATGGCACATATCTTTAAGTACATGGTTTCGGGATTATGTATATATTCCACTTGGAGGAAGTAGGGTGAACAGTAAGTTTAAACTGATTAGAAATGTATTAACTATTTTTTTGATAAGTGGGTTTTGGCATGGTGCAAATTGGACTTTTATTTTTTGGGGAGGGCTAAATGCTCTGTTCTTTTTGCCATCTATACTTACTGGTACCAATCGTACAAACCTCAATTCAGTTGCTGAAGGTAGAATTTTTCCATCGATAGGGGAACTCTTTAAGATTATCTCTACCTTTTTATTGACATGTTTGATGTGGATATTTTTTAGAGCGGAAAACCTAGAACATTCGTTTGTTTATGTAGCAGGCATTTTGGATTCTTCCCTCATTACCTTTGATGGAACTTTAAAGTATTTGAAAATAATTCCACTGATATCAATTCTTTTGATTTTCGAGTGGAGTCAGAGATTGAAAAAACATGGTTTACAAATAAATGAATTTCATCCCATATTAAGATGGACTATTTACTACACAATAATTTTTCTGTTGTTGGTTGCCGGCAATTTTAACTATAATGAATTTATCTATTTTCAATTCTAGGGAAAGAGTAATTACAGGCTTTGTCATTAAGTTCTTATTGTTTCTATTGCCGCCAATGTTGCTGATCGGTTTTGCAGAATATGTGCTATTTCAAACTGGAGAGTCTTGGCCTGTCGAGAAAGTAATCGAAGTTCAAAGAAGGGATAGTGTCGAAAAGGTTCTTTATATGCGTGGGATTTTATCTCAACAGTTTAACTCTTATAAGATTGAGGGGATAAAGACATTTGAACCAAAGCTGCTAATTGTTGGTAGCTCCCGAGTCATGAAATTTAGAAAGGAGTTTTTTCCATCCATGGCAGAAGAATTCTATAACGCAGGGGGAATATTACAATGTGTTGGTGACTTTAAAGCATTTGTGTCCTTATTGGAAAATAAAGAAATCCCTATTCCTGAATACTTAATAGTAGGAATTGACCCTTGGTGGTTTAAACAAGATAATATTCCCAGTAAGACGTGGTTATCAAAAGAACGCCTAATTGATCATGCAACTACACTAACTGGACATCAACTTGCCTTAAGAAGATTACTACTCAACCCAGACAAAGCAAAATCAGCGTTTATGTCATCTAATAGTAGCCATCATTTAGGGGTAGTTGCTATACTACAAGAGGCAGGTTTTAGATTGGATGGAAGCAAAAGTACTTCATCTCACTTAGTTGCAGAACTTGATCAAAATCCAGTGTACGAAGATAGAGAACAGCCACCAATTATCGAACGTATTAGAGAACAAAAGACAACTAGGTTTACGGTTTCTGATGTTTCTTTAGAAAATTTGGAAATGATGATAGATTGTTTCAAAATTGTAAAGAACCTTGGAGTTGAGGTAATCGCTTATTTCCCACCTTTCTCTGATGAATCATATGAAGCCTTGGAAGGTTCTTTACCTTTAGCAGAGTGGTGGCATTTTTATAAAGAGGAAGTAATCAATGGGATTTCATCGACTGTGAACAATGTTATAAACCTTACTTATCCCAAGGAGATGAATCAGGATCAGTTGCTCTTCATTGATGGAATCCATCCCGGCGAAATATTTGTAGCTCTTCAGATTAAATACTTCTTTCAAAAAATGGAAGCAGAGGAAATAAGTAAAGGATTGTTTACTTCTCCCAATTATTTGGATTCCCTTGTCCGTTCTACCTCTAACCCAATTGAGTTTAACTTCTGAATGATGATTTGCATACATCACAATCGTTTACAAACTACCAGATCAAGGTGATTCTATGAAAAAAGTACTCATTACTGGTGCCGCTGGCTTTCTGGGTTCCCATCTCTGCGATCGCTTTATCAAAGAAGGCTATCGCGTAATTGGAATGGATAATTTAATTACCGGTAATCTTAAGAACATTGAACATCTCTTCCCCTTAAAAGAGTTTGAATTTCATTTTCATGATGTCAGTAAATTTGTTCATGTTCCGGGGCACTTGGACTATATACTTCACTTTGCTTCGCCTGCTAGCCCAATTGATTATCTGAAAATGCCCATCCAGACTCTGAAGGTAGGGTCTTTGGGAACTCATAATCTCCTTGGGTTAGCTAAAGAAAAGCGAGCCCGAATCCTTGTCGCTTCCACTTCTGAGGTGTATGGAGATCCATTGGTGCATCCCCAGCGAGAGGATTATTGGGGAAACGTCAATCCGGTTGGACCCCGAGGTGTATACGATGAAGCAAAACGTTTTCAAGAGGCAATGACCATGGCCTATCATACTTATCATGGTTTGGAAACTAGGATTGTTAGGATTTTCAATACTTATGGACCAAGGATGAGAGTCAATGACGGTAGGGTATTGCCAACCTTTTTTTCCCAAGCAATAAGAGGAGAAGGCTTGACCGTTTTTGGGAGTGGTTCTCAAACTCGTTCATTTTGTTATGTAGACGACTTAGTGGAGGGAGTATATCGATTGTTACTCAGCGATTATTCTCAACCAATAAACATTGGTAACCCAGAGGAGATTACTATCCTAGATTTTGCCAGACAAGTATTAAGATTGGTGAATAATCCAAAGGCAAAGATTGTCTACCGAGACCTTCCGATTGATGATCCAAAGATTCGACAACCTGATATTTCTAAAGCAAAGAATATTTTGCAATGGACTCCTTTAGTGTGTCGGCAAGAAGGACTGAAAAAAGCTTTGCTGTATTTTAGAGCAGTTGTTCCTTATTGAGGAAAAACCAAATAATTTTATTGGTCCGATCATCTCCCCTAAGAGACCTATTGATCATCGGAGAGCATTCTCTGATATCCTATAAGAAGGCCAAATCACATTTGGGAACGGACATTTTCGTTTGCGGGTGATCCTGTGGATGGAATATTCAATATATTTCTTTTGCTTAGTAATGCACAACTATTATAAATCTCAGCAATCCAGAGTAATTCTGGTTTACTAGACCTTGTAAAAAAGAAATAGACAATTTATCGAACCCAAAAGAATTCATTTAGTACACGAACTGTGTCGGGGGATTTCTTTATAGATTAAATGCACTGAAAAACTAAAGCAAATTCTGTACAGAAATGTAACCTCGTTATCGGTCTAAAAGAAGATTTAGAAATTGCGCTTCACTACTTTTGAGGCAAAAATTAAAAAGAATTCATTTTTCTCGAAATTTCTTCAATATTACCAAACCTCTGAAGAGGAATAAAGAGCTTTAAAATTTGGAAAACAATAATAACGGCCAGGAACCTATCATGAACCAGGATATTCCGGTTGATTTTCGTCAATGGTTGTTCAAAGCCCTTTACTACTGGTGGTTATTTGCTTTGAGTATTTCCTTGTCAGTCTTCGGCGCTTACTTTTACCTAAGGTACTCAACGCCTCAGTACGATGCGAGTTGTACCTTGCTCATCAAAACCAAAGATTCCGAGGGACTATCAGAAGGAAGTATTTTATTAAAGGATCGAGGGATTCTCGAAGGAGCCAATATGTTAAGCAATGAAATTGAGATTCTTAAGTCTCGGACTCTAATGAGAGAAGTAGTATCCAGATTGAAGTTAAATATCCAATACTACAGAATTGGTCGAGTCAAAGAATCAGAGTTGTATGAAAATACTCCCATTCTCCTCGACACATTCGTACTTGAAAATGACGAGGAACTTGACTTGTTTTTAGAAATTCTAGACAATAGCTCTTTTAATTTGAAATTCTCTGAAGAAGGAGTACCACAAAGAGCACAATTCGGATTGCCCTTATTTCATGAAGATTATGGATTGTTCACAATCATCACTAGGGATTCCCTATTCAAAGAGAACCCTAACAACATATATCGTATTAGCTTATCTGGAAAAGAGAAGATGGCCCAGTTTTATTCTTCGAGATTAAGAATTGAGCAGGTTGGAGAAGAATGGTCTTCTAGTGTTTTGGAATTGGTTACGAGAGATCCCATACCTGGCAAAGCTGAAGATATATTAAATACTTTAGTAAAAGTATATGAGGATGCCGGTGTAGATGATGAAAATCGTGTATTGAGGAATACTCTTAGTTTTATTGATAAAAGATTATATACTTTAATCCGTGAATTGAGAGATTTAGAAGGTGATATTGAAGAGTATAAGAGTAAAAATACAATAGTTACTGACAACCCAGCAGAAAATCTCCAGTACATATATGGTAAACTTGCTAGGTTGGAAGAAGAAATGGAGGAGCTAGAACTTGAGCGGGAATTGATTACTTCTCTTGATAGTTTTCTTGTAAAAAGTCGGGAGGAGTTAAATCTAATTCCAGCAAATTTAACAATGCAGAATTTAGATCTAACAAAGAATATCGAAGAATTCAATCAGCTTTATCTAAAGAGAGATGGTCTGTTGAGAAATGGTGCTACTCTAGAAAACCCCACTTTAGAGGGAATGTCTAATCAACTAATGGCATTAAGAGAAATCATTATTTCTTCTGTTCAAAAAATTCGATCAGATCTAAGTGTACCCATTGCTCAAGCTCAAAAAGAAATTGATTCAATCACAGTGCAAGTGGGTTCAATTCCACAGAAGGAAAGAGCACTACTGGATCAGAAACGCTTGCAAGCCTTAAAGGAAAATCTATATCTGTTTTTGTTGCAAAAAAGAGAAGAAACCGCACTAGCTGAAGCAGTTACAACTCCTAATACACGTATAATTGATCCCGCTAAAAGCACAAATATACCAGTAATTCCTAGGCCACAACTGATTTATCTCTCATCACTATTAATTGGATTATTGATCCCAATCGGGATAATTTCAATACGGGAATTTCTAAATGATCGAGTTCAATCAGAGAATCACATTTTAAGAGAAACGAGTTTGCCAATCATTGGCCGCATTGGAATTCATAAAGAAAACTCCAAAATTACCTTTACAGGAAAGTCTCGTTCTGCTATAACAGAAATGTTTCGATCTTTAAGAACTAATCTCAGCTATATAAACCCTAATCAAACTAAACAAGTGTTATTGACCACCTCGGCAACTGGAGGAGAAGGTAAAACATTTATAACTATCAATCTCGGTGCTGCTTTAGCACTTTCGAACAAGAAAGTGGTTATAGTAGGTCTCGATTTGCGAAAGCCGAAGCTTTATCAATATCTCCAACATGAAGAAAACAAATTAGGGGTTACCAATTATCTTATCGGTGAAGTCGAGTTTTTAGATATCATTAGAAAAACAGATTTCCATGAAAACCTTTCCTTTATTACAAGTGGTCCCATACCTCCTAACCCTTCAGAACTAATTCTATCAGACCGTATGCGTGCTCTTGTAGCTGATTTAAAGGAGAATTTTGATTATATACTTTTTGATACCTCTCCAGTAGGATTAGTTGCCGATGCTTTGCTGATCAATGACTATATTGATAGTTGTATAATCGTTATTCGGCAGGGATATTCCCGTATTGGAACCATAAAAATGCTTGATCAATTGAACAAAGAAGGCAAACTCAGAAAGCCTGGAATTGTCTTTAATGGGGTGAAGTCTGGTAGAGGGTATGGGTATGGGTATGGGTATGGATATGGATATGGGTATGGGTATTATGATGATAAATAGGAATACTGCATTTTATCTGAATATTTGAGTGAGGTTTGATTACATGAGCTTTTGAATACTGATAATTCCTAAGTTCTTAAACTGGACTACTGATTTTATAGAACTATGAAAGTTAGAGCTGTCATTCAAGCAAGGATGTCTAGTACCCGTTTGAGAGGAAAGACATTGATGCCAGTAGCTGGAAGAACATTACTAAAAAGAGTAGTCGAGGCAGCAATGAAAAATTCCTTTATTGATGAAGTAATTATCGCAACTTCTCATCATGGTGAAGATGATCCGATTGAGGCTTATTCTAAATACCTTGGTGTTCATTGCATTAGAGGGGATAGGACCAATGTATTTCAAAGGTTCGAGTTAGCAAGTAGAGACCTCTGTACTGAGGACCAGATAGTACGGATCACAGCGGATAACCCCTTTACTCGTCCTGAATTAAACGCTAAACTTTTTGAAAGTCATATAAAGGCTAAATATGATTATTCAGCTGTCAAAGGACTTTCTCATGTGGTATACGAGTTTATTCAAGTTGAAGCAATAATGAAAGTTGCTGCAACAAAAATCCAATTAAGTCTGCACGATCAAGAGCATGTAACTCCGATCTTTCGAGAAGGTGTGATAAGTTTCAAAACGCAAGAAATAGCTCCTGAAGTTTTTAAGTTAGATTCCTATTTTGATAGCTTACTTACAATTGATAGTCATGAGGATCTATCAAGGATAGAAGAAATGATTTTGAAATTAGATTTGGATTGCAGAGGTTTTGATTTCGATAAAATTTATCATTGGTTGAAATCTAAATATTAGAATATGCGTCTAATCGATTAGTATTTACGCAAACTAAAAACAGATGTAGATTATGAATCTAGAAGGTAAGTCTATTTTAGTAACAGGAGGAACAGGATCTTTCGGGAAGAAGTTCATTGAAACTGTTCTGACTGAACATCCTCAGGTAAAAAGACTAGTTGTTTACTCACGCGATGAACTCAAACAGTTTGAGATGTCTCAATTATTTAGCCCAACAAGATACCGAGCCTTGCGCTATTTTATCGGAGATGTAAGAGATAAGGATCGTTTCAAAAGAGCTTGCGAGGATGTAGATATCATCGTGCATGCAGCTGCACTCAAGCAGGTGCCGGCAGCTGAATACAATCCAATGGAATGCATTAAAACGAACATTTTTGGTGCCCAAAATGTTATTGATGCCGCTCTGGATTCAGGGGTCAAGAGTGTAGTTGCGCTTTCGACTGACAAGGCAGCGGCACCTGTAAATCTTTATGGGGCGACCAAATTATGTTCTGATAAATTATTTATATCTGCAAATAATATGAAAGGAGGACGAGATTTGAATTTCTCGGTTGTGAGATATGGAAATGTAATGGGGTCAAGAGGATCTGTAATACCCTTTTTCCTATCAAAACGTTCTTCAGGAGAGCTTCCAATTACAGACGAAAGAATGACTAGATTCAATATTACCTTAGCTAGCGGTGTGAGAATGGTCCTACGAGCTATTGAAAATGCATGGGGTGGTGAAATCTTTGTACCGAAAATTCCTTCATATAAAATACTAGATATGGCTGAGGCCATTGGACCTAATTGCAAAAAAGTGATTGTTGGTATTCGACCAGGAGAGAAAATACATGAAGAAATGATTACTGCATCGGATTCTTTTAATACTGTCGACTTGGGAGATTATTATGCGATTTTACCACAGACCTTTCGATACTCTAAGGCGGACTATATTTCGAAAACAAATGCCACTTCGGTGGAACCAGGTTTTCAATATAATTCAGGAACAAATAAGGACTGGTTATCCGTAACCCAAATTCGACAGTTAATTAAACAATATGTCAATCAAGATTTTACGATAGATGTTTAATAATGATGATCGGCCAACAGTTTTGATCCTAGGCGCTGCCTCTTGGCTTGGTTACCTCTTAATTACACAACTGCAAGTTCTTCGAAGATATCGATTGGTTGGGTCTTTACATCAACAGATACTGAGTATTGGTGATGGAATCCATTTATTTCAAGCAAACCATGTTCATCAATATCTGGAGGCCTTGGATTCTTACGAACCAAAAATTGTGGTGAATTTCCTGCGAGGAGAAGATGAGAACGGTCTTTATTTGCATAATGAGGTGATTAAATATTGTAAGAATAAAAGTACGCACTATATCTATGCTTCTTCTGCATTGGCTTTGGATGCATATCACAACATTGATCTTACAGAAAATCTACTAGCAAAAAGCCAATCAGCTTATGGTAGCTTTAAAGCAAAATGCGAAGAACTGCTTTATCCAAGTCCTATCAATTGGACAATATTGCGGTTTGCATCTGTTCAAGGATGGGTTCCACATAAAGCTACTCGGAATGAAAAATTCTTATCCAAATTATGTCAAGGTGAAAAGGTGCGAGTTGATCGAGGGGTTTTTCAAAATCGAATGTTTGCGAATGTCCTCATCAAAGGTGTACTTGAAGTTATACAAGAAAATATCACCGGGGTTCTTCATTTCGGAACTACTGACTTTTCGGAAGAGTTTTCCTTTCTTAAGAGACTTGCGATTGCATTTGGTTACGCTGACAAAATGGTAATGGAAGGGATGATAGAAAGAAATGTAAACTTAGTCACTATCCCCTCCAGAATTTTTAAAGAGCTTGAAGGAGATTACAGACGGACGGAGAAGGATACATTAAAAAGTATTGCTCAAATCCCTCATTTTCAAAAATATAAAAAATAGAACCATGGATTTCAAGATTGGTGCAAAAAAAATAGGACAGAGCGAACCCGTTTTTTTTATTGCAGATATCGCCTCGAATCATGGAGGAGACCTTTCCTTGGCAAAGGAATTAATACATGCCTGCAAAGAGTCTGGTGTCGATGCCATCAAGATGCAAAACTTCTCTGCTGAAACTATCGTCTCGGATCATGGATTCAAAAATCTAGGTGATATAAAAACTCATCAAAGTAGTTGGGGGGTATCGGTCTTCGAATCCTATAAAGCTGCATCAATCCCATTTGAGTGGACATTGGAATTGAAGAGCTTGACAGAAGAACTAGGAATGGCTTACTTTACTTCCCCCTATTCACCTGAAATTGTAAAAGCTGTTGCGCCATATGTCGCAGCATTTAAACTTGGATCCGGTGATATTACCTGGCATGAGGAAATAGAAGTTATGGCATCTTATGACAAACCAATAGTGATTGCTACTGGTGCAAGCGATCTTTCAGATGTTGAGATGGCAATGAGAGTGGCATTGGAAAATTCGAATAAGATCTTACTTTTGCAATGTAACACCAACTATACCGCAAAACATGGTGAACCTGAATCAGTTACCATGGAAAGATATAGTAACATCAATTTAAGGGTTCTGGGTTCCTATGCTCAACTCTGGCCCAATATTCCACTGGGCTTATCAGATCATACTCATGGCAGTCTAACTGTACTTGGGGCAGTTGGACTTTTTAATTGTTGTGCGGTGGAGAAACACTTTACTCTTGATAGCTCTCAAACAGGACAAGATCATCAATTCTCAATGATGCCTTCGGAATGGAGCAGAATGGTGAAAGAGACGGCCGCTCTCAAGGCTGTATTGAAATCAAATATGAGTTACTACCAAAGACTTGAGATCGTTAAACAGCATGTGGACCGACCAGATTTTCTTGAGTTAGCAATTGGAGATGGAGTAAAGAGAGTTCAAAAAAACGAAGAAAACACGGTAATTGTACAGAGAAGGTCGATCAGAGCTGCAAGACCACTGATTACTGGGCAAATTCTAAGAAAAGAAGACCTAGTTGTTTTAAGGCCTTGTCCGGAGGATGGATTCCCTCCTTATGTACTGGGCAATTTGCTCGGAAAGACATTAAATCAAGATTTGGAAAAGGGACAATATTTGCAGAGAAACCATATCGAATAACTTAGATTAACTTTCAGAAACAATTATCTTTGGATACTGCTTGGATCCGGGTTGACGCCAGTCCCAAAATAGGTAGGGGGCATCTTTCTCGATGCACTGCATTGGCAAATATGCTTTGTAAATACTTTAAGGTCAGCTTCCTGATTAAGAGGGAATTTAAATCGTACTGTGAATCGTTGATTTCCGATTGGAAGGTATGTTATATTACCGATGAATCTGATTTAGATAAGTTATTATCTAGAAGAGATTTATTGATTGTAGATCACTATGAGATCGATGAAGAATGGCGAGTCAGGTACCAATCAGCTGTACAAACATTAATTGTCATAAATGACATACCAGGAAAAATATATGGTGCAGATGTGATAATTAATCATTGTCCTGGAATTAATCAAGAGAAATATTCGACACCAAAGGAAACCAAGTTCTTATTAGGTCTAAAGTATGCGATTCTTCGACCAGAATTTCTTGAGTATGCTCTCAATGAAAATCCAGGAACTCATGGAGAGGGAATCTTTATTTGCTTCGGAGCTGCTGATCCATACCATCTCGGATATTTCACAGCAAAGGAACTTTTAGCATCTGGCTTTAAGAATCCCATTAATTTAGTAACCCCTTTAGTTAACAGCGAATTGGAACATCTATGTATTAAATATCAAAATTTGGAGATAGTTCATCAATTATCAGCATCTGAAATGATCAATTTTATGCGTCGTGCGAGATTACTTTTGCTATCCTCTAGCATTTTGAGCTTTGAAGCCATTGCACTGAGAAAACCTTTTTTTGCGATCTATTTCATGGAGAATCAACGGCTCATTTATGAAGGCCTGATTGCAAAGGGAATGGCTGATGGCCAAGGAAAGGTTAGTTCTTCAAAGGATCTAATTGGTATTTATAAACGAATAGAACGACTATATTATTCCGCTCAGATTCTTGAACAAATGGTGGAGAAACAGCGACAATTCTTAGACGGGAAATCAGGAAGACACATTGGCGAGACATTATATGAGATTCATGAGGGAAGAACCGAAAGGTTTTAACGATGCATTTGTTCGTCGAAAGAAAGCGATCGGTAATTTCTTATTTTCGCCAAGTTAAAAGTAAGAATAGATGGAAATAAATATTGAAGCTTTACAAAGAAAGAAGTTCATCTTCATTGGCGGTGCTCCTAGAAGTGGAACTACGTTGTTATGTAATTTAATGGATTCTCATCCGGAGCTTCTAGTCTTTCCCCTTGAACATTCGACTGTGGAGCAGTTCTTTTGGCATAGCGGAAATTTAGAGTTTTTTCGAAATACATTTATTTTTCATCGAAGCAGTGGTCAACAAAGCATTATGGCTACTGATAAGGAACTAGAAAAATATCGTCATAAAATTTTGAATGAATATCAGAAAGAATTTGACTTAAATGTTGATACCGCTTTGTACTGTAGTGGTTACCTTGAGTATTTGGAATCTCATGGAATAGAGCTGAGAACGATTCTTGAAGCCCTAGTATTTGGATTGGTTAAGGGTAATGAGTTTGCCAGAAGGAAGCTTGAAACTGCAAAATATGTAGTTTTTAAGCAACCCTTTTATACGGAGTTATTTGCATCGTTTACTTATAACCATCTTCCCGAATCTAAGTTTGTGCATATTCTCAGGAACCCAGTTGCGCGGTATGCATCTGCAAAACAAAGGAGAATCGACCTACATAAGTTGAATAACAAGAGATTATCCCATATTAACAGAGTCAATTTTGTTTTAGGACATACTGAATTAGATATCTCAACAAGAATTTTGGCAGATAAAAATCTTCATCAGATTGGTAGCGAAAGCTATAGAATAGTGAAATTTAAAGATATGCTATCTGATAGAGAAAATTTCTTCAAGGAGTTATCATTATGGTTGAAGATAGAATTTAACCATTCCTTTTTTGAAAAGCCAACTCGGCTAGGGAAATTAGCTATAGCAGGTTCAAAATTAGTGCAAGGGAAAAATGTAGATATCCGCGCAATTGAAAGAAAGGACCATTACCTAGCTATCACATCAAAAACCGAAAGAAAACTTCATCATTACTATTTGTCATTGAATAACAAAGGCTCTCAAAATGACTCCAAAATATTTGCTGCCCTCTTTTCACTCCTATTTCCATTTTATCTTTCTTCTTTCAAACATTATGTCTATCAAATATTAACGATGCCTCATCTTTTCTTTTTGGATAGATCAAGATTAATAGAAGGGGTGAAAAAGAAAAAACTTTCTTTAAGCGGTGCAACTTGACCTCCTCTCTAAATTGGTTGCATAAATGGGGAAGAGGACACTTCGGTTAATCCCCAGATTACAAATGCTGATTTTTGTCCTAAATACTAGCTTGCTAATTATAGAAATCTAGCAAATTAAAGATTTATTATAAAGCTTTATTAACTTAATATTTATAGAGTGAACTCTGAAAGAATACATTTTTCCAACCCATTCTTGGAAACGTATTTACGAAAGTTTGGCGGAGCAAGATTAGAAACTAGGTATTTCAGAAGATTTTACAAAGATACATTTTCGCCGAGAGATCGCCGAAAAAATATCTTAATTTATTCAGGGATTGGTAGTATGTATCTATCACCTATTGAAGTTTTGCTTTACCACCTATTTCTGGCGAAAGGTTTTGATGTTGAATACTATATATATGATGAAAAAATCCCTATAAATGAAGTGATCACTAAAGATCGTATTGAGAAATATGGAAAAGAACGATTCTGGAGTACTTCAGTTAGAAACGCAGAAAGACTTCTCAAAGCGTCGAAAGTTGATTATCAATTCATAACAATTAGTTCGAAAGTACAAGACATTTTAGATGGAATCCCAAAAAAATTGGAGTCAATTTTGAGGTTCCAATTTGACGGAATAGAGTTTGGGGATATTGTTAAGGGAGTCATGTTTAGATATTATAAGTCAATTTCTTTTGGGGAAGACGCCTTAGAGATTGCGAGAAGTTTTTTGATATGTGCTTTGACAAATTATTTTCAAATCAAGGAAATTTGTAGTTCCAAGAATTATGAATTCATTCTATTTTCACATGGGATATATTGCACTTGGGAGCCAGTGGCTCAATTCTGCAGAAAAAACCGTTTAAAGTATGTCTGTTATGACAGAGCAAAGACGAGAGGACATTGTAACTATAATTTGAATTATCCTTCGCCGAATTGGTCCATCTCTGCCGCATGGGACAGGCTGGAAAACTATGAGTTAACTTATGATGAAGTTAAAAAAGTAGATCTCTATTTGCAAGAGCGCATACTTCAAAAAGGTGATGTATTTAGTTACAACTTTTCAGGCAAAGTATCTAGTTTAGATACTCTAAAATCTCGGCTTGGAATTCAAGAAAAATCTAAAGTGGTGACGATATTTACAAATCTCATCTGGGACGCTGCCAATGTTTCAAGAGATATTGCATTCGAATCACCACTTAGATGTATTATAGCGACGATCATGAAATATGGTATGCGAGAAAATGTCCATATCCTTATTCGCATTCATCCCGCAGAAAAAGTACTTGGCACTAAAGAAAGATATGGCCAACTAGTGCGAGAAGAACTTTCGAGTGTACCTAATAATGTAACAATTGTTGAACCAGAGGACGATATTAACTCTTTTTCTATATTAGATATTTCAGATATCGGAGTTGTCCATACTTCTACTGTTGGGCTTGAAATGGCCATTGAGAATAAGCCAGTAATTCTAATTTCAGATACACATTATAGGGATAAGGGATTTACTTATGATGCAATAAGTGCTCCCCATTATTTTCAAATTCTAAATAAACTGATTGCATGTCAAGAACCTCTTCCAAATCAGGTGAAATTAGCTAAAAAATATTTCTATTTGATGATGTTTGAATATCAACATAAAATGCCGATGACATTTACTCGTAAGGGAGCGTTTGATGGCTATGGTTATAAATCTTTTAATAATCTATTAGAGGATCAAGATGCTCCAATTAATAAAATTGTAGACAGAATCGTCGAAGGAGATTTTGATGATTTCATTTTTCGGTGACCTCCTCCCAGAAAGAGGTTGCCTGATTAGGGAAGAGAACACCATGATTCAACTGGTATTCATCAAAATATATATGAAAAGACGCTTTTCATACATGTCCTAGAAAAGCTCTACGATGGTATAGAAGAATGCATCCGATATTCAATTATGAACCGGGACATCATTCGCTCGATTATTTGAAATAATCACGATGAAATCTATTTCGACAAAAAAGTAAATTTTTAAACAACTTCCTATTCAACTTCTCTGGTCTAATATCGGGGATAACTATCCTAAATGTCAAACAGATCTCGTAGATTGAAGGTTTTGATAGATGCCATAAGCAATTTGTCAATTCGATTTGGAACCAACATCTTGTCCTTCATTACATTACCACTCTATATAAAAGTCTTTGGCAAAGTAGAGTATGGTGTTTTTCTATTGGCTTATGGTCTAATTGAGTCATTGGTCTTTTTTGACTTTGGAATAGGAAGTGCACTAGTGAAATATACTGCTTTGTATAATGGTCATAATTTTGAAACTAAAGATGAATTGAATTATGCTTTTTTCATTAACTGGACAGTAAGAATTGCGCTCGTTTTAGCAATTATTTTTTCACTCATAACTTTAACAATAGGATTTAATATCGAAATGTTTTTCAAAGTGGGGCAGGATCATAATTCTTTAGCTAGAAATATTTTTACTGTCTTTGCTTTGTACGTTTTATTTTATGGTGTTCTTAGACAAGCTCAGTATTATTTAGAAGGGTTGGAAGAGTTTGTTTTCCTAAATAAAACAAAGCTAATTCTTGTATTTCTCCTGTTTGTTCTTTATTTGATGGTTTTATTTTTTCCGATTGGGATTATTGAATTTGTAATATTGTTTGCTATATCGAATCTGGTTCCATATTGTATCTATTTTTTACGACTTATTAAATCTGGATTAATTGATTTGAGGAGCTGGAGTTCAGCTAGTTTTTTTGAAAAACCAAAAGAAGAGTATTTGAAGTTTAGTTTAAATATGTTTTATGTCCAACTAACTTCCTTTTTTTTTACATTATTCGATAAATTCATTATAGGCGCCATGTTGGGACCTGTACAACTTGTATACTATAATGCAGTTACTAAATTATCTTTTATTGTTAGGATGATTAATAATCAATCATTACTGGTTTTGAATCCTATGATCGCAAAAATTTCAAAGGAAAACTTGTCAAACACTGAATCAATTATAGAAAAAGTAAGTCTTATTCAATTTATAGTTATTCTTCCAATAGTAGCAGGAGTTTCAATTTTGATCTACCCTTTTATTGATCTTTGGCTCGGGAAAGATTTTCTACCCTATACACATTGGGGTATTTTTGCATTATTAATTTACGTAATAGGCCCATTTTCTGGTATGATACAGAGGGTCCTGAAATTTGGGGGATTTGATCACCTACTTGTAAAAGTTAATATATTTTTAGTCTTAATAAACCTATTTTTTTCCATATTACTTACAAATTTTGTAGGTATTGGGGGCCCAATCCTTGGTTCACTAATTCAAGTATTTCTTTCGGTTCTCACTTTCCAATATTTGGGAAGGAAGCTTCTTGGTGTTAAGGGGGGGCGATTCGATACACACCTTCTAATTAGTTCTTTCATTGCTCTGTTAGTATGCTTACTTGGGTTTAAGTGGTTACAATTATTTCCTATAGTTAGCTGGTTGAATCTGATATTTTTTGCTTTGGTACTTACCATTCCATTGTCCCTACATCCGGCGTATATATTGTTTTTTCACCCAAGATATCGAGTGGTTAATTTATTTCGATTATAGTGACTTATATACAAATTATAATTTGGCTAATAATATTCATGTGCGTAATGTTGATGCTGTTTTTCACCTTGAAAACTAGTATCTTCAGATACTTTTTCAGCGCTAGACATTTTGAAGTCTTGGATTTCAAAGAAATTTTCAAAGAATTTAGGGGTTTGCCTCCAGAAATTAGACCTAAAACGTTGTCTAATTTGGAATTAGTTAACGATGAAAAATTAGTGATTAATACCAAGGGTTATCCATCTGTGGTGTTAGACTTAAGTGTGACAAAACCGAATTTTCAAAACTTTCATAGGAAAGATCATTCCTCTACACAGTTAATTAGCTTTTATAGTTTAGAATTCCTTTCAAATTTGCTAAAATTATATGAAGAGACTGGTAATGCCTTATTGTTGAAGTTATCGAAGAGGTTTATCGAGTTTTGGAAAATGAACCGGATAATTTTCGGTTTAGAACCATTCTGTTGGTATGATCATACCACTGCAATGAGAATGTTTAATTCATTTCTTAGTATTGGGGTTTTAGTTAAGATTTATCAAGATTCGGAAAAAATTAGTGGACATCTAAAAGTTCTTTATACAGAGTATTATGCTTGTAGTAGGTTTCTTTTAAAAAGCTACAACTACGATTATATAAGTAACCATGGACTGATAGTTGATTATTATCTACTGCTGATTTGCTATCTTGACAAACAGGATAAAATACTATCAAATCATAGCTTAAAAAAAGTTGCGATACATAGGTCTGTTCATAGAGTGGACTACTTCATAAGTGAGGATGGCGTAATCCTCGAACCTGCTACATCATATTGGTTTATGATTTTGAATTTACTAGAGAAAATTAATGCTCTCTTGCCGGAAAATGAAAGAAATGCAGATTTAAATTTCTTAAAGAAACTACAGGCAGCAAAATCGTTCATATCCAAAATAAGTATTAATGGCCAGTTTATTAGACTTGGTGATTCATCTGGTGGACATGATTTTCAAGTAAATGGAGATCTCCATCATGATTTAGGAGAGGGCTATAGTTATTTTTTGTCAGATGCAGGCCTGTTTTATGTCAATGGAGTGAGAGATAAACAGACTGTGTTTCAGTTCATGTTCAATATACAAAATACACCTCCTTTCGTCCATCGACATCAAGATGCATTAAGTATTAGCATTTTCCATGAAGGCATATTTTGGATTGATGCCCCAGGCTATTTTTCTCCCGATATGAAAAAATTTGGTGTGAATGTTCGGAATTCGGAAAACCAATCAAGCGTAATAAGCTTGACTTCAGGGTATTCTAATAATTGTCGGGTTGAAAGTTTATGCCGCAAAAGGAACAAAGTCATTATTTTGGCTTCTTGCATTTTGGACTCCGGCTCTAAACTATTTCGCGAAATTAATTTCGATCCTTCGAACAATGCTATTTCTATTATTGATCAGAGCGAAGACTCGGGAATTCTGCAGTCTAATTTCTTGTTAGCCCCTAAGGTTAAGGTAGATAATATTTCAGGTCATATTTACAGACTTTCATTGGGAAAAAAGTATTTGAATGTAGAGTTAGAAGCGGAAAAGATTGAAATTCAAGAAGCGGGAATTTCTTTTTATAGAAATCGTATGGAAGAAACAAAAAAGATTGTAGCTACTGGTAAAGAGATAGTTACAAAGATCACTTGGTCGAACAATGTTTCAAGTAAACTTCTGGATATTTCTAGTGGTAACTATCCATATAAAGGAAGAGCAGTTAATCAATCTCAAAGATTAACATTTTTCTCTAAGAGTCTAAAGAGATTTCATAAGAAAAGACTCTTTCAATTAATGATAGTTTCAGCTTTTATTTACCTGATTTTTACCCTGTTTATTTTGCAACTTCCTTAACCGATGTTAGTGGTTGTTAACAAAACATCAGTTGACTCAATCATACTCTTATTTCATGTCAATTAGATTAGTTTTTCATTCTTCGAGATACAGGCATCTAGTTCGTTGGATTAGTAATGCATGGATAGCAAAGATCCCATCAAATCTCTTAAGGCACTCATGGTATCGGTTGCTATTCCCAGTTGGTAAAGATTCAAATATCATGATGGGATTGAAATTGCGAGATACAAGGGAGATAATTATTGGACATACTACTAACATAAACTCTAATTGCATGATTGACAGTAGGGGAGGATGCATTAGGATTGGTAACTATGTTGATATTTCACCTGAGGTTAATATCTGGACTCTCGAACATGATCCACAGGATCCAAAGTTTGCATCAAAAGGAGGAGATGTAATCATAGAAGATTTTGTTTGGATTGGTAATAGAGCCGTGATTCTTCCAAATACTATAATTGGTAAAGGTGCTGTTGTTGCTGCTGGCGCAGTAGTAAATAAGGAGGTAGAACCCTATACAATTGTTGGTGGTGTGCCTGCAAAGAAGATCGGTGAAAGAAACCCAAATCAAGAACCAAGAAAGCCTTATAAACCTTTTCTGCTTTGAAAAAAAAGCAAAGAATTAGTATAGTTTGTCTTCCCATTGCGGGGAAAGAAAATCCATATCAATACCTAATGATGAAGGGCCTGAGTCAAAGTCTAGGACTAAAGGTGTCTCATGGTGTGCCTGGAAAGTTTTTGGCCTTTTTGAGGTCCTGCTTGAAGTATCAACCAGACTATATACATGTAGATTGGTTGCATTCATACTATATTCGCAGGAAAGTTTGGATGACTTGGTTGCAATTCCCTGTTTTTCTGATTGAGATTTTTTTAGTAAAAAATATTTTTCGGACGAAAATAGTATGGACTTTGCACAATATCTTTCCACATGATCAGCCATTTTTTGGACCATTTAAATGGGCCCGTCGGTACTTTGCTAAAAATTGTGAATGGATTAGAATTTTTCAAGAAGGCACTCTTGAAAGAGCGTTACCGATTCTTAAGGTTGGGATAGATAAATTCAAGGTTGTACCTGAAGGTTCATACGCAAAATATTATCCTAATTCAATAAAAGTCGACGAAGCAAAGAGGAGATTGGGCTTACCCGCAAATGAGAAGGTTTTACTATATCTGGGCTTAATAAGGCCTTACAAAGGTATTACGGAGTTAATAGAAGTGAATAAACAAATGAAAATGGAAAAAACGAGATTATTAATTGTTGGTAAGTCAATGAATCAAAAATATCTGCAAAGAATTGAAAACCTTGCTTCCGAGAATGTTGAAATCATTGAAGGGTTTGTTCCTCCAGAAAAGTTGCAACTTTACTTCAATGCAGCAGATCTTGTGGTTCTACCCTTCAAGAAAATAGAAAACTCAGGTTCTGCAATTCTAGCTATGGGATTTAAAAAACCTATTGTTGCACCGAACCTTGGCGTCCTAAGTGAAAGGTTGCAACAACAACATGAGCTACTATTTGAAGAAGGTGAAATGGCTAAAATCTTGGGAGCAGCCCTGGCAATGGATAAAAGCAAACTTCGGAAAATAGGACTTCAAAATTACAAGGCTTTAGAAAAATACAAATGGGAAGACTTTGCTTCCTGTTATTAAAGAATGAAAGTTTTAACGATATTCGGTACTCGCCCGGAGGCTATAAAAATGGCGATACTCGTCCGTGCTCTCAATGAGTCTTTTGATTTCGAGCACCGATTATGTGTTACGGCCCAACATCGGGAGTTGTTAGATCAAGTACTGGAATTCTTTGAAATTCAACCACATTATGATCTAAATTTAATGAAAACTGGTCAAGATCTAACAGATATTACTTCAAGAGTACTACTAGGGATAAGACCGATTTTTAAAGACTTTAGGCCTGATATGGTACTTGTTCATGGTGATACAACTACATGTTTTGCAAGTACCTTGGCAGCTTTTTATCACCGAATACCGATTGGCCATATAGAAGCGGGGCTTCGTACTGGAAACCTATTTGCGCCCTTTCCTGAAGAAGCTAACAGAGTATTGACAGGAAGATTGGCAACGTTGCATTTTGCACCTACCAATAGCAATCTAGAAAAATTGATGTCTGAAGGCATTCCAAAGGAAAAGATTGTCCTTACTGGAAATACGGTAATCGACTCTCTATTATTTGCAAGTGAGAAGGTTTCTGGGTTTTCAACTGCTCTAGTGAAAAATGGGATAAATGAAGTCTTTCAAGAGGATCGAAGAATATTGTTAATAACTGGGCATCGGCGCGAAAATTTTGGAAGAGGGTTTGTCAATATTTGTGAGGCTTTGAAGATACTGTCTAGAAAATACCCCAAACTTCACATGGTGTATCCGGTTCATATGAACCCGAATGTACAGAAACCGGTAATGAGGTTCCTTGACCAATTGAAGAATGTTCACCTACTTCCTCCTCTTTCCTATCCAGATTTTGTTTTAGCTATGAAAAAGAGTTGGGCTATACTGACTGATTCAGGTGGAGTCCAAGAAGAGGCTCCAAGTTTGGGAAAACCAGTAGTTGTAATGAGAGATCAGACAGAAAGACAAGAAGCAGTAGCTGCAGGTACTGTAATTCTTGTTGGTACAACTAAAGAAAAAATTGTAAATACAATAGTAAACCTAATGGAAGATTCCAAGTTATATGACCAGATGAGTAAGAGTCACAATCCTTATGGTGATGGTCTTGCGGTGCAAAGAATTTTAAGTAGACTGAGGCTTTTAGATGGAAAGTTTTGACCAATAAATTTTTGTTAGTCAATTGAAAGGAATGGTTACAAAAAATTAACTTTTTGAGCAGAGTTGGAAGGAAAATAAGATCAAATCTAGATTTTCATTAAAATACTATAAATTATCTCTGATTTTGAATAAAAGAGAATTGCAAACTCGAAAGACCATCTTGTACATTTCTACGAACGATGGGAGTGATATGCGGATAAATAAAGAAGTTAGAACGTTATCTAAAGAGTTTGATATAATCTATTTAGGAGTAGGTAAAAGGGAGAACGCATTCTTGGGAACATATTGTAAAAAATTAGTTATGATAGATGGGCGGAGAAACCAACCTTTCACTTTATTAAGGCAGATTGTTAAATCTATACAAATTCTTAGTTCTAATAAGATTAGTTCTCTTCATATTATAAATGAGCAGTTAATGATCTTCTTTTATCCGATCTGTTTTCTTAAGTATACGGTACTAGATGTGTTTGACTCTATTTTTTTGCGAAGGAACTATGGAAAGAATGATCTTTCATTCTTGAAATATATACTCTATTATCCCGTAAACGGAATCTTGGTAACCGATGATAATAGGAAGTCCCTGATGCCTGGTTTCAGTCAGGAAAAAACAATAGTGCTACCTAATTATCCTCAATCATTTCCAACAAATTTTAAATTCAGAACACCAGACAAGACGAAGCCATTAACGATAATATTTTTTGGATGGCTAGGGTTGAAAAGAGGTGGAAGTATTATAGAAGGGCTTGTTAATTCTTGTCCTGAAGTGCGTGTGATAATGTTGGGTTGGTTTAGTGATGAAGAAACAAAAAAACTTGTAGAGCATCCATCCATTGAGTACCGGGGGGTGGTGCCTCAAAAGGAAGCTTTGGAAACTGCTGCTATTGAAGCAGATTATATTATGTGTGCTTATGAGCCTATTCATTCTAATAATGTTAACGCAAGTCCAAATAAAATTTATGATGGCATCCAAACTAGGACTCCATTAATCATAAATCGAGAAATTAAAGTGTCAAGCTTAATTGAGAAACTAAATATTGGGGTGGTATTAGATTCTTATTATCCTGAAAATTTCGTGATGATATTTAAGCAGCTTAGGTCTGCTCAAGGTACATTCTCTTTTTCTAGTGCTTTAGCTGAAAAATATACATGGAACAACGTAGAAGAAAGGATATTGGAAATTCATAGACAATGAAGATTCTGTTTTGTTCTAACAAGTTTGACGAAATTTCGAATGGCCCAGCGAAATTCGCTAACTTAATTCTGAAAATTAACGAATTGTTTCCCGGTATAGAATTAAGGGTTTTAAGTGAGGATATTTCGCAGCCATCAGAATATCTATATCGCCTAGATCTTCATTACCCGAAACTCCTAAGATTATTCAGTCAGTTTTTCAGAATTTATCAATATCATAGTAGAGCCTCGGAAATTAAAAGAAATATTTATGACTTTGATGTTATTATCTATAATAATGCATTCATCGGTTTGAGATCTGCGAAGAAATTCAAGAATTCAATCGGAATGATTAATGACTATAATAATGCTTCTAGAAATTGGAGGAACTTTAAATTCGAATATGTTTTTATTAAGCAGTTCATTTTTAAACAATTAGAAAGGTGGGCCATATACCACTACTCAAAGTTAATTTCTAACTCTAAATTTCTAAATGAATACCTTCCTAAAATCTATCCACAAGCCAAGGGAAAAACTTATCTCCTTTATAAAGCCATCGAAAAACCTGACAGATCTAAATTGGATCAACCAATCAAATTGGAGTCAATAAAGATTCTTTTTGTTAAGAATGACTTCATGAGGGGAGGGTTGGAAGACCTCATTACTGCTCTTGGGATTTTAAAGTACAGATTTCAATTAACAGTCATTGGTCCGGAGAATGTACATTTGGACCTGATTAAAAATTGGGTGCTAAATAAAGCCAATGTAGATCTCCTATTTAAGGGAATAGTTCCACAAAGTGTAGTTTTTGAGGAATTATTAAATACCAATATTTTTTGCGTACCCTCGAGGAAAGAGGCCTTAGGGGTTGGGAATCTTGAAGCACTTGCTAGAGGAGTACCCGTAGTCTCGACAAATACAGGAGGGATTCCAGAGGTTTTGGACTATGGAAAAAATGGATGGTTAGCTGAACCCCATAATCCTCAATCTTTATCGAACTGCATATCAGAATGTATCTCCAACGAAAAATTGAGAAAACAGAAAGCACTTAATGGGATTAGATATTGCGAGAATTTTTATTTGGAGCAGGTTTTAAAACGTTTCCTAGAAATAATCAAAAAATGAACGTGGACAGAAATGATCAATCATCTTCTCATCCACATGAAAACTTATAGGTCCTGGACTCATGTAAAGTAATCTCATTTCTAATGACATTTTGAAAAATGATAGTAAGCGAATGCCCAGTTATTGGCACTACAGGCTTTTTTTTGTTAATGCTTTCCTTGTGATATTGGGATATGCTGTTAATACATTTACAGGATTGGCATTTGTCAGTCAAAGTAAACAGCTCAGAGTTGGGATTCTACTATTTTCCTTGCTATTGCTAATTTATTCCATTTATACCAAAGGTAGTTTTGGTCGAAGAAATACGGGATTTAATTATAGGAGTTATTTTTTTCTAATATATCTGATGTTCCTTGGGGTAGTTATTTCTGAAAATGTTGTTGGATCCATGAACCGGGTGATCACCTTCTTTATCCCGCTAATATATTTGATTCTCTTTTTTCAGTGGGCCTTATCCTATTCTTCAAAAGAGATATTACAACGGAGGATCAGTCGCTTTTTTCAATTGATCTATTTATTCCCAATATTGGTATTCTTGTTTTATGAAAGGTCATTCTCTGTAACGAATGTATATGGAGAGAATACAGCGTTTGTAAGTAATCACTATGGCTGGGCTAGTACAATTTTTATTTTGACCAGTTTCGATACAATTTCGAATAAGAAAACTAGAAGGTTAGAACTTTTAATTACCTATACCCTATTAGTTGTTGCAATATATCTTCTTTTGATTTCTGGTAGTCGTTCCTCTTGGCTTTCAATATTATTTACCCTTCCAATTCTTCTATTCCGATGGGGCGTATTTTCATTATGGGCTAAGTCTGTTTTCATATTGATTATATTTTCAGGACTCTTGTACCTCTTGAAAGACCAAGGTTCTGCCATAAATCAGAGAGTACTTAGGACTGAGTATCAACTAGAACATGGGCAAAAGGCTTCTGTTCGATTGGCCTGGGCAAATGAGGCACTTGAAAAGTTTAATGAAAAACCATTGCTTTGGCTTACTGGGTTAGGGTTGTTCGATTATACTGGGATATTGATTCGGAGCGGATATCACAATTCATATCTTGAGATTTTATTTGGGTGTGGCATCATTACTTTTTCCTTTTTTGTATATATTATAACTATAAGGCCAAGTTTTTTTTATTTCCATTTTTATTCAAAAAGATATGTTACTTTTTTTCCATTGATAGTGATACCATTTTTCGAGTCCAATTTAACTGGTGGACAGTTTCTTTTTTTTCCATGGTTTTGTTATATGTTACTTTATGGAATAACTCCGAAGAGGTATGAGTACAAACTACTGCCAAAATGATTTCATTATTCTTGAACTTGTAATAGTCGAAGTTTAATCAGTGACTTTAAGAATTCCAAAGATGAGAATCCTAAATATTGTAGGTGCGCGACCCAACTTTATGAAAATTGCCCCCCTACACAGGGCATTTTCAAATATTCCTACAGTTTATTCCCAAATCCTTCACACAGGGCAGCACTATGACCAAAAGATGTCAGATATATTCTTTAATCAGTTGGGGCTGCCAAAGCCCCACTTTCATTTAGGTGTAGGGGGAGGGTCGCATGCTTACCAAAAGGCTCATGTGATGCTTAAGTTTGAGGAGGTCTTAAAAAAGGAGAAACCTGATCTGATTCTAGTAGTCGGAGATGTAAATGCAACCGCCGCCTGCAGCATTGTGGCCGTAAAGATGGGAATTCCAACAGCACATGTGGAAGCCGGATTAAGAAGCAAGGACCGGACAATGCCAGAGGAAATTAACCGGATCATTACGGATAGCATTTGTGATTATCTTTTCGTGACTGAGCAAAGTGGCATGGTAAATCTGGCCAAAGAGGGGGTAAAGGATGAGAAGGTTTTTTTTGTCGGTCATGTCATGATTGACTCACTGGTCAATTTCAGAGAGAAAGCAAGTAAGCTGGATTTAAATGAAGTCGCGATGAATCCTCTGAATCAGGAGAAGATTGGATCATTAAGTATTAAGGAAAAAGGGTACATTCTTAGCACCATGCACCGGCCGGCGAACGTAGATAATAAAACCGGTTTGAGGAATATCCTCCAGATCTTTAGGGATGCTACCCGCCATCTTCCAGTTGTATTTGCCATCCATCCCCGAACATCCAATAACTTGAAAAAATTTGGTCTTTATGAAGACTTGACAAGCATCCCTAGGCTCATATTGTTAGAACCACAGGGTTACCTCCAATTTTTGAAATTGATGGATAACGCTCGGTTAATCATTACCGATTCTGGAGGAATACAGGAAGAAACAACTTTTTTGCAAGTTCCTTGCATTACTTTTCGGGATACGACTGAGCGTCCGGTCACAGTTGAGTTGGGGACTAACTTTTTAATGAAAGATCTAGATCCTGTAAGTGTGAAGAATCAATTGGAGAAAATTTTACAAGGTGAAGCCAAGCAGGGTGTTATTCCTCCTCTTTGGGATGGAAGGGCGTCAGAGAGGATCGCAAATATTTTGGTAGAACAACTAGCCAGATATTAATGAAACAAATCATACAGGACTTAAAATCAGGGAAAACCATTCTGGAAGAAGTGCCTGCACCTACGGTAAGAAAAGGGCATGTCTTAATACAAACAACAAGGAGTTTAGTTTCTTTGGGAACCGAGAGAATGCTGGTTGAATTCGGCAAGGCTAATTTGATAGCGAAGGCACGGCAACAACCGGACAAGGTCAAGATGGTGTTAGACAAAATCCAGACTGACGGTCTTGTTCCGACATTAGAGGCAGTATTCAATAAGTTGGGACAACCACTGCCATTGGGCTATTGTAATGTAGGAAAAGTGGTAGCTGTGGGGCAAAATGTTTCCGGGTTTAAGGTGGGAGACCGGGTGGCGTCCAACGGACCCCATGCTGAATTTGTGACCGTCCCTAAGAATTTGGTTGCAAAGGTTCCAGACGAGGTGAGCGATGAAGAAGCGGCGTTTACCGTGATCGGTGCTATAGGGTTGCAAGGCGTTCGTCTTTTAAGGCCGACTTTTGGTGAAACCATTGTCGTCGTGGGATTGGGGTTGATTGGTCTGATTGCCGCGGAACTACTGCTTGCCAGTGGGTGTCGGGTCATTGGTTTGGACTTTGATGAAGAAAAATTAAGACTCGCCCGTTCAAAGGGGGCTATCACACTGAATGCCGGAAATGGAGCTGATCCAGTAGCCTTCGCTAAAACATTGACTAACAGCATTGGTGTAGATGGGGTCTTGATTACAGCCTCAAGTAAAAGCCAGGAAATAATTAGCCAGGCCGCACAAATGTCTCGTAAGCGTGGCCGTATCATCCTTGTTGGAGTAATTGGTTTAAACCTCAACCGTGCTGAATTTTATGAGAAAGAACTCACTTTCCAAGTTTCTTGTTCGTATGGCCCTGGTCGTTATGACAGTCAATACGAAGATCACGGTATAGATTACCCTTTACCTTTTGTACGATGGACGGAAAACAGGAATTTTCAGGCGATTCTTTTTGCAATTGCTTCCGGGAAACTAAGTGTCAGCCCATTGATCTCGGAGTTGGTCGATTTACAGGACTATAACACGATATATGGCGATATTGGTTCTAAACGCACTATAGCTTCCATTTTGCGTTATCCCGAGTCTTTGGAGCCAGTCAGGACAGTTGATGTTCATGAAAAACAGTTTGTCGGCAAAAAGGGAGTGATTGGTATTATCGGCGCCGGGAATTTCACTAAAATGACGTTGTTACCAGCTTTCAGGAATTTGGGCGCTAACTTGAAATATATCGTCAGTGCAGGAGGCGTCAATGCCACCGTGATGGCCCAGAAGCACGGAATAGCAAAAAGCACTACTGATTTTGAAGAGGTGCTTGCTGACGATGAAGTTGATACCATCATGATTACGACTCGGCACAATTTACATGCTTCAATGATCGTGGCAGCTCTGAATGCAGGAAAACATGTGTTTGTAGAAAAACCATTGGCCACCAATCAGCTTGGCCTTGATCAAATTATTCAGGCTTATAAAGGCCGGAAACAGAAAGTTCTGGTCGGTTTCAATCGAAGGTTTTCCCCCCATGTGCAACAGATAAAGAAATTGATTCGGGCTGGTAAGACGCCAATGCATGTCGTTGCAACAATGAATGCAGGTTTTGTCCCAGGGGAATCCTGGGTTCAAGACATGGAGGTTGGGGGAGGAAGAATTATCGGTGAGGCTTGCCACTACATAGATTTGATAACATTCTTGACCGGCTGCCAAGTGAAATCGGTTTGCATGAATACCATGGGTGAACCAAATGAAAATACGGACAATGCGACTATTCTACTTAGATACGATAATGGGAGTAATGGAGTAATCAATTACTTTTCTAACGGCAATAAAGCCTATCCAAAAGAGCGCGTTGAAGTTTTTGTAGAAGGAAAGATCTTGATTCTCGATAATTTTCGCGTTTTAAAAGGATATGGTTTCAAGGGGTTTTCAACTTTAAAAACTAAGTTGGACAAGGGACACCGGACACAATTTACCAGTTTTATTGATAATGTGAAGACTGGGGGGGCGGAACTGATTCCCTTTGCGGATTTAGTTAATACGACACAGGCCAGCTTTGCCGCAATCGAATCCATGAAGAAAAATTCCTGGATTGAGCTTTAATTCTGTTGGATTGCAAAAGGTAAGAATCCTCTGGCAAGTTTTCCGAAATATGGGATTTCGGTATTTCCTGTTTCGTTCTTGGTATGAAATCATGCGCAAGTCCGGTATTTTGCAAAAGAGGTTTCCGACGGATCCGCCTATCAGAAAGTTTATTGCTTTGAATGAATGGCGAAAGTTGCCGGTAAATTTCTTTTTCCAAAGCAAAGCCGATCTGGCTTTTTCTCCCGACCCACAAAGAACTCTCGAAAAAAAGGCTCGCCAGATCCTAGAAGGTAAAGTCGAATTTTTCAGCTCGATCACGTATAACCTGGGATTGGATTACGATTGGGTGACCAATCCGGATACGCATTATCGATACGACGTCGGCAGACATTGGACAACTGTCGCAGATTTTTCAAAAGAAGCAGGAGATATCAAATACGTTTGGGAAAAGTCCCGTTTTTCCTACTTATATACACTTTTTAGATACGATTATCATTTTGATCAAGATTGTTCAGACTTTGTTTTTGAAGAAATTGACAGTTGGATTGAGGCCAATCCAATCAATCAAGGACCGAATTACAAATGCAGCCAAGAAATATCTTTGCGAATTATGAATTGGCTTTTTTGTCTATATTTTTATCGAGATTCTGAGCAACTGACTGAAGAACGGTTTCAACGCATTATTCATGCCATCTATTGGCAACTAAAACATGTCTATCAGAATATCAATTTTTCCAGGATCGCAGTAAGAAACAATCATGCCATTACCGAAACGCTAATGCTCTATTTGGGAGGTCTTTTTTTTCCCTTTTTTCCGGAGTCGAGGATTTGGAAGAAGAAGGGCAAAAACTGGTTTGAGCAGGAAATCGCGTATCAGATTTATGAAGACGGCACCTTCTTGCAATTTTCTCATAATTATCATCGAGTAGTGGTTCAGTTATTGTCATGGGCGCTTTATTTATCTCGAGCTAATCAGGAAAAATTCAAGCAGGTGGTGTACGAAAGAGCACGAATGACACTTCGATACCTAGCAGGAGTTCTGATGACACCGGACGGGCACCTACCGAACTACGGGGCAAATGATGGGGCTTTGTTTTTTAAATTGAACAATGCCACCTATCGCGATTATCGCCCCCAATTCAATGCCTTGTACTTTTACCTGAATAAAAAAGTGAAATACCCGGAGTACACCGAAGATATCTGTTGGTATTCGGGTAGCGAAAATGGGCTTGAAAACTGCTTTTCCGCTTTGCAAAACGAGCCGCTACAGGAGTTTGTAAAGGGAGGCATTTATGTGATCAGGGAAAATTCTTCTTCTTTAACTTTTATAAAATGTACAGGTTACAAGGACCGGCCCTCTCATGCGGATAATCTACATTTGGATATCTGGGTTAGTGGGAAGAACATCCTCAGGGATATGGGAAGTTACCGTTATAATGCCGATCCGGATTTGGTGGCATATTTCAATGGGACTAGTGCTCACAATACGGTGACCTTAGGAGAATTCGATCAAATGGAAAAGGGGCCAAGGTTCATTTGGATGAATTGGTCGAGAGCGATCTCGTCGGAATTGGAAGAACGGGAGTATTACTTCCGTTTCGAAGGAAAGATTACTGCTTTTCCGCAAGTAGGAAAGAAGGTCTTTCACCATCGAGAGGTTAAAAAATACAAAGGAACTCTCAAGTGGGAAATTGCCGACCATCTGTATCACGACACTGCTCTGCCGATGAAACAATGGTGGAACATTTGTGATGACTTTTATGATGCTTTTGATATCAAGGCTATCGATGAAGAGGGAAATTCAATAGTGCCGAGAATTCGAAAGGGGTTCTATTCTGACCTCTATGGAGTCAAAAAAGAAAGCAAGGCAGTGCTCTTCGAAACAAATAGTAAAAGAATACTCACTACGATTCAAGCTATATGAATATTCTTTTAATTCATCAATATTATCTTGAAAAAGACGACGGCGGCGGATCCCGCTTCAACGAAATGACCCGCCAATGGGGAGAACAAGGCCATCAGGTGACCGTTTTAGCGGGAATGGTCCATTACGCAACCGGTGCCAAAAGGGACAAATACAAGGGAAAGTATACCCTGGTGGAACGGGAATTCGAAGAAAATGTGGATGTGATCCGATGTCACGTCTCCGAATCCTATAATAAAAGCTTTCTGGGTAGACTTTGGGGTTATTTCTCATTCGTTTTTTCCAGTGTATATGCAGGTCTGTTTAAAGCGAAAGGTAAATATGATGTAATTCTCGTCACCTCACCGCCCTTATTTGTCGGGATCACAGCTCTGGTACTCTCCTTCTTCAAGCGAACACCATTTGTTTTCGAAGTTAGAGACTTATGGCCGGAATCGGCAATTGATACCGGTGTGCTGACCAATAAAACAATCATTTCTTTGGCTTATTGGTTTGAACGCCTTATTTACCGTAAATCTACGCTTATCAACGTACTGACCCCTGCATTCAAGCGAAAGTTAATCGAAGAGAAGAACGTGCCGAAGGGAAAAGTTATCTTTATTCCCAACGCTGCAGATTTTACACTTTCCGATCAGGTGTTACAGTCATTTGACCGGCAATCATTTAGAAAGGAACATGGTTTTGAAGACAAATTGGTCATTATATACGTCGGTGCTCATGGTGTGGCTAATCATTTAATACAAGTTGTTGATACGGCTGAGCTTTTGATAGATAAGGAGCAGGTCTTATTTTTACTGATTGGAGGCGGTATGCAGAAGCCCATGTTGATCAAACAAGTAGAAGAAAGGGGGTTGAAAAATGTTAAATTTGTTGACTCTGTTCCTAAGAGTAAGGTTTTTAAATACATATTGGCCTCCGACCTTGGTGCATCTATCTTAAAAAAGGTGGATACCTTTAAAACGATCTATTCCAATAAGACTTTTGATTATATGGCATGTAAGAAACCGGTTTTGATGGTTATAGACGGAGTTTCACGGCAACTTGTCGAAGCAGCCGGATGTGGTACCTTTGTCGAACCAGAAAACCCGACGGATTTTGCGGCTAAAGTTAAAAGTTATCTCGACGCCGACGGCAGACTTTTTACAGAACAAGGAGAATCGGGGTACCAATATGCCAAGAAGCATTTTGACCGTATGGTGCTGGCTAACAGATACCTGGAGCATTTGCAAGAGGTTGCGGGTCACCAGGAGAAATGATCAATGGATAAAGACATCGTTATAGTAGGCTATTCGGGGCATTCTTTTGTAGTCATTGACGCTCTTTTGAGAAATGGTCGGACAGTTCAGGGGTATTGCGATAGTGAAGAGAAAGCATGGAATCCGTTTGGGCTAAAATACATCGGTAGTGAATCGAGTGATGCGATCATTGAAAGCTTGAAGGGGCAGGATTTGTTTATCACAATCGGGAGTAATCGAATTCGAAGAAAGGTTTTTGAACATTTCACCCGAAATGGAGTAGCACTTCGTTGCAATGTAGTGCATCCGTCGGCGGTAATTGCAACGAAGATGACAATGGGAACAGGAGTTTTTGTTAGTGCGAATGCCTGTATCAACCCCTTTTCAGAAATCGGAGATCAGGTCATTTGTAATACGGGTGCGATTATAGAGCACGAATGCAAAATCAGTGATTTTTGTCATATAGCACCGGGAGCTGTCTTGGCCGGAAACGTGTATCTAGGAGAAGAGTCGTTCGTGGGGGCTAATGCCGTTGTTAAGCAAGGGGTCCGTATCGGTCGGAGGGTGACGATCGGTGCAGGAACGGTCGTCATCAAAGATATACCTGATGATGTCACGGTAGCTGGAAACCCGGCCAGAATCATTAAATCGGAGTAAATGATACCTTTATCCCTCCCACATATTGATGGAAATGAATGGCAATACGTGAAAGAGTGCCTGGATACGGGGTGGGTCTCCTCTGCCGGTTCATATGTGAATCGGTTTGAAGAGGCGGTAGCCAAGTATGTCGGTTCGAAATTCGGAGTCGCCTGTATGAATGGTACATCCGCATTACACATTTCCTTGTTGCTTTGTGGTGTGAAAAGGAGGGATTATGTAATACTACCGAACATTACCTTTGTCGCTAGTGCCAATTCCATAAAATATACGAATGCTGATCCCATTTTTATTGATGTGGACCCCGGCACCTGGCAGATGGACCTCGATGTTCTCGAGCAATTTCTGGATAGGGAAACGGTATTGGAAAATGGGCAGACTCTGTTAAAAAATAGTAAACGAGCGATAAAGGCAATTATGCCCGTGCACGTGTTGGGAAACATTTGTGACCTGGACCGTTTGATGGATATTGCTAAGCAGTTCAATTTGAGCATTGTTGAAGATAGTACCGAATCCTTGGGCTCACTTTATAAGGATCGACATAGTGGCACCTTCGGTACACTTGGTTGTTTCAGTTTTAATGGAAACAAAATCATTACAACCGGAGGCGGAGGAGTAATTGTGACCAACGATGAATCGCTTGCAAATAGGGCCAAGCATCTGACGACTCAGGCGAAAATATCCTCTTCGGAATACATTCATGATGCGATCGGCTACAATTATAGGCTGGTTAATGTTTTGGCTGCGATTGGGGTAGCTCAGATGGAGCAACTGCCCAATTTTATTTCAAGAAAAAAACACCTGGATGCCTTTTATCGAAATGAATTGGAAGGCGTAGGTGATTTGCGTTTTCAGGAAGTGGAAGATGAGGTCAATCACAATTGCTGGTTGTTCACCATGCAAACAAAGAGGATGAGGGATTTGTTACAGCATCTAAATGAAAACGGAGTACAGTCTAGGCCGTTTTGGATGCCAATGAATCAGCTTAGCATGTTCACCGATGATATCTATGTGACTACTTCGGATCACTCAGCCTGTGTATATGAAACCGCCCTAAGTATTCCAAGTTCGGTCAACATATCCGATCAGCAATTGGAAACGGTAGTTCGCACCGTTAAATCATTTTTCTGATGTAATAATTGTAAAATCCTTGAATTTGCCCCCTATGTACCCATTCGTTAAACGATTCTTCGATATTGTAATTTCCATACTTGTGCTTCTGGTAATTCTGCCACTATTATTCTTGGTTGGTATTGTCCTGTCTCTTTCCGGGGAAAGGGAGGTCTTTTATTTTCAGGAAAGAGTCGGCTGGAAAAATCAACTTTTTTCCATGTGGAAATTTGCAACCATGCTGAAGAATAGCCCCGAGATGAAAGGGGGGATCATTACGGCAGATCGGGATCCCAGAGTTACTAAGGTTGGCGCTTACCTCCGAAAGACCAAAATCAATGAATTGCCCCAAATCATAAACGTAATTCTGGGTGATATGAGCTTGGTTGGCCCCAGGCCAGTGGTTTCGAAAGCATTTGCCGAATATCCGGAGACGATTAAATCGCTCATTTACAATGTCCGGCCGGGGGTGACCGGAATCGGTTCCGTGATCTTTAGAAATGAAGCTGTCCTGATTGGGAAAGTCAAACAAATGGGTAAGGACCCTTGGGAGTTTTACAAAAATGAAATTTATCCATATAAGGGTCAGTTGGAGTCCTGGTACCAGGAAAAACAATCTTTTGCTACAGATTTTTTCATTTTGATCTTGACAGTCTGGGTTTTGTTTTTTCCCGGAAGCACTTTGCATTACCGGGTTTTTCCTACGCTGCCACGTCAGGAATTATTTCAGTCAATCCTGCAAATTTCTTGAAAATAATGGTAGTATTCTCGCTATTTAAGCCATCCCAAAGTACTAAAATATGAATCTTCTGAACCTTGACCAATTTATAAGCGAGCATGTGGTCAAACGACCGTCCAGCTTGTTTGAAACGGACATGCGAGACCATTATTTCCAATTAAAAACTGCTGTTAAAGGAAAGGCTGTTTTGGTCATTGGTGGTGCCGGTACGATTGGCAGCTCATTCATTAGAGCAATTCTTGATCTCCGACCGACTAAGTTGATAGTGGTAGATCTCAGCGAAAATGATTTGACAGAACTTGTAAGGGATCTTCGTAGTTCTGATGACCTGGAGATTCCATCGGAATTCAAGACTTATCCGATCGATTTCGGCAGCCCTATTTTTGAGCAGCTTTTGAAATTTCATGGTCCTTTTGAAATCATTGCCAATTTCGCAGCTCACAAACACGTTCGAAGTGAGAAGGATCCATTTTCCATTGCGGCTATGATTGAAAATAATGTCTTCAAGGCACAGCGGCTACTCCATATGATGAGCGAAAATCCGCCGGAACACTTCTTTTGCGTTTCTACAGATAAAGCCACGAACCCTGTGAATGTCATGGGCGCAAGCAAGAAACTAATGGAAGAAGTTATATTGAGCTATTGCAATCAAATTCCTATCAGGACGGCCAGGTTTGCCAATGTGGCTTTTTCCAATGGAAGCTTACTCTACGGGTATTTAAATCGCCTCATGAAAGGCCAACCGCTCTCTTGTCCGAGCGATGTGAAGAGATATTTTGTCTCACCACAGGAGAGCGGACAGATTTGTATGATGGCGTGCCTCCTCGGGGATTCCGGGGACATCTATTTCCCGCGTCTACAAGGCAGCCAAATGGAATTCTTCAAAGACATTACGGATCGCTTCATTAATTTTCTTGGATACGACGTACACTTATGTAGATCTGAAGAAGAAGCAAAGTCCATCTCGATCGAAGAGGCCAAACTAAATGGAAAATACCCCGTATATTACTTTCAAACGGATACATCCGGGGAAAAGCTTTTTGAAGAATTCTATACCGATTTTGACACTATAGATTTGGAAACATATCAAAATCTTGGTGTCATTAAGAATACTCCTCGTAAGTCAAATGCGGAAGTCCAATTGATGATCGAGGAAATGAAAAAAATGCTCTATAGTGACAATTTTACAAAGAAAGACATCATCCAATTAATCCAGTCCTTTATTCCAACTTTTCACCACATCGAAACCGGTAAGAACTTGGATCAAAAAATGTAATATTAATGTATCCATTCGTTAAGCGTTTTTTTGATTTTGTTTTTGCGTTTGCAGTACTGCTCATTTTATCTCCCCTTTTGATTCCAATCATGATAGGCCTACGACTCACTGGAGAGGGTTATGTCTTTTATTTCCAGGAGAGAATAGGATTTAGGAACCAAATGTTTAGCATATGGAAATTCGCAACGATGTTGAAAGATAGTCCTAAAATGAAGGGCGGCATCATTACTTTAAAAAACGATCCTCGGATTACTCCAATGGGTGGTTTTTTAAGAACTACTAAGATCAATGAATTGCCTCAATTGATCAACGTATTAGGTGGAGAAATGAGTTTTGTTGGACCACGGCCATTAATGCGTCTTAGTTTCGATCAGTATTCCGAAGAAGTGCAAGCTGTCATTTACAATGTGAAGCCTGGAATTACCGGAATCGGTTCGGTAGTATTTCGAGATGAAGAACAAATTATGACAATGGTAAAAGATAGTGGCATTGACCCCTGGGATTTCTACCGGGAGACCATTTATCCTTACAAAGGCAAATTAGAAGTTTGGTATCAAAAAAATCAGAGCTTTTTCACAGACCTGAAGATTCTGTTTTTGACCTGTTGGTCCATCCTGTTTCCGGGTAATGAATTGGCTTATCGATTTTTCCGTGATTTGCCCAAAAGATCGATGGAGCTACGAATTACCAACAAGAATTATTCTATGTTCTAATTCTATCAAACTGACTTTTTGAAAAAGCAAGGCAAAAGAAATATTTTTGCGCTTCTAGTATGTCTGTTATTTGGGAGTTTTCGTTGGTATTGCTACGCCCAAAACGCCATCCTGCCCAGAGACGCCGGTGGAGCCCAAATCTACCATGACCTCGAACGGCTCGAAATAAAGCACTACGAAGACCTTAACTTCTTTTCCGCCCTTAAAGATTATGACCGGCCACTGACCACAGCATTCATTAGCTCATTTTCTTACGGCTGTCTGTATCTAACCAAATTAGACCGGGAGGCCTGCGAATACATTTACCTGGATAACAATGAATGGTTGGCAGGGAAAAATCCTTGGCAACGCGAAACCGATACGTTGAGCCGGGCGCAGCGTAGCCAACGAAGCTTTTATTATAAGAAGAGCAAAAAAAGCATTCTAAAATATTTCTATCGGACCCCGGCCAACCTATTGGAAGTCAATACGAGTGACTTTTATCTGAAGGTGAACCCGGTTATTGACATCCGAATTGGAAACATCCGGGAAGAGGAAGATGTCTACCTGATTTACCGTCGCGGTATTGAATTCCGGGCTGGCCTGGAAGACAAGTTTTTCTTTTATACGAATTTGTTGGAGACACAAGCACGGTTTCCAAATTATGTAAGGTCCTACCTCAGGCAAAATCAAGCAATACCGGGTGAGGGCTTTATTAAGAGTTACGAGAATGATCTTTTTGGATTCGAGGACGGCAATGATTTTTTAAACAGTCAGAGCTTTTTTGGCGTAAGTTTAGGTAGGGACCATAGTTTCCAGATCAAATACGGGCGAAACTTCATTGGTAACGGATTTCGCTCCTTAATGCTGTCCGATTTTTCCAATAATTATTTTCATTTAAAATTTAACTGGAATTTTGGGAAGTTCTACTATCAGAATATTTTCGCGGAAATGCAGGCGGAAAGCCCCGGGTTCGGTGGGGATTTCTTAAGAAAGAAAAAATATCTGACTGCGCACTATTTAGGTTTTCAAGCCTCCTCCGAACTAAACTTTGGTATTTTCGAATCAACCGTTTTTAACCGAATCAATCAATTCAATGCGGGCTACCTAAATCCCTTGATCGGTTACCGAACCATTGAAGAACTAGCCTCGAATCCCAACAACAACATTCTATTGGGCTTCGATGTCAAATACAGTTTCCTTAGAAGGGCACAGGTTTATGGTCAATTTGTCTTGAGCGACCTCAGTTTTCGGAGCGGCGATTGGCAAAACCGAACCGGCTACCAAATAGGCCTAAAATACCTCGACATCCTGGCCGTTGACCACCTGGACCTGCAAATCGAACGAAATGTGGTCCGCCCTTACACTTATATGAATATTGACTCTACTAGCAACTATACCCACTACAACCAAGCGCTGGCTCATCCACTGGGAGCCAACTTTAAAGAAACACTCTTTATCCTCCGTTATCGACCCTTTAAGAGATTAAACATCAATACGCGGCTGATCCTGATGCAGGTGGGCAGAGATGCTGCCGGCTCCAATTGGGGCAGCGACTTGTTGAGGTCTTATCGAACTAGAGAGCAGGATTTTGGTAATGAAACTGGCCAGGGAAATCAAAGTGATATCTCCCTCTTTGGCGTTGAAGCCAGTTATCAGATCGCGCACAATTATTTTATTGACTTATTCCTAACTGTGCGGAACGAGGACAGTGAATTACCGCAAAATGACTTGAAAACTTCTATTTTTGGCGTAGGCTTTAGAGCTAATTTGGAGCGACGCAATATGGATTTCTAACTTTTCCTATTCCATCACTACTTCCTTTCCCTACTTTACTGAGGCATCATTATGCCCCCTATCAAATGGCCCTTGGATTTAAGTCCGGTCGGGCATTTCCCAATTTCTGAATCTGTTTATTGTATTTTATTAAGGTGCATACCAAAGAAGTCATTTGACTAATTAAGCGGTTGTTTTGTCTATGATTTGAATCTTTCGCTTTGTATAAAAAAATAACAAGCAAAGCGAAGCAGCTTCTTAAATAAGTTTGTTTCTTTGCTGTTAAAAGGTTTCGAAGTATGTCCCCAAATAAGGTGCAGAATGAAGAGTTACAGATTGATATGAAGAAATGGTTCTTTAAACTGTTGTCTTATTGGTGGTTGTTTGGTCTTTCTTTGGCTCTTGCTATTTCCGGAGCCTATCTGTATTTGCGATATTCTGTTTTTCAGTATGAGGCCAAGGCCACTTTGCTGATCAAAACTGGTAATATGGGGTTGTCGGAAGAGCGCATATTGGTGCAGGATCAGGGTTTGATTGGTGGAAGCAAGACTATGACGAACGAGATTGAGATTCTCAAATCCAAGAATTTAATGCGTAAGGTAGCCGATCGCCTTCAAATAAACGTTGAATACTTCAAGATTGGACGGATCAAAGATTTGGAATTGTATCACCGAACGCCCATTCTGTTGGACAGTTTTCATCTCCATAAGAAGGATACTACAGTGTTGCTTTTTGTAGATTTCATAGATCGGAAGCGCTTTGATCTGGCTTTCTCCGAAGAGGAAGAGAAAAGATCTTATCAATACGGCGTGCCCATTCGAAACCAGTTTGGTTATTTCCTTTTGAATACGCCCGATTCGATTGACGCTTCTAACCCGAAAGGCAATTACCGCATTCATATTTCACCATTGAAGGGGATTGCCAATGGCTACAAATCAAAACTGAAAGTGCGTCAGGTTGGTGATCAGTGGTCGTCTAACGTTTTGGAGCTGGGCTTGAGGGATCCCGTTGCAGTAAAAGCCGAAGACATCCTCAATACTTTGGTGCAGGTATACAATGAGGAGGAGATCAACGACGAGAATCAGGTATTGCGCAATACTTTGGATTTTATTGACAAGCGTTTGGTGAACCTCGAACGCGAATTGGATGATGCTGAGCAAAGAATCCAGAATTTTAAGCAGCAAAACGCCATTGTTTCTGACGACGCTTCTGCTAATACGGAAATTGTTTTTCAGGAATTGAGTCGGTTAGAGCAGCGGTTGGGCGAGTTAACTGTGAATCGGGAAATTCTACAATTGCTGGAGGGCCATTTCATTTCCAGTGAAACTCGATTTCAGTTGATCCCGGCAAGCCTCATTTCTAATAATCAGAGCTTAGCCAACCTGATACAACAATACAATGACTTGCTTTTGCAGAGAGACAAATTGGCAGTAGGAGCAACTGCCCAAAACCCTCGCCTCGTTCCGATTGATGGTCAATTAGCAGATTTACAAAATGCCATCACGCTGATGATTAGGAACCTAAGAAGAGAGGTCGAAATTCCGATTGCACAGACCGAAGACGACATTGCTCGAATCAATAGTAATATCCGTTCTGTTCCCTCCAAAGAACGTCAGCTGATCGACCGGAAACGGCAGCAAACCATCAAGGAAAATCTATACCTCTATCTACTTCAGAAGAGAGAGGAGACTGCTCTTTCGGAAGCAGTGACGGCTCCAAGCACCAGAATTATTGATTTTGCTGAAAGTTCGAGCAATCCGGTAAGTCCAAATGCCCAGTTAATTTATCTGGGCTTTTTCGTTCCGGGCCTGTTGATTCCATTTACGTTCCTAATGCTCAGGGAGTATCTGAATGACCGGATTGAATCCGTTGATATCATTAAGAAATTAACATCTATTCCGCTGATTGGGCGGATTGGACTGCAGAAAGGTGACGAAAAGATGGTAGTGAAATCCGGAAGTGTTTCGGCGGTAACGGAGATGTTTCGGACGTTGCGCACCAATTTAAACTACTTTAATTCGGAATCTGAAAAACAGATATTGCTCATTACTTCTTCGTTGGGTGGAGAGGGAAAGACCTTTATTACGATCAACCTCGGACTGACAATGGCCCTTTCGAATAAAAAGGTACTACTGATTGGTTTGGACCTTCGCAAACCCAAATTGGCTAAATATCTTGGTGTAAATGAAGGTGCTTCGGGGATCACAGATTTTTTAATTGGTGAAAAGTCAATTGAGGATATCATTGTGCAAATGCCCGACAATAAACAACTTTCCTTTATTACGAGTGGACCAGTCCCGCCTAATCCAGCCGAGTTGATCATGAATGGGCGCTTGGGCAACGCCATCCAAAGATTAAAAGATTCCTACGACTGCATTTTGATTGATACTCCACCAATTGGGTTGGTCTCCGATGCTTTGTTGATCAACAAGATGGTGAGTCAGAGTTTGATCGTGGTAAGGCATAAATATTCGCGGATGGAAGTGTTGGAAATGTTGGAATCCATTCATCAGGAGGGCAAATTCGTCAAGCCGGGCATCGTTTACAACGGTGTCAATAATCAACGCGGATATAGGTACGGCTACGGCTATGGCTATGGATATGGCTATTACAGTAACGACAAATAGAAGGGATTGAATATTTTAATAACGAGTGGTATCTTCCCTCCGGATATTGGTGGTCCGGCCTCCTATGTGCCTAAAATTGCGGATTACCTATCCAGTCTTGGGCATCAAGTAACCGTATTTTGTTTGACCGATGAGTTTACATTTGATGATGACCAGTTCCATTTTAAGGTTGTCCGATTAAACAGGAAATTATTTTTGCCGCTCCGCATCCTGTTAGGAGCCTGGATGATCAGAAAGTTGGCCAAAGAGGCCGACTTGGTGTACGCCAATACCATTGCCATCGAATCGCACATCGGGAGTTGGTTGGCTGGGAAAAGAATCATTCATAAGGTCGTTGGTGATTATGCTTGGGAACGGGCTCGAAATAAAAGATGGTTTTCGGGTACCATCGATCAATACCAAAGTGCACAAAAAGTGTTTCGATTGAAACTGCTCGATTTCTTGAGGAATTGGCCATTGAAAAAAGCGGATCTTTTGATCGTTCCTAGTATGTACCTCAAGAATATTGTCATGGGGTGGAAAATCCCTCCGGATAAGATTAAGGTAATTTATAACGCGGTCAAGGTTGATTCGTCGTGGGTGAATCCGATAGACGAACCGCGACGGCCGGTAAATCTGGTGACCGTTTGCCGATTGACATCGTGGAAGCGAGTGGATGGCATTATTCGCGTCCTTTCTTCTTTTCCAGAAATGACCCTTACCGTAGTGGGTGATGGTCCGGAAAGACAACTGTTGGGGGAATTGGCGACAGAATTGAACTTAGAAGAGCGGGTTACTTTTGTTGGACATGTTTCGAACGAAAAGGTTCTACACCATCTCAGTCTGGCCGATTTGTTCATCTTAAACTCTACTTATGAAGGTCTCCCACATGTATTAGTGGAAGCAATGTTGTGTCATCTGCCCGTAATTTGCAATGACGTTGGTGGATGTGCTGAGATCGTGCAACATGGAATTAATGGTTATCTAATGCCTTTCCGAGAAGGAGGTCAAGAAGAAGAATTGAAAAAAGCATTGACTTATTTTAAAGAGCGTCCGGAGACTTTATACGAAATGGCACGAAAAACCAAAGCGAGCATCAATCGTCAATTTTCCTTTGCGGTGATGGGGGCGAATTTAAACACGGTTTTAGAAGAATGTATGGAGAAATGGAAGCAATAGATTCAGAAGCACCGAAACTAAATATTTTGTCTCTGGGCTATAACCGTCAGTTACTGGACGGAGATTCTTCTGCTGGTGATGTTTATGAGAGATTGACGACTTATGCTTCACTACTCAATCGATATTACATTTTAGTGCACGCTCGTAAAAAACACCGGATTGATGATTTTAGGCAGGTTAAGCCCAATATGTTGGTCTATGCCACCCAAGGTTTCAATCTATTTCACTCTATGTACCGCATGTACCGGATGGGAGGGGATATTATTCGGCGGGAGTCGATCGATGTAATTGCCACCCAGGATCCATTCGTGACCGGCTTTGTTGGAGGGCTTCTGGCTTGGCGACACGGTCTTCCTTTCAGCGTCTGTGTATATGGTTCTAACCCGTATGATCGCTACTTTATCCGGGAGCGATTGCTGTATCGCTTGCTTCGATTCGTGGCCATTCGAATATTGCACGCTGCAACCGGCGTTCAGGTGGATGGCAACCAGGTTCGGAAAAGCCTTACGGCCAATGGAATTGCGGTAGAAAAAATTCACTATAAACCGATGATTCCCCAAAATATCGAAGCATTCTTTAATGTATCTCCAGTTGATCGGGGGCAGATAGAAAAGGATGGAAACCAATCGTGGAATTTCGTATTTGTTGGCAGATTGACTTACCAGAAAAACCTCGTGATGCTGCTGCGAATTTTTCGGCGACTGAAGTTGGATGGCCGACACTTTTGTGCCTATTTGATTGGAGATGGCCCTGATCGGTCCGCCTTAGAGCAAAAAGTGAGAGAATGGGGGCTGGATAGTTTTGTACGTTTGGTGGGTAAGGTGTCCCATGCCCGGGTTTGCTCTTATCTTGCCGAAGCTGATTGTTTCGTGTTGCCCTCAAATTATGAAGGGTTTCCCAGAGTGTTGATGGAAGCCGGTGCCGTTGGGATACCGATTGTTGCGACCGAGGTCAGTGGAGCGGAGGACGTGATCCTTGCCGATCTAACGGGCTATGTAGTCCCTATTGGTGATGAAGATGCGTTTCATGAGGCTCTTGTCAAAACGATGAATGGAAAATTAGGCGACCCACTCGCCCTTCAATCACTCGCAAAAAAACACATACTCGCCATCGTCAAAAAGTATCGCGATTTATCTCTGCAAATCACCATTTGGCAAACTATAAAAAAGCAGTATGCATCTACTCGTTTTTAACCTGGTAGTGGATTATGATGATCCGGTGCTGGCGTTTTCAACCGATTGGATCAATGCATTGGCCCGAAAGGTAGAGCGATTGTCCGTTATCACCATGTTTCGGGGGGTCGACAATACAGCTGAAAATGTACGGGTCTACAGTGTAGGTAAAGAAAAGAGATATTCGGAACTGAAGAGAGGAGTCGTCTTTTATCGGTTGCTTGCCCGATTGTTGCGAACGGAAAAAGTCGATGCCTGTTTTGCGCATATGATGCCCTTATTTGCCATTATGGGCGGGCCAATACTAAAGTTATTTGGGGTGCCCGTAGTCCTATGGTACGCGCACGGGAAGTTAAACTGGAAAGTCCGGGTTTCTGAAAAGGTCGTTGACGCCATCGTCACCTCGAGTCCGGAGGGTTGTCGGCTGAATAGTTCCAAGGTCAAAATCATTGGACAGGGTATTGATACGGACAAGATTGCATTCCAGGCTTTTTCAGGGTTTGGAGATACGGTTCGTTTGTTATTCGTCGGGAGGCTAGCGCCGGTAAAAGGCATTCATCACTTAGTCGATGTTATGATTCACCTGCAGGAGCATTGGCCCAATCGGTTTTCGATTACCATAGTTGGCAAAGCGCTTAATGAATCAGACGAGGCTTACATTGCAGTACTTCAGCAAAGGGTACGTGCCTGTAAATTGGAAAAAAGAGTGCAATTCATTGGGCAAATACCTATAGAATCGATTCAAGAACAATACTATGTTCATGATATCATGCTGAATCCCTCTAGTACGGGTAGCATGGACAAAACAGTTTTAGAAGCAATGGCGGCAGGCATTTTCGTAATTACGGGCAATGAGGCATACGATACAACAGCCTACCGACAGGCAGGAGGTTTTTTTGCGTCAAATGAGGTAGTTGAGATATGTGATTGTCTTTTGAAAATACTCGATATGGAAGAGGAAGTATTGATAACATGCGCTCAGCGTGCGCGGGAATGGGTAGCAACACGGCACAGCATTCATTCGATGGCGGAGAAAGTTCTATTACAATTAAGCGCATCGACGAAGAATTCGTTGTAACAATGGGGATTTGCAGCTTTTAGATAAAATAAGATCTAGCCAATTCACCAAATCGGTAATGACGTTGCTTTCAGGCAAGTTTCTGGCCATGCTGATTGGCTTGCTCACTTCTCTCTTGACGGCCCGTATCTTGGGAGCAGAGCAATACGGCGTAGTGGCCTTTATTTTGGCTTACCCCTATTTGATCAAAAACATCGCAGAAGTAAAATCGGGAGACATCACCATCCGCTACTTTGTTAAGTTTTTGAAAGAGGAGGAGTTTGCCAAATTTGGAAGCACCATCAAGTGGGGATACTTGATCGATATTGTTGGTGCCATGCTGGCCTTAATCCTATTGGCATTGGCTTTTGGGGTTGGATTGGTCGATTTGTCGGCCCGTGAATACGAGTATTATGCCATGTTGTTTTCCACGAGTATTATCCCTTTGTCTAGTTGCAAGACCAGCCGGGCTTTACTAATTGCTCTGGAAGAATTTAGAGCAATCTCTATCTTGAATTTTCTGGAAAAGCTGGTCGTTTTTTGCTGTGTGATTCCTCCCTTACTGGCAGGGTGGGGCGTAAGGGGGTACATCCTTAGTTTTTCATTTTCAAATGTCTTGATCTGCATCCTCTATCTGTTGGCAGCCGTGCAGTGCGCTTACAAGTATCCGGTAAAGATAATGGAGGCGAATTTTAGCGAACTCAATTTCATCAAATCAGAATTAATGCAGCTATTTGGATGGAATTATCTCATCGTATCGATCAAAGGCTTGGTTTTACAGTTGCCCGTGATTTTTCTTGGTGAATACGGTAAAGTGGCAGAGGCAGGGTATTTTCGATTGGCCATGACTTTTATGGGATTAGCAGAAATTGTTGAGAATGCCTTGGCGAGTGTCGTTTATCCCAAAGTCTCCCAGTTCTGGGGACAACGTTCTTGGAAAGCTCTGAGTACTGCCATGCGAAACTGGACTTTGAGGGATGGAACTGGTTTCTCTTTTCTAGTGCTGATCGGCACATTCTTACTACCATTTTTTGTGAAGATATTTTACGGGACCGAATTTGAACCTATGATTTTTGGAGCCCAGATTTTGTTGGCTGGTGTTATTGTGAAGGTGGTGTTTTTCTGGACGGTACCGTTCTTTTATTCTCTTGGGTTTTTGAAAGAACTATTTGTTTATTTTCTCGCGTATGGATTATTGCTTTTATTGACTGGAGGGTATGTGGTGGATCGATTCGGATATCTGGGACTTTGTTTGCTTTATACCTTGTTGAGATCTCTTTACGCAATCGCGATGGTCATTGGAGCTTTCCGCCGTATCAAAGGGTTGAAACGAGCTTTATGAGAATTACATTTGTCATGAGCGGTGTGATCTGGATTCCTAGTGGTAGCTACCGGGTCGTTTATGAATATGCAAATGTGCTAGTACGAAAGGGGCATACCGTCAATATTGTCTTTCCTTTGTCCAAGACAAAAGCATCAGCCCCTTTTTCAATTCAGGCGTTCCGGAAACGGATAGCTGGCCTAACGCCAAAATGGTTTGATCTTGATAAAAGTGTCAACCTGATAAAGGTCAGTCGTCTTAGGAGCGAAGAGCTTCCGAATTCCGATGTTATGATTGCTGCTAACTGGGACGTCGTTGCAACACTTTACGAAGCATGTAAGGTGATGAGCGTTCCCGTTCTTCAATTTGTTCACCACTACGAGGCATTGACGGGACATGCTAAAAGATTGGTGGATGAGACTTTGCATTTACCGGTGCCAAAGATCGCCGTCTCTTCATGGACAGCCAAGATGCTGAAGGAGCTAAATTTTGATCGTGTATACCGGGTTAGTAATGGGATTGATTTGAAGCGATTTAAAATACTGGACGATTGGATCCAACGGCCATTGGTCATTGGTATGTCTTTTGTCGACAAGCCGGGGAAGGATATGCAGACAGCGATTGAAGTTTTGAGAAGGGTCAAACAGGCTCGCCCGGAAGTGTCGTTGATTTTATTTGGACCAACTAAAACAAGACCGAATTTACCTTTTGAATTCGAATACTTTTTTAGATTGCCGGAAAATCAATTGATCCATAAAATCTATAATCGGAGTTCAGTGTTTCTATCAACTAGTAAATTTGAAGGATTTTCGTTCCCTCAGATAGAGGCCATGGCGTGTGGTTGTGTGGTCGTGTCGACTCGATGCGGTGGAAATGGCGACTTTGCACTCCATAAGGAAACGGCATTGTTGAGCGATGTTGGAGATGTAGCTACCCTTACCGAGAACTGTTTGAAACTGTGTACTGATAATCGACTACGACGACAATTAGGAAAGTCTGCACAAGAAAAGATTCAGGAATTCAGTTGGGAAAAAAGCACCACATTACTCTTAAAAACTATTGAACATAATCGTTGAAAGCCCAAGATTCCATATTTGTGACTTATGCCTGCTTGCTACTGATCGTCGGTAACTTGTACAGCTACTACCTCCAGCCTCCCATCATTTATTCACTTTTATTCAATACTACCTTCTTCGTCTGGTATATATTTCATCAAATTCTCTATTACCAGGATTTTGTCGTTCCAATCGCGGTAATCATCATCTTCTTCTTGATAAGAACGCTGCTTCCGGCTTTTCTTTTGGAGGCAGGTATCACCCCTAAATATACCATGATTGCTCACGATCAGTGGTTTGTAGCACCAGTATGGGAAAATGGGATTAGATTGTTCTTTGTCGGGGCTGCGGCTTCGATATTCGGGTGGCAATGTTTGTCTGGGGGGATTCGGTCTGAAAACTTTGAGGGGGGAAGGTCAATTAATTTGGTTCGACTGGAACGATCTGCTTTTGTATTCTTCTTGATTGCGCTACTATTTTACCTCTACTTCTTCGCCATCAATTTTGGAAGCCCATCTGCGATTTTTGCGGTAATGATGGGTGGGCAATTGAGGGCTGGGGAGATCATTACGCAAGGGACTACCAGGTTTAGTTATTTATCTCAGCATTTTATGTTTTGGTCTTCAATCCTCCTGGGCATTTTGTTGAGATATAAGGGAAAAAAATGGTACGTATACCTCTTGCCTGCATTCCTGGTATTCATCTTGAGAGTACCTTTTGGCGGTAGGGTGCAGGCGGCAACGCCGCTTCTTCTTACTTTAATTGGGGCCTACTATGTGGGGCAAGGATTATCTTTTAGATCAATTAAGGTTGGGCATGTGTTCCGAATGTTCGGTCGTTTTTTTGTTATCCTCGCGCTTGGATCCTTTGTTTCCTTTCTGATGTTGGTTTACCGGAACCAGGGATTGGGAAAAGTAAGCGAGAACATCAATACAGAAGAATTTCAATCTTTTTTTGTCAATACTGGTCTATGGTATGAACTGGGCTTTATCAGTCCATTTTCATATGCAGTGCAATTTGGGGCTGGTTGCTACGACGTGCCAGTTGGTAGGATGCTTTTTAGTGGCTACACCGCCTTCTTTTTGGGGTTAACGGATGTCAAAAAACCGGGTGGTTTCTTTACGGAGAAGATCATTGGACGGGACTTTGGATGGGGTATTCATACCGGTATTATTGTAGATCTGTATGTTTACTCGGGGTTAATCATGCTCATTGCCGGGTGTCTTGCCTTTGGTTTGCTGTTGAAGTTGGCCTACGCACGTTTGATTAGAAAAAATACGAATGTAATCAAGGTGCTCTTTTACATTTATCTTTTTAATCACTTCTTCTGGGCACAATTCGAATCTGTAGTAGGTTTTACATCGGCCATTTATGAAAGCCTTATCTTTTTAATGGTGATTCTGTTTTTTAGTTTGTTATTTGTCAAGCGATCAGGATTGACCTGATTAGGTATCCTATTCAAAACCACAGTTTAGTAGATGAGAATAAAAATAGCGGCAGAGCTGATTAATAGATATCAAGCCGTCACTGTTCTGGATATCGGTTGTAGAGACACTTCTTTAAAGCAATATCTGAACGGTTTTGTCAAATACAGCGGCAATGATATCGTCCAAAATACGGCGGGAAACGTCGATTATGTTGGCGATTTCCTGACTTATGATTTTCAGCGGCATAAATTCGATGTGACAGTGGCTTTAGATGTACTTGAACATACCGATGACCCTTACCGAGTTTTACACAAAATGAAGCAATTGACGAACCAAAAAATGATCATCAACTTGCCAAATATCTATAATCTCAAAAACCGATTTGCTTTTTTCTTTCGCGGTAAGCTTGGCGATAAATACAAGTTCAGACCACAGAACTCGCTTGACCGACACCGGTGGGTGATGGGGCGCCAGGAAATCATCGACTTCTATCGATTTCAAGCTGAGCAGTATAATTTACAGTTGGAAATATTGGATCTTTGTTACGGGTATTCCAGAACAGGCCCAATAGGGAAATTGAAATATTTTTTTTCCTCTCTGCTTCCCAAGGACCTAATGACAGTTTCTGTCATCGGTATTTTTTCATTGGAAAATGACTCTGATATTAACGTTTAAATGACTATTAAAGAGGGGCAAACAATATTCGTAGTCGGGGTCCCAAGATCCGGGACCACTTTATTGCAAGCTATTTTGACAACTCACCCTTCCATAATATCAATACCCGAAACCCATGTATTCCGGTTTATTGATGACTTCAAATGGAAGGATGTAAGCCGAACAGATCAAGACGAACGAAGACAATTGGTCGAGCGCGTTTCAACACGAATGCCGGGACTTATTGGTGCAGCTAATAAAACCGATTTATTGTCGATGACGGGAGAGGTGGCGCTCCATACTTTTGTGCGGCAACTATTTTTGAAACTGGCTCTTCAATATAACCCTACCTATTCCGATCAACATATTTTGTTGGAAAAAACGCCGGCTCACCTCCTGCATTTGTCCACCATTAAGCAGCTATTCCCAAAATCGAAGATCGTTCACATCGTTCGTTTTCCTCCGGATGTCATTAGTTCTGTGCAAGACAGTTTTGGGAAGGTAAATAGTTTGATCGCTCGTTCCAGGTTGTGGAAAAAGGGAATAGAACATGGGGTGAAATTGAAACGTAGGTTGCCGGAAGATCTATATGAAATCAAATACGAAGACATCGTTGAGGGCCCGGAATGTCTTGTCGATCTCTTTCAATGGTTGGGGCTGGATTTTGAGGAAGCGAATCTGATGTCACTTAGTGAGAAATATCGGGGACTCGCTTTACGTCATGAAACTTGGAAATCAGATCGGCAAGCGGATCAGATTGAAAATCGAAGAGATAAGTGGAAAGAGCGAATGAAGGTAGAAGAAGCTTGGTTTTTGTCTTGCTTGCTCAGAAAAGAAATGCAGTACTGGGGATATGAACCGGTGGAAACCCACTTCTACCGTAAAATGGATATTATTGTAAAGGAAATTTTTCGAACAAGCCGATATTATCTATTTGAGAAATCCCGGAAATGAAAGTCATTCATATCATAACGACCATCAATAGAGGGGGGGCTGAAAACCATTTAAAGGACCTCATTAGTACACAAGTAGAAAAGGGCTACCACATCAAGGTGTTATATCTAAAGGGAGATGGCTATTGGCGGGAAGAGTTTGAGTCAAAAGGAATAGAGGTAATTGGCCCCAACATAAGGCACTATCATTCGATATTATTCAACCGGAGGCTAAGGGCAACCATTCTTCGATCCTGTCCGGATATAATTCATGCTCACCTTGGACCTGCAGAGTTGTACACCTTTTTCAATCTTTTGGGGATGAACAAAGCGCGATTAATCATTTCCAAACACAACGACAAACGATTTGCTCCAATCGTCTTCGGAAATGCATTGATGAAAATGGTGGCCCGAAGAGCACAGAAAGTTATCGCGATTTCCGATGCAACTCGGGAGTACTTTATTGTGAAAGGGATTTCTCCCTCGAAGCTTAAAACAATTCACTATGGCATCGATTCCAATCAGTTCACCCATTCAAGGCAAGAGGATGTACAATCTATTCGGAGAGCATGGAAAATAGGAGAAGGAGAACTGCTTTTCGGCACACTTGCCCGTCTTGTCCCGCAAAAGTCATTAGACACAATGTTGCGGGCATTCCAGCTTTATTCATCGAAAACCTCAAAGCCCGCAAAATTGGTCCTTGTCGGCCGCGGACCTTTAGAAAAGAAATTAAAATTGGCTGTGAAAGCCCTAAATATTGAAAAAAATGTGATCTTTGCAGGGTTCCGAACTGATGTCCCGGAGTTATTAAATGCATTAGATGTCTTCTTGCTATCGTCAATCCACGAAGGATTTGGCCTGGTTTTGATAGAAGCAATGTCGGCCGGAACGCCCATCATTGCAACAAGAGTCAGCGCCATTCCCGAGGTTTTAGGAGAAGCGGGTATGATGGTAGAGCCTAAAAATGAAGAGCAGATGGCTGAGGCTATGTTGCAAATGGAATTGGAAAGACAGCGGATAATGTATCGTCGTTTAGGATTGGAAAGAGTGAAGAAAGCATTTACCCTAGAAAAAATGTTTGAAGAAACTCATCAAGTATACCTGGACGCAATAACTTAACAGGACCATACATCGTCTTTCCTTTTACTACTCCTTAAGCTACCTATTTAAAATTCAAAACTAAATCTGCTGGTGTGCAAGAACCAGCAAATATTTTAATACTGGTGTAAGTCAATCTCTAAACACTTTGTTCAATTCAATTCAATTAACTTTTGAGTGTTGGGAATAGTAGCATATAAAAATACGATTACCAGGTCGACAAGGGAAAAAAAACAAAACGTGACACAAACAATTGCCATTGTAGCCAATGCCGCCTGGAATATTAAGAACTTTCGATTGGGGCTCGCCCGGGCTTTGATCGAACAGGGATTTCGAATTCTGGCCATTGCCCCGGAGGATGAACATGTTGCCGAATTGGAAAGGGCGGGGTGCGAATTTGTACCGCTAAAATCATTGGCCCGTAACGGAACGAACCCCTTTAGAGATTTGCAGCTTTTTTTCGAGTTGCTGCACATCTACAAGAGAGAGAAAGTAAACATTGCGCTACATTATACCATCAAACCCAATATCTATGGCGCACTGGCCGGAAGCATTACGGGTACCAAGACAATTTGTACCGTTACCGGCCTGGGATACAGCTTTTCCGGTGTTAAAATGATAAATACCATTGTGAGAAAATTATACAAGTTTGCCTTCCATAAGGCGGATCGTATTTTCTTTCAGAATCCGGATGATTTAAACCTCTTTGTCAGTGAAGGATTGGTCCATAAGACCTACGCTCAATTAGTGCCGGGATCGGGAATTGATACCGATTGTTTTTCTCCTTCCCACAATGTAAAGAGCATGGATGGAAAGCTCCGGTTTCTCTTTGTCGGAAGATTGTTGTACGATAAGGGTATCCGCGAATTATTGGAGGCGATGCGCATCATTCAGGAGAAGTATGCGCACGTTCACTTGCGCATCGTCGGTGCAATTGATCACCAAAACCCGGCAGCGATCAGCGAGAGCAAATTAGAAAGCTGGCTTGATCAAAACCCTAGCGTTGAATACGTTGGTACGACCAATGATGTACGCAGCCAAATTGGCCGTTCGGACATAGTGATCTTACCATCTTATCGCGAAGGCCTGCCCAGGGGTGTTCTGGAAGGCCTGGCCATGGGAAAGCCGATTATTACAACGGATGTACCCGGATGCCGTGAAACGGTGGTTGAAGGCAAGAATGGTTTCTTAGCCAAGGTTAAAGATGCCAAGCATCTAGCGGAAACTATAGAACGCATGATCCTGTTGCCGGAATCAACCAGAGCACAGATGGGTAATTACAGCAGAAAATTGGCGCTGGACCGGTTTGACGAAAAAATCGTGATTAAATACTACCTGGAAGAAATAGCTACGACCTTACAACCCGTACTCAGTTTTTGATCGGAGCCAAAAGCAACCTATTTATATCTTGTATATCCGACCAATTTCAACCGACTTGCGGGAAAGGCAAAGAAAGTCAAACCCAGGACAACGTCCTGGGCATACAACTCCACCACAACCGTAAGTCCTAAAATGGTAAAACCCAAGACTGGTTCTCTTTGCCCTACCAACAAATGCTTAAAGCCAAATTCTAACTTTGTGTAACTCTGCCCTCAGAATGCCGTAACCCCAATATGTGAATAACCGGGCAATATAAAATCATTTCGTCAGGTTACTTATCCTAACAAGAAATATCAAATAAAACATGAGTAACAACTACGTAGCCATCATGGCAGGAGGCATCGGTTCCCGCTTCTGGCCGGCCAGTCGTCAATCCCTACCGAAGCAATTCCTGGACATCGTTGGAGTTGGAAAATCTCTGATCAGATTGACTTTTGAGCGATTCTTGAAATTAGTGCCCGAAGAGAACATTTTCATCGTTACGAATCAACAGTACAAAGACCTGGTATTGGAGCATTTGCCGGAATTGACCGAAAACCAGGTGCTTTGCGAGCCTTCCCGCAACAATACCGCTCCCTGTGTAGCTTATACGGCTTTCAAGTTAAATCATTTAAATCCGGAAGCCACCATGGTGGTAGCCCCTTCGGATCACATCATACTGGACGAACAGCGTTTTGTGGACATTGTGGGTAAAGGACTTGGTTTTGCCGCCCAAAATGATGCCTTACTGACCTTGGGCATTCAGCCGACCAGTCCCCATACCGGCTATGGTTACGTTCAATTCGAAAAGGACAATTCCGAAGGGATCCATAAAGTAGTGCGTTTCACCGAAAAGCCGCCGCTGGAGAAAGCACAGGCTTTTTTGGCCAGTGGCGACTACCTCTGGAACGGAGGCATTTTCATCTGGAAGGCGGCCAATGTCTTGAAAGCTTTTCAAACCCACGCTCCGGAAATCTTCAACATTTTGGAGAAGGGAAATACGCATTACAATTCTGCCGGCGAACAAGCTTTTATCGATGAATATTACCCGACCACACCCAGCATATCCGTGGATTATGCGTTAATGGAAAAGGCCGATAACATCTATACCGTACCGTCGTCCTTTGGCTGGTCTGATCTCGGTAGCTGGGGTGCCTTGTACGAGGAGATGGCCAAGGATGCACACGGCAATGTCATCCGGGCCGAAAAAGTGGTAATGGAAGATGTCAGGGAATGCCTGGTGAGAGCACCGAAGGACAAACTGGTCATTTTGAAGGGATTGGAAGACTACATCGTCATTGACGAAGGCGACGTTCTATTGGTATTCCCCAAGTCGAAGGAACAGGAGATCAAGAAGGTCAATGGATTGGTTGGTGAGCGATTTGAAGGTGTATATTCGTAGTTATCCCGGTGAAAATAGAAGTGGTCTTTGAATTTAACCCGGTGAAAACGAAAGTATACTTGCGTTTTCACCGGGTTAAATGATGTATTTTTCGTATCTTCGGATCAAAAAGTGGAAATTGCAAGAGATTTATTAGCGTCTTTGAATGCTCATTTAGCGCGAAAAGAAATTACCTTGCTGATTGGACCGAGGCAGGCTGGTAAGACAACTTTATTGAAATATCTGGTTAAATCGATTGAGGATAAAGGACAAGATTGCCACTTTTTTAATTTGGATATAGATACGGATGCTCAATATTTTGCCAGCCAAAGTACTTTTTTACAGAGGCTGGATGCCTTATCCGGTAGCAGAAAAAACAGAACCTTTGTGTTCATCGATGAGGTTCAACGCATTGAAAATGCGGGTCTTTTCTTGAAAGGTTTATACGACCGGGATCTGCCGTATAAGTTCATCGCTACGGGTTCGGGAAGTCTGGAGTTAAAGGAGAAAATAGCAGAGTCCCTGGTTGGCCGTAAGCAAAATTTTTATTTAAATACCGTCTCTCCGGAAGAATTTGTAAAATATAGAGTTGGCCGAAACGCAGCAGAAAGTATCGGTTTGCTAAGAACAGACCCCCTGTTGGAGGAAAAATTATTGCTGGAATATCTACAGTATGGGGGCTACCCCAGGGTGGTAACCTCGGCAACGGATCGAGAAAAGACCGAGGTGTTGACCGAAATTTTTCAGGGGTACATCGAACGGGACATTCAGCTATTGCTCAGACTGGAAAAGAGTCGGGCATTCGTTACCCTTCTACAACTGGTGGCCAACCGAGCCGGGCAAATGACCAACTACAACAATTTGGCGGGCCTTTCCGGTATTTCTGTTCCAACGTTGAAAAACTATTTATGGTACAGCGAAAAAACCTTTATTACGGAAGCGGTGACTCCTTTTTTTCGCAATAAAGAAAAGGAAATTGTGAAGTCTCCACAATACTATTTTCTTGATAGCGGACTTCGAAACTACCTATTGGGTATGCAAAATACAGCATCAACTCAAGATCAAATCGGCTTTCTATTTCAACAAATGATCTTCAGAATGTTAAAAGATTTCTTTGCCGGAAGTGTGAGTTCGATCCATTATTGGAGAACGCAAAATCAGGCTGAAGTTGATTTTGTAGTCAATACGGGAATAGAGGTCTTACCGATAGAAGTAAAAGCGCATAAACGCTTTAAGCGGAAAATTGGGAAATCACTGTATAGCTTTATTGAAGATTATCACCCCAAGGAAGTTTGGATCGTTAATAGAAATTTGGAAGAAAAAATGGCTAAGGGAGAGACCGTTATTTGGTTTCGGCCTTGGTATGATTTGTTTAAGGAGGTCTTTTAATCTTTACTCTCTCAAAAATTAGAGAGATTCTCCCTATATTCGAACTAATGGCAAACCTCTTTCGTTTTTGATTAAAAGCAAAGTAATGACCATTCAGATCGATCAAAAACGAGCACATTTCTACAAAGAGGTATCTGAATTTCAAAAATCAGAATTTATCAATGGTGAAATAATTATTCATTCCCCCGTGGCCCGGGAACACAACATAGTGAGTGGAAACCTATACAAGATTCTAGATACCTACGTTGTGGAAAAGGACCTTGGCTTTGTCGGGATAGAAAAGATTATGATTCAACTAACCCGCAATGATTACGAGCCGGATTTGTGTTTTTTCGAGAAGGAAGTTGCCGAAGGATTTGCAAAAGGGCAGAAAATTTTCCCTGTTCCCAATATGATCGTTGAGATCTTGTCCAAGGGTACCAGGTCTAGAGACCGCGGTGTTAAGTTCGATGATTATGCCAAGCATCGTGTCAGCGAATATTGGATTATTGATGCTGAAAAAGAAACTTTGGAACAGTACCTTTTAACCGACCGCTCCGGTGAATATGAGTTGAATCAAAAATTAAAAACCGGGATTGTTGAAAGCACTGTGATTCAAGGGCTTTCTATCCCCGTTCCGGTCCTCTTTGACAAAAGACAAACGAATCGCTTTCTTGTCGAAGGCTTATTTGGCGCCTCCTGATTTCATGAAGCCGTTATTTCACGCCGTTTTCCCATATACTGAATTGGTCTTCGTCAGCAAATATTCCTAAATTGAGGCTTTATCTTTATCAAGTTTCAATAGCCTTTCCTATGCCTACCATTCAAGACTATCTGGAAATCATTGATGGCACCATTGCTACCGTCAAAGCAAGACGTTTACTGGATAATGACCAGTTGAGTGCAGCCGAATCCTTTTACAACCTGGATGCCTGTACCTTATTGATGCAGTCATCGGATGCCGTACAGGTGGCCGTTGGCAACGAAGAAGAAGAAAAGGTCATTTCATTGCGGAATACCGGATCTTCGATTGAACCCGTCGAGAAGAATAAGGTCGTCGATTGGAATGAATTCAGTTTTGCGGCTTTGCTGGCCTACCGCGAACGCAAAGACTGGCTAAAAGTAAATTTGCCGGGACAAAAGTATACCCGCACCGGTATGAAAAAGCGGGTTCTGGAAGAGCGTAGGAAAAAGGCCTTGAAAGCTGCCTACCGGGTAGCGCTGGCCGATAATATTTACGGAGAACATACCCTCTACAACGAAAAGGGCGTGGCCTATAAAGTGACACTTCGCGATTTTGAAAGGGAAATCGGCTACATCGATAACATTGATTGGCGCGCCAATAAACTGGGTACGACCAAACACATCATGTTCCTCTTTAATTACTTTAAGGAGCATCCGAAAAAAGTCAAAAAACTGAAGCGGGATTATCCTTTCGTTGAGATTTATCTGGATCCGCTGAACGACTATCGAATTACCTGGTACTACCCGGGCGAACTCCCCGCAGATGCCCGAAAACTGATCCGTAAATATTTTGGCCGCCGTCAATACCTGGAAGATGATAAAATGGCCGTGTTCGCCGGTTTTTTAAGTGAAGCTTACCGGGTGCCGGAAATAAAGGTCCGCGAAGAAGTACCGGAAAAAGTCGAACGCTTTTTTAATGAACGCATGCTGGATGAATTACGGGAGAGCGAACAGCCGGATTTTTCTTTGGTGAATGCCACTTTATACGATTATCAAAAGGAAGGGGTAAATTTTGCTTTGTATCGTTCGGGAGCGATCATTGCCGACGAAATGGGGCTGGGGAAGACCCTGCAAGCCATTACTACCGGCGTATTAAAGAAGCAGGTATTTGGATTTGAACGCGCTTTGGTCATTTGTCCGGCCTCGCTTAAATGGCAATGGAAATCTGAAATTGAAAAATTTTCCGATGAAAAGGCTACGGTAGTGGAAGGACTACCCAAAATCAGGGAAGAGCTCTACCAGTCAGAAGAGCCCTATTTCTTTATCATCAATTACGAAACGGTTTTAAGGGATTTACAGGTGATCAATGCCATTGGATTCGACTTTGTGATTTTGGACGAGGCACAAAAGATCAAAAACTACGAAACAAAAACGGCGGCGGCGATTAAGCGCATCGATAAAAAACACAACCTGGTCATTACCGGTACCCCTATTGAAAACAAATTGATTGACTTATATTCGATTGTTCAGTTTGTCGATCCTTATTTCTTAGCGCCTCTCTGGGAGTTTTCTTACCAACACTGCCTGTTCGACCCGGCCGGTAGCGCCAATAAAATTACCGGCTATTACAACCTGAATGCTTTGAAAAAACGGATGAACCGGATCCTGATCCGGCGGGAGAAGCGAAATGTGATCAAACAACTTCCCAACGTCCGCCAGCAAGACATTCCCATTGCAATGCATGAAGAACAATCCTACCTACACGCGGGCTTTTCCCGGGGCATCGCTCAAATTTTACGGAAGAAGTTTAAGACGCCTTACGATTGGCAACGTTTACTGTTATTGCTAAGCAACATGCGAATGGTTTGTAATTCTACATTCCTGATCGATAAAACAACGAATCATTCCCCAAAATTACATGAACTTAGACATATCCTGGTCGATAAGCTGGACATGAGAAACCAACGGCGGAAGATCATTATTTTCTCCGAATGGATCAATATGCTAAACCTCATCGCAGAATTGCTGGAAGAACTCAAGATCGGATACGTGATGTTGACCGGAAAAGTAAAGGTCAGGAACCGCGGTAAATTGATCAAACAGTTTGAAAAAGATAAAGACTGCCAGATCTTCCTGTCAACGGAGTCAGGAGGAGCCGGACTAAACCTCCAAGTTGCTGATACGGTGATCAATTTTGAATTGCCCTGGAATCCTGCACGCAAAAACCAGCGCATTGGGCGCATCGACCGCCTGGGACAGAAAAATGAAAATCTCAATGTCATCAACTTCATTACCGTTGGTTCGATTGAAGAAAAAATAGCTTCCGGTCTTTTCCTGAAACAGAATCTTTTCGACGGCGTTCTAAACACAGAGAATACGATCGATGAGGTTGATTTTTCGGATAAGGGTAAAGCCCAGTTCTTCCAGCAAATGGAGGAAATGATCGATGCTTTCGATGGCCAACCCGCAGAACCGGACGAGAGTTATGTTCCGAATCCTTCCCGGGAATCCAATGCTACCGAAATACTGCCGCCGGTTGCCGAGGAATTTGATCGACAAATTCCGGAGCCGGCAACACCTGCAAATACTCCTTCGACGCCTGCTTCAAAGCATCGGCAACTGGAAGAAGTCCTGAATCAAGGGATGGCATTCCTTTCCGGCATCTATAAGATGACGACGGGCCAGGAACTGGCGGCGGGAGACGGGCAAAAAATAGAGGTCGATCCCGATAGCGGTGAAGTGGTCATGCGGTTCAAAATTCATCCGCAGGCCCTCCAACAATAGTAAAATACCAGTATGACCGAATACTTTACCAGGTTGAAAAGTAGGAAATTGAAGAAAGGAGGATTGGAAGGAAGAAAGATATTGATTGTTGCCAACAGCACTTGGAATATTTACAATTTCCGGCTGAATGTATTAAGAGCATTACAGAAGGAAGGTTGTGAACTCATTGTTGCTGCGCCCGTAGACGACTACATATTTTATCAGAAGCGATTTCCGCAGATACGACACGTGCATTTGGACCATTTAAACCGTAAAGGAACCAACCCCCTGGAGGACTGGAAGCTAATTCGTCAGATGATCCGGCTTTACCAGCGAGAAAGGCCCGATCTGATCCTGCAATATACCATCAAGCCAAACATCTATGGTAGTTTCGCCGCTCGATTTTGCCGGATTCCGGCGATTTCGGTCATCACCGGACTGGGGTATTCCTACATCCACAATGGCTATTTATTCCGGCTTGTGGAGGAACTTTATCGATGGTCGCTGTATCACAACCCGAGAGTGATTTTCGAAAATCAGGACGATCGCCTATTATTTGTCGAAAAAGGGATCATCAAGCCTTCTCAAGGAGTATCGGTAAAAGGATGTGGAGTCAATGTAGAATACTTCACTCCGATGGCACCAAGCGAAACGAACAACGGCCAGCTTATTTTTACTTTTGTCGGCCGGCTTCTCTACGATAAAGGTTTGTACGAATTTATTCAGACTGCTCAACGCATTCGGAGAGCAAGAAGCCGTGTTGCCTTTTGGGTAGTAGGCGAATTGGATGAAGGAAACCCCGCTTCGGTCAACAAAAGAGAATTGAACCAATGGATTAAATCCGGTGTGATTGAATACAAGGGTTTTGCGAACGATGTACGCCCGATCATCGCCCAGTCCGATTGCATCGTATTACCTTCTTATCGGGAAGCCATTGCCCGGTCCCTTACTGAAGCCATGGCGATGGGTAAACCGGTAATCGCTACGGATACCGCCGGCTGCAGAGAAGCAGTGGAGCACGGGAAAAATGGGTTTTTGGTTCCGGTTAAAGACGCCGATGCATTGGCCGATGCCGTGGACTGTTTGATCGATCTGGGTGAAGAAGCCCGATCTGATATGGGGAGGTACGGGAGAGAGAAAACAATCCGGGAATTCGATGACCATTTGATTGCAAACCAAATGGTAACCTTCATTAGGGAGACATTATCAGAACAAAATCAGCTCACCAGTGATTGCCGAAATTTTTCATAATAATCAGCTAATGCAATGCCCTGCACGATCGTCGGATCAAAATTACTATTGTGAAAATTCAACTCCACATGAGTGCCCACTCGATTCCGCTCCAAAAAACCAGTGATCAAAGTCGCTAGATCCATTCCTTCGGCCATCGCTTCATGAATGGCGGCACTATCCATCAACACCAAAGGCAATTCCTGCCACTCAAATTCATCTTCTTTTTTAAAATCGTATAGGTAATAGGGAAATCCCGTCCCGCATCGAAACCCCAGCCGGCGCGAATAACCGATCGAAGAATCCCGGGCCAAACCCAGTTTGGTGAGAATAGTTGGCGTGTGTTGCCATTGAAAGCGCAACCAATGTTGTCGACTTGTTTTTAATGATCTGTTGGTCAGGTTTTCAAAAACAGTTTTTTCACGGAGGAAGAGCTGTTCGTCTAAGCCGGCATTATAGCTGGGGTGTAGCCCCAACTGATAGCCCCTCGATATCGCCAGGTCAATGATTTGCTTCAAATAAGGGTGGGAGGGCGCATATTGGTTGTCATAGGGGGTATTGCCCCCCGTCATGATGTACAAATGCTTCGAGGCTAAGGTGTTGCTGCCATCCAGGAAAAGCCAGTCAAAGGTGTCGTAAGGGTCTTTGACCTTTCCACTGATCATTTGGGACCAATGGAATAAGTCTTTTTTAATTTTTTGCCATCCCCGCTGGTGATAGATGTTTCCAATGATGGATTTTAGAATGCGGTAATGGGGTTTGAAACGAAATAAAAAATCCAGGTCGTGGCTTAAACTGTAGGTGGTTGGGGGGATTCGATAGTTCTCGAGGAATAGCCGTATGAGGGCGATGACTAATTGATCGACGACCGGGCTTTTTTCCAGGTTGTTCCGGACCAATAAATGCAGATCTTCTCGCAGCCATCCAGCTTGGTTTAACGGCTGATCATCGTTGAAATACTCTTCGTAACGGCTGATGTGATAAAAAATCGCTTCAAAAATATCGAATTGGATACTTTGTTCTTTTGTGAATGGTGAAAGATTTTTCTCAGAATCCTCCACGCTATAGATTGTTTGGCCGCGCCATTCATACGGATTACAACACAATGATGGGATGGCAGTACGGGAGAAAAACAGATGTTGTGCCGGGATGAGCATATCGGAACTGGCTTTGGGGTCGGTGCTGTAATTGATCTGCCGGTCTGCGCTTTCGTCGTCGAGCGAAAAAGTGAGTTCGCCCGGAACCAGGGGGTGTCGATTCAAAAACCGAACCACGTAGGCCAGCCGGGCCCGGAAGGGGAACTGTTCCCTGGTTCGAATGTTGATATTCATCGTTCGGTGTGTAATTGTATGATCAATTTTAGTTCTTTTTCTATCCGTTTTTCCCAGCTCGGTATTAACTGGTTGATGTCTGTTCTGGCTCTAGCGGTAATGGCTGAAATATCCTTGCCGATCAGCTTGATCAGCGCCTGACCGATCGCCGACATGGGCGTTTCTTCATCCCAAACTAAGGCATTTTCTCGGTGTTTGAAAATGAGTGAGGTCTCGCCGGTGTTTCGCGTGACGATTAGTTTTCCGGCAAGGCTCGCTTCCCAAATGCTGTTGCTGAGATTGCTCGCATCGTACAGCGAGAATACGATGTGATAACTGGAAAGGAGGGAGGGTATTTCGGAATGGGGGATTGGGGCCATGATTTCTACGTATTCGTTAAGATGTAGATTCGCGATCATCCTGCGCAGTCGCCGCTCATTTTCTCCCATACCGAGGATCGTTAACCGGAAGCTGTTGTCTCCACATTCGTTGACCAGGTAATCCATTAATTGAATGGCCAGGTCTTGCCGTTTCCAATTGGTCAATCTTCCCATACAAATGCAGCGTTTGACGGAGGGGGATACCGGCAATGATTTAGTTAGTGGGATGGCCCCTAATTGATCTCTCAAGCTGGGCGCAATCCCATTAAAAAGAATGTGTACGTCGTCTTTTTTCTGCCGGTTGAAATGTGCCAATGCGCGGTCGAATTGGGTCCCATCCTGGGTGCATATGACCAGGTCCGAAGGGTTTTTAATCTCCAGTACTTGGAATAGATAACGCGTGTAAATTCTTAAGTACCGGCGCTTTTGCAGCTCGTAGTAGATGAGCGACCCAAAGATCCTGGATACGCTTGATAAGTTGAACTGCTTCCCCAGCCTTGCTGCATTGATCGAAAAAAAACTCATACCGTATACCACATCAAATTTTTCTTGCTTTAACAGTTTTCGGGCGTAGCGGTACTGCCTAAAGAAGGCCAAAACCTTCCACGCGTAGTGATTGGGGAAAGCCAATTTCTTTAATTCTATTTGAGATCCATTGGGAAAAACTTTGACCTGGTCGGCCTCCTTGTTAATGATGATGGCATGAAAGCAGTGTGTCTCGCTGCTGCCCAGGTAGTTGAAGAAGTTATACACCTGGGGACAGATGGTCGGTGCTTGGTCGTACAACAGCCAGGACTCCAGCGAAAAAACATCGGCTAAGATTAAAAATTTCATTGCGTCGGATTGTGCTTTGCCATCAAGTCAGTTAAATCCAGGTATAGTTTTTTCAGCGTATCTGCATCCCGTTTGGTATGGTCGAATATGGTATTGTGGAAGTTAAAGGTGATGTGGGTGTTTTTAGCATTATTGTCCAAAAAAGTTTGCAGCAATATCTTTGACCGATCAAGGTCTTGGCCACTTTCGTCCAGCAGGGCGCCATCCATTACAACCATCGGTAATTCGTGAAAATTGGTCGGCTTATCTGATGCTAAATTATAGAATCGGTACCGAAAGCCAGTCCCACATCGAAAACCGATCAAGTCCTGGTAGCCCATGGTAGCATCTACCTGAATGTCATTTTGATCCAGAATTTTGGGTGTTTCTGTGAAGTCAAAGTGAAGAAAATGCTGGCGACTGTGATGAATGGGGCCATTGCTGGCTTTTTCCAACCTCTTTTTTTCCCTGGTGAAAAGCCTCGAGTTCGCAGGAGTGGCGTAGCTGGGGTGCAAACCGATCCAATACCCCCTTCTCTGAGCCATCTCCAGGTATTTTTGGGCTGCACTTGAACGGATTTTATAGAAGTTATCGTGCCGCGTGATTCCACCCGTCATGAAGTAGATGATCTTTTCAAAATTAGCGTGTTCGGTTAACATCCAATCAAAATTGTCGTAGGGGTCTTTACTTTGCTTGGTGATGGTTTGATAGTAGGATTTGAGGACCCTTCGATGCCATTGCCATCCCCTTTTATCTAACACGGACCTTAGGGAGGCTCTTGCAAAACGATAAGGGTTTTGAAACTTGAAAAGAACATCGATGTCGTGTGTCATGGAATAAGAAGTAGGTCTTTCCAGTGGTTCAAGCTCCAGGGCCTTGAAAAACGCCCTTACCAATTGATCGACAACCGGTATCCGTTGCAAGCTGTTTCGGACCAGAAACTGTTCGCTGGCCTTCATCATATCCCATTGATCCCATTGGGAAGGGGTACAATGAAATTCTTCATAGCGGGACAAATGGAAAAATAGCGTTTCGATCAGGTCGAATTGGAAAACCCGGTCCACCAGGAAGGAGCGATCGCCGGTGCTTCCGTGCGACTCGACCGAATACAAGATCTCATGGTCGAAACGATAAATGTTGGCATGAAGCTGATTGGTGGAAACGATGGTTTTATTGAAAATGAGATTTTGACGAAGGATGGTCCAATTTGCCTTTTCACCGTTGTATGGATAATAATTGATTTGAATTTCAGCCCCGGGATTGTTGCAAGAAAGTTGACAGGCGACTGGCTTTAGCGGGTGTTCATTCAGAAATTGGGCGATGTAAGTGATTCGATGACGATACTCCTGGTCCGGAAAATTAATGGATACATTCATGGTCATGGGTGTTGGCGTAGGGCATTGACGGCCTCTAAGATCTTATACTTTCCCTTGAAAATGTGGAAATAGGGTACTGGCTGGGCTCCGAAATGCCGCCTCGATGGTTCAATATTTGGCAAAACGCTGCCCAGGAAATCAAAACGGTCCAAGCCTAAAACTTCTTTGGTGTATTGGATGGCGCGCCAGGTCAATAATAGGTTGGCGCCGCTTTTTCTCAGCGCTGGGTCGCTACCTTCCAGCAAGTAATACGCCGATTGTTGGTCCCATACCAAATAGGCCACTGCGTGAACCTGATTGTTCGTTCGATCCAGTGCGCAAAAAAGGCGGCCCTGGTTGCGTTCTTTGAGTGCGTGGTGCAGGCGTTCAAATTGGATGAAATTGATGGGGGATTGTCGCCGTTGACGGTTAAATGTCTGGGAATAAACCCGAAAGAAAGAATCAACCGGTAACTCCTCCGTGACAACGATCTGACCTTCGGCCTTGTTCAAACTTCGTTTAACGTTTCCCTTGAAATTGGCTTTGACTTTGTCCAATTGATTCAAATTCAAATGGAAGGTATAAAGCGTAGAACATTGGTAGCCCTCCGTCCGGAATGGCAACCAGTAATCGACCTGAGGATGAAAGTGCTGGTTGTACCAAAGCGGTTTGGGAAAGTCGCGTAGCAATTCTTTGAATAACTTAATTTGAAAATTTAGTTTTGACGTTGGGTTTGCTTCAGTTGAAGCGTGAAAAAGCAAGGGGCCGGTATAGGGCGTCAGCAATGGTTGTCGAATGACTTTGAATCCAAAATACTTTTGGGAATAAAAATGAAAAACACCTTGGATTGTACCGGCCGATCCGTTTACAACTTTCGTATCCCAGTTAGTAGGGCCACAAACCAGGTCCATCCACCAAGGCTGGAAGAATAACGGGATTTCGGCGATGCCTTCCCGACAAAACTCTGAAAATAACCCTTTATTCAAATTGTTCATTCATGTGCGGTATAGCGGCGATTGTGCAAAAGAACGGAGAATCGGTCGATGAGAAAGAGCTGCGGCACTTCTCTGCCCAGGTCCGACATCGGGGCCCCGATAGCAATGGATGTAGCATCGACCGCAATGTCGGTCTAGCTCATCAACGACTCGCCATCTTCGACCTTTCTTCCAGTGGTAGTCAACCAATGACTTTCAAAAATTATACCATCGTCTTCAATGGAGCGATTTATAATTACCTGGAAATTAGAGAAAAGCTGGAAAAGGAAGGAGCCAAGTTTATGGGGCACTCCGATACGGAGGTAATCATCGCCGCCTACGACCATTGGGGGGAATCCTGTGTGCAATGCTTCAATGGGATGTGGGCTTTTGTCATTTACGATGCCAATCGAAACGCCCTTTTTTGTTCCCGCGACCGTTTTGGCATCAAACCATTGTATTATTGGTCGAATGGAGCCCGGTTTTGTCTCGCCTCGGAGATCAAACAATTTACAGTACTTGCCGACTGGTCGCCAACGCTGAATCGGGACCGATGCTTTGACTTTTTGGTGCACGGATATCACGATCATACGAAAGAAACGTTGATCGAAAACGTATTTCAGGTACCGCGGGGTGGAAATCTACTCTATCAATTGGGAAACCACCAATGGAGGATCGATCGGTATTATCGGCCCGGTGAAAAAAAACTGCCGCCCCCTTCTTCTTTTTCCGAGGCTACGGTACAGTTCTCTGCCCTTTTTGAGGATGCAGTACGATTGCGATTGCGATCGGATGTGCCAATCGGAGCCACCCTTTCCGGAGGTTTGGACAGTTCTGCCATTGTTGGAACGATGCACCAGATGGAGGCCGATCCGGTAAAGGCCATTGGTGCCTGTTTTCGACAATCCTCCATTAATGAGGAGCCATACATGGATGTAGTCGCACAACAACACGGCGTTGACCTGACCAAAGTCTGGCCTGCTTCAGAAGATTTTAGAGATTTATTGAAGCGTATGGTCTGGGTACAAGATGAGCCCCTGGCTACCGCTGGTGTGCTTGCACAATACCTGGTTTTTGCCCAAGCAAAAGAGCGTGGATTAAAAGTGATGTTGGACGGGCAGGGTGCAGATGAATTACTGGCCGGCTACGATAAATTTTATCTGCCGTATTTTCAGCTTCTTATACGGGAGCGTGACCCCGCTTTCTTTTTGGCCGGCTGGAATTTCATCAGTCGCCATCGCTGGCCCTGGTGGTCACTTATCGGGGAACGACTATTGAAAACCGATAACAGTAATGGTACGGGTGTAAATTGGCTGGACACGAAAAAATGGCAAGGGGAAAAATCCGATTTTACCCGTTCTCCGGATCTGGACGTGCGGACCACTTCCATTAATCTACTCACGGAAGTAGGCCTACCCATCCTTTTGCATTACGAAGACCGCAACTCCAGCGCGTTCGGCATTGAATCCCGACTTCCATTTCTGGATTACCGACTGGTAGAATTTTGTTTGAGCATGGATGCCCGGCATAAAATCAGGAATGGACTCAGAAAAGAAATATTGCGGTCGGCAGCGGCTTCCGTGTTACCGGCAAAAATCAGAAACCGCTACAACAAGGTTGCCTTTGAAGTACCGACCCGTCAGTGGTTGACCGATCATCGGGAGTGGTTAATCGATCTGACTCTTCGATTCAGTGCTCCCATCTTTAATGAACACACGCCTTCTTTTACCCGAAAGTGTTTGAATAGCTCACGAATCAAGTCCATGAATACCGCCATTCGCCTTCTTACCTTCGACCTTTGGTATAAAATGTATTTTGAAAGAAATGCCTGAAGAGAAATACATACTCCACCTGGCCAGCTGGTATCCGACCCGACAGGATGCCTACAATGGAGATTTTGTTCAAAGAACCTTTCGGGCCTTAAACCAGCATGGAAACCACGTCTTGTTACATGTCACCGAAGACCAGGATTTACGCAAAGGACTGAGCTCTTATTTCGTTGAACGTTCAAAGCAGGATGAAGTCATAGTTTATGTACCCCAATATCGAGGACTGCTGCGTTATTTTCATTGGATCCGGGGACATTATCGGGGCCTACGAATGATTTTCGCCGAAAGAGGTCGGCCGCAATTAATCCATGTACACGTTACACTTTATACCGCTGTTATTGCCGTCTTTCTGCGGTTGATCTTTAGCATCCCATTTGTGATTACGGAACATTCTACAATTTACACTGAAGAACATCACCTGCCTCACCAGCGCCGATTGTTTGTCCTGGCAAGGATACTGGCGCGACTTGCTTCGGTCATCATGCCGGTCAGCGACCACCTGAAAACAAGTATGTTAAAGGAAGGCATCAAAGGCCATTATCAGGTGGTCTACAATTTTGTAGCCGACTATTTTTACCAGCCATTGAAAGTGCGGAAGTCCAAGAAAGTGACAAGGTTCTTACATGTTTCCTCCCTCGATAATCCCTCCAAAAACATTTCCGGCTTACTGTCCACCTTCAAAAGACTAGAAAAAGAAGTGGACAATTGGCAACTGACCATCGTCGGCAATGAAAACACCGAATTGGTCAAACAATGGATCCAAGATATGGCGCTGGATCCCAATCGAATTCAAGTGCTGGGGCCACTGACCCATCCACAAGTAGCGGCGGAAATGCGTCGGCACGATGTCTTCGTACTTTTCAGCAATTACGAAACTTTTTCGATTGTCGTTTCCGAAGCGCAAGCCTCTGGCTTGCCAGTCATTGCAACCGATATCGGACCATTACGGGAAAGACTGCCGGATGATCATTTCGGCCTCCTCGTGCCCGCACAAGACGAATGGTCATTATTAAAAGCGCTCCAAGCTGCCGCGACCGGTCAACTAACTTTTCAACCAAAAATGATCCGGGAGCATGCAGAAAAATCCTACCAAAAAAAACAAGTAGTGCAGGATATCGAAAGGATCTATCGTTTGGTTTTAAATGAATAGATTAATCTGGAAGGTTCCATTCCACCTTTTGAAGATCAAGCTGAGAATGATGAGCCTCGATGAATGCCTCTCTTCCTCCAAACCAATCCATTACCGTTTTTCTAGCCAATAAGGTTGGCTTCTGAGAAAGCAGGCTCTTAAAAGAAGAATGGTCCCACATCCGGAAATCCTCTACTAATCCGTGTCTTTGCGGATTCCAATGGATGTAGCAAATGATTCGATCAAAGTGGCTTTCCGTAGTTATAGGGCTTCGTTCAAAGCGATCTTCAAAAAGACTGCTGACCTGCTTGTATTTTCTATTAAATGCCTTCGCATAAGCATTGAACCAATGTCCGAATTGCAATGAAATCTTTTTGGGGTCCTTCACTCCTCGTTTGGTCAATTCTGTCTCGTCCCCAATCCTGACCAATAAGTGAAAATGATCGGGCAACAAGGCGTAGCAATAGACGTCTGCTATGCCGGACAAATACTTTTTTCCTAGTTGAAGGAAGTAGCGGTAGTTCTCTACTTCCCGAAAAATTAGCTGGCGGTTATTGCCGCGGTTAAAAATGTGGTAGTATAAACCAGGTTGCAAGCTGACTTTATTGGGCATGATGGTTTGTTTGTAACTTTCAAGCTATTGGAAATTTCTAAGAAAATCCATTTTTTGTGTTGAATTTATTTTTTAACCTATTTTTGTTTGATTTTTTTCGGGAAACACCTCCGAGGACGTTTCATACTTGGCATTTGGGGAAAATGAAACTGCAGTTTCTCTTGACCATATAAAGACCTCGGAGGAAGTCCCATCGTGTTTGTTGCGCCAAGCTGCTGTCGTCGACCTCCTCCGAGGTCTCCGCCAAAAGCAGATACCGAAAGTATATGAGAAAATAAGGAGCCAAGAAAGGGGCATCCTCGGAGGTGTTAAACCTTTTGAGAAACACCTCCGAGGACGTATAGTACTTGATATTTGGAGAAAACGAAGCTGCAGTTTCCTTTGCAAAAAAAGACCTCGGAGGAAGTCCCATCGTACTTGTTGCGCCAAGCTGCTGTCATCGACCTCCTCCGAGGTCTCCGTCAAAAGCAGATACCGAAAGTAGAAGAAAACCAAGATGACAGGCCTGAGGCGTCCTCGGAGGTGTTAAACCTTTTGAGAAACACCTCCGAGGACGTTTAATACTTGGCATTTGGAGAAAGCGAAGCTGCAGTTTCCTTTGCAAAAAAAGACCTCGGAGGAAGTCAGGACGTACCTGTTGCCTCAATCTGCGGTTATTGACCTCCTCCGAGGTCTCCGCCAAAAGCAGAAACCCAAAGTACATGAGAAAACAAGGAGCCAAGCAAGAGGCATCCTCGGAGGTGTTAAACCTTTTGAAGAACACCTCCGAGGACTTTCATTATCTGGTATTTAGGAAATATTTAACTGCAGTTTCTCTTGACAGTAGAAAGACCTCGGAGGAAGTCAGGACGTACTTGTTGCATCAAGCAGCAGTTTTTGACCTCCTCCGAGGTTTTCATCAAGCACGAAACTTAAAAAAAGCAAAAGGAAGCAGCCAAGTCCAATGTTCCTCGGAGGTGTTAAACCTTTTGAGGAAGACCTCCGAGGACGGTTGATACTTGGCATTTAGGGGAAAATGACCCTGCAGTTTCTCTTGACAGTAGAAAGACCTCGGAGGAAGTCACATCGTGTTTGTTGCCAATCTGATGCTGTCAACACAAACCTCGCCAACGCTTAATAACAGCCTTAAAAGGCCTCCAAATCCCCCTCCGAATCAAAAACAGCAGCACCAAATAGCGATAAATCCCCAAAAACCGACTACCAAAACGATCTATAACAGTTACTCCATTCCCTGCTAAGCTTTTAGGTCGATATCCAGTGGGTAAGCACTTTTCCACGGCAGTCCTTGATTGAGCATAACTGTGTTTGGCCAACTGCCGAATCGCCACAAATAAATTCCCATAAAAGAAATCGGCGTGCTCTTCAAAATAGACCTGATCATGTTGGACGAGCTGTTGACAGTAGCCCGCCTTAACTTGCACGGCATCATAAGCACGGCGGGGATAGTCGGCACTAATGGAGTTGGGCGTCCATCGGACATAGGTCGAAAGATTAGGGTCAGCGCAGGCAGAATAATCCCTTAGGAGCAATCGAAACATCAGCTCGTATTCTTGGTTGGAGGCCAGATCTTCTCGCCAACCTCCTACTTCGCGAAGGGCTTCAGTGAGAAAAAGATTGGTAGAAGTAGTGCCCAATTGTGCGGTAAACAAAGCTTGATAGAAATCTTCCGGTGGTTGAACCGGCCAGGATTCGATTTGACCATCGGGTCTTTGGTAGCGGTGACCGCCGAAGATGATGGCCAGCTTACGATCCTGATGAGCTTGGAGTAAAGCAACTTGTTGGCCAATTTTGTGCGGGTCGAGCAAATCATCTGCATCGAGAAATTGAATCCATTTCCCTTTTGCAATGGTAAGACCTGCGTTGCGAGCATAGGGTGCTCCCGGTCTATTTTCCTGGATGGCGATTACTTTGGGGGCATTTTGCTTCGCTAAATTGGAAATGATCTGCCAGGTATGGTCTTGCGATCGATTATCGACCAAAATAATTTCTGCTATGGGGTAGGATTGGCGAAGGGCTGAATGGAAACAGTGTTCAATCCAGGAGGCTGCATTGTAACAAGGGATGATGACCGATACGGAGATTTCCTTCATGGAGTTATCTTTCGCCAAATAATCGGAGTGACTGCAGGTCGTAGAACATGGACAGGGTCCGGATGGTCTTTTTTTGCTCGGTAAAGGAAGCAATTATTTTTTCAGGGGAGAGAAATTCTGAATAAGTTTGGCGCAAATTTGCTCGCCATTGCTCTTCCTGATTCCGGAAGCGGTCTGCTATTATTTGAGTGATTAAGTGATTGAGGTGCGTCAGGTTGGTATAGACGAGGCAGTTGACGTGGTCTTTTAGGAGACCACCGTAGTAGGGGAGGAGATTCCGGTGGACCAGCGGGATCGATTGCGTGAAAATAGCTTCGTATACGTTGTGACAGGTCGGTGCGCCGTATCCCGGAAGAGCTAGGAAAAACCGGGATGCGCAAAGCAACTGTAAGTAGGCTTCGGTAGAGAGTTCATTCCTTTTACTATCGACCAGTAAAACATTGTGTTCATCGGATAGAATTTTAGGGAGAGTGGAGTTTAGAGGAGTGGTGGTTTGTTGTACTGCATTAATGGCATTCAGGGTTTGATGCCGATTGGGGACGCCAAAATACTTTTGGGAGTATTCCGTGTCGTATTCGTGGCTGCAATTGCCGCAAAATAGAATTTTGATCGATTGATCGTTATCCTGCCGAGACCAGCTGGAGGCCAGACCTTTTTGGTAAATGTAGGGGTGCATGAGCAGTGGAAAAGTGAAAGTCGTTGGATCTGACTCAGAAACAGTGGTCAAATAATCATAATCGATCTGAATGGATTGGGCGGTGGTATAGTCGGTCAATAGACAAACTTTTTTAGGTATGCTGAAAGCAAGTCGATAGGAAACATCGGCGAGCAGGTCTTTACCATAGACATTGAGCCGGCGATAAAAGGAAAAGGAGGGAATCAAGTAGACCTTATAGCCCTGGGATTGAAGAAGAGTGAAAAAGGTGTATAGATATTTGTAGGAGGGGGTTCCGCGGAATTTGAAATAAAGCTGTTGGTCTAAAGGTACTGTGGACCTTTTGGTAAAAAGACGTTTGCCTTCTTTTCTAAGAATGTAAAGGCCGGTAACCAACTTAGATCGGATGCTCATCTTTGCCGGTTTTTGTCAATAATTCAGAGCTTTTCTGGCGAAGTGCTCCTGCGTAGTAAAAGATGGGTTTAATCGTAGCAAGAGCTGCATTTTGCCAATGGTAGTTTTGATCCGAGATCAATTGGAACAGGGCGATAGGTATTCTTTTTACCAACAGACCAAGGCCGCTCCAAATGCTGTGAAGCAAGACAACGACCAGTGGAGTTGAAGTATTGAGAATCCAGGATTTGCCCTTGGCATAAGCTGATTTGAAATGCCATTTCATTTGGAGTTTGTGCGGCATAACACAATGGTGGATGATCAACTCCGGGTCAAAATGGATGGGAATGCCTTGCCGGCGCAATTGAATTTGGAGGGCTTCTTCTTCACCGTATCCTACGGATGGTCCCTTCATGCCCAAATTTGGGCGGAACCCACCCGCGGATTCCAATGTGTTTCTTTTGATGAAAAAAACGCCACCGGATAAGAATCCATCTTTGAGCTCGCCCATTTTTTCGAGCAGCCGTTCTTTGGTAAACCATTCATCCCGCACCCACTTTTTTCGCCCATAGCGGTACCAGGGGAGATACCTGCCGCCAAAGCATACATAGCCATATTGCTCGATGATCCACAACGCTCTTTCGATGAAATGGGGGTCGACTTTGGCGTCGTCGTCCAAGTAGCCAACCCAAGGAGTTGTTGCCGAATGATAGCCCGTATTTTTGGCAATGCTAAGGCCGATCACAGTTTCCTCGATGTAGCTTAAGTGACGGTGTATCGCCATTTGTTGCCGAACCATAACTTTGGTACCATCATGAGAAGCATTGTCTACAACCAGAATGGAGAATAGCTTCGGTGAAGCCGTTTGTTCGCCCAAAGATTGAAGGCATTCTTCAAGGATCACGGCTCGGTTGCGGGTGCAGATAACGATGGTTAGTAGAGGATTGGCGTCCATTTTAGGCATTACTGAGTCCTTCGCAAAGATCCTAATTTTTGTCTGAAATACTGGCGCCATTTTTCTGTGGTAGATGTGCTGGGCCACAAACTGGGAATGTAATGAGGCTTGAAGTCGGGCGAACTACAGACAGGGTTGTTTTTATTGATTTGATCCTGCACAAAAGGGAAAAATTGATACTTTTCAAGCACTAAGTTTCGGGCGAATTCAATGGCATCCAAGTTTTTTTTCCAGCGTTGATCGGCTATGGCGGTCCGGATGATCTCCAGTGATTTTGGGAAGTCGTTTAAGTCGATCGTGATCATCGATTCCGGGGGGAAGTAGTCGGTGATGTTGGTACAGCCACCGTAAATCGGCATGGTCCAGCTTAGGAAACAGTCGCTGAGTTTCTCTGTCCAATAATGGGGTAGAAAGGAGTTTTCCAATGCCAGACTGTATTGAAACGGATGCAAAGCATCAAATTTATCTTTGATGAAGCGAAAACCTTTACCGAAGCGGGTATATGGGAAATGGTGCTGATCCAGGTAGGCTAAAAAACGCAGCCTTGCCATTTGTCCCGGCAATTCGGCATCGGTGCTGATAACGGCCGACGTTAGCTCTTTTTTGTCGTTGGGAGGCAGGGCGCTTAATTGATCGAAATTCCGGCCGATGTGCCAGGGCAAACAGGTTTGCTGCTGTTCGAGATTCGAATGTTCGCGGTGGGCATGTTGTGAGAACACCCGGCCAAAGTACGGAAAAGCATGGGTGTACCATTGGGTATGATGATTGGGAGGTTCTTGGGTGAATAACCAGCAATTTTCTTTCGGAAGTTTTGGAGACAGCTGTATTTTCGGTGGATTCAAACAGATGAGCAGATCGAAATCTTTTTTTTGGTTCATGACGAATCGATGTCCTTTCCAAATGCCTTTCCGGCCGGGTGTCTGCCGCAATAGATCCGGGAAATCATAACTTCTAATGACATTTATTACCACAGGTCTGAATTGTTATGCTACGAAATTCTTTTGGCATCGATCGAAAGATTGATCGCTCCATGATTGACAAATTCAATGCCATCTCCCCATTCTTCCAGAACCTCCAGGACCAGGATTTCGTCAAACCAAAACCAATCCCCATAGTTACTATCCGTCAAACCACCAAAACTGATGGCGTAAACACCCGGTCGCAATAATCCTGCCGGAATTTGGAAAGATGCCATTGCTTCCCCCGTGGAGATGCGAGCGGCTGCGGCATCAAATGCGGTGAACAACCGAAGATTGTCCTTGAGAATGGTCATATTGATTCGAAAAGGCATCTGGATTTCAACCGCCAAACTAAAAATAATTTCATGCGCCTGGTGAGCGGACACCGGGACCATACCACCGAACGGCATCCGGTTTTGGTTGAGCAATACCCGATTCAACGCTACTTGCGGGCCCAGGGCTCCGCGTGGCTTGGGGGGCGTTTTACGTGGGCTGCGCGAATTATTCTTTAGGTAATCATCGGTAACTTCTTCGGCAGAACCTTTGGCGACCAATCGACCACCGTGAATGTTAATGCAAGAGTCGCATAATTTCCGGATCATGCCCAAATTGTGGCTGACGAAAAGCACGGTGCGACCTTCCTGTGCCACATTTCCCATCTTTCCCAAGCACTTTTGTTGAAAGGCCAGGTCACCTACCGCCAATACTTCGTCGATCAGCAGAATTTCCGGATCGAGATGGGCTGCGACGGCAAATCCGAGTCGAACCCGCATGCCCGAAGAATAACGTTTGACGGGATTGTCGACAAAGTTGCTAATGTCTGCGAAGGCAACGATCTCGTCGAGTTTGGATCTGATCTCCTGCCGGCTCATACCCAGGATGGCGCCACTTAAAAAGATATTCTCACGACCGGTTAGTTCCGGGTGAAACCCCGTACCCACTTCCAGCAGAGAACCCACCCTGCCTCTAATGGTCAATTTTCCGGAAGTTGGTTCGGTGATCCGGCTTAAGATTTTCAGGAGCGTACTCTTGCCGGCACCGTTGGGGCCGATGACGCCAAGGATTTCCCCTTCCTTGATTTCCAGGTTGATGTCGTCAAGGGCCCAAAAAGTCTCTCTGGTTGGTTGCGGCTGCGCTCGGAAAAGGGATTGAATGCCATTGGTGACGGCATCGCGCAGGGATCGATAGGAAGCTTGCCCGCTACCACGGATGGTGTACTTTTTACTAAGAT